>NZ_JAOECN010000040.1:0-42677 GCF_029836855.1 Pseudomonas sp. GD04058
GGACAGCAGGTTGAAGTGCTGGAAGATCATCGCGACCTGGCGGCGCAGCGGACGCAGTTCGGCGCTGCCCAGCCGGGCAATGTCCTGGCCGTTGATCAGGACCTGGCCGGCGCTGGGGGTTTCCAGGCGGTTGATCAGGCGCAGCAACGAGGACTTGCCGGCGCCGCTGCGGCCAATGATGCCGAAGATCTCGCCACGCTGGATATGCAGGTCGATATCGGCCAGGGCGGTAAGGTTGCCGTAGCGCTTGCCGATGCCCTGGAGGTGCAGATGGGTGGTGAGGGTTTCCGGGGGGAAGCTGGTCATGGGGCGGGTCCGGGATTGTTGTGTTGTTGCTGAGTGCCAATCGCTGGCAAGCCAGCTCCCACAAGGTCCCTGTGGGAGCTGGCTTGCCAGCGATGAGGCCCTCGAGGCAGATGAAGATCCAGGCTCAGAACCCCGGCGCGATCTGCCCCTTGTACCGGGTCAGGATGAACTGCCTGACCTCGGGCGTGTTCAACGCCTTGGCCAGCTTCTGGATGCCCGGGTCCTGGATATTGTCCGGCCGCGCGACCAGGTACTCGACGTACAGGTCCTTGCCCTTCTCGACGATCAGCGCACTGCTGGTGTCGATTCCGGCCTCCAGCGCGTAGTTGGCGAACACGAAGGCCAGGTCCACCTGGTTCACCGCTCGCGCCAGCAGCGCGCCTTCCAGTTCACGGATCTTCAGCTTCTTCGGGTTCTCGACGATATCGCGCTGGGTGGCCAGGGTGTTGCTCGGGTCCTTGAGCTTGATCAACCCGGCCTCGTGCAGCAGCACCAGGGCCCGACCGGTATTCACCGGGTCGTTGGGAATGGCGACGCTGGCGCCGTCGGGCAGGTCCTTGAGGTCCTTGATCCTGGTCGAGTAGGCACCGAAGGGCTCGATATGCACGCCCACCACCGGCACCAGGTCGGTGTGACGGGTCTTGTTGAAATCATCGAGGAACGGCCGGTACTGGTAGTAGTTGGCGTCGAGGTTCTTCTGCGCCAGTTGCAGGTTGGGCTGGATAAAGTCGGTGAACACCTTGATATCCAGGTCAACGCCTTCCTTGGCCAGCACCGGCTTGACGAATTCGAGAATCTCCGCGTGCGGCACCGGGGTGGCACCGACGGTGAGCCTTTCATTGGCATGTGCCGAGAAACTGATGAGTGCGGCGGCCAGGACCGCCAGGGACTGCTTGAACATGGTTCTGACTCCAATGGACTGTAAAAAAACGGGTTTCAACGTCGGGTAAAGTGCCGCACCAGGCGGTCGCCGCTCATCTGCAGGGCCTGCACCAGCAGGATCAGTAGCAGCACGGTGACCACCATCACATCGGTCTGGAACCGCTGGTAGCCGAAGCGGATCGCCAGGTCGCCCAGTCCGCCGCCACCGATCACCCCGGCCATGGCGGTGTAATCGACCAGGACAATGGCCGTCACCGTGACCGCCGCGATCAGTCCGGTGCGTGACTCCGGCAACAGGGTGTAGCGGATGATTTGCCAGGTGCTGCCGCCCATGGCCTGGCTGGCTTCCACCAGGCCGCGGTCGACCTCGCGCAGGGCGGTTTCCACCAGCCGCGCGAAGAACGGGGTGCAGCCCACCACCAGCGGCGGAATGGTGCCGCGCACGCCCAGCGAGGTACCGGTCAACAAGGTGGTGACCGGGATCAGCACGATCAGCAGGATGATGAAAGGCAGCGAGCGCAGCACGTTGACCACCAGCGACATCACCCGGTAAAGGCCGGGGCTGGCGAGCAACTGGCGCTGCCCAGTGAGGTACAGCAGCACACCCAGGGGCAGGCCCAGCAGCACGGTAAACCCCAGGGCAGCGGCCAGCATGCTCAGGGTTTCCAGGCTGGCCTGGCCGACTTCGCTCCAGTTCAGGTTGACCAGCAACTCGTTCATTGCCCGCGCTCCCGGCGCAATGCCGCTACGGGATGCGGCGCGCGCAGGCGGTCGCCCTGGCCGAACAGCTTGTGGCGCAAGGTGCCCTCGCTGTACTCACGCTTGAACAGACCACGGGCCTGCAACTCCGGCACCAGCAGGTCGACCACGGCGACAAAGGTTTCCGGGGCGACCACGCTGGCCAGGTTGAAGCCGTCCACGCCGGTTTCCTCGACCCATTCCTGCAACTGGTCGGCCACCGTCCGGGCCGAACCGACCAGCACCGGACCGTCGCCACCGATGGCGCAGTAGTCGGCGATTTCGGCGGTGGTCCAGGTGCGCGTCGGGTCGGCCCGGGTAAAGGCCTCGACCGCCGACTGGATGGCATCGCTGGGTACTTCCTTGAGGATCTGCTCTGGTGCGTAGCGGGAGAAATCGATCCCGGTCCAGCCCGACATCAGGGTCAGCGCCCCGGTCGCGCTGGCGTACTCGCGGTACTCGCGCAAGCGCGCCAGGGCCGCCTCGTCGGTCTCGGCGACGATCACCGTCAACTGTTCAAGGATGACGATATCCTCGGCCGCGCGTCCGGCAGCCACGGCTGCGGCACGGAAGTCGGCGACCTGCTTCTTCAGCACCGCCTTGCTCGGTGCTGCAACGAACACGCATTCGGCGTTGGCTGCGGCAAAGGCCCGGCCCCGGCTTGAAGCGCCGGCCTGGTAGAGTACCGGGGTACGCTGCGGCGACGGCTCGCTGAGGTGGAAGCCGGGAACCTTGAAGTAGGTGCCCTCATGTTCGATGCCGTGCACTTTCGCCGGATCGGCATACACCCCGCTGTCGCGGTCGGCGCGGACCGCGTCTTCCTCCCAACTGTTTTCCCACAGCTTGTAGCAAACCTGCAGGTATTCCTCGGCCAGGGCATAGCGCTGGTCATGGGACAGTTGTTCGCGCTGGCCAAGACTGCGCGCACCGCTGCTCAGGTAGGAGGTAACAATGTTCCAGCCCGCGCGGCCCTTGGTCAGGTGATCGAGGGTGGACATGCGCCGGGCGAAGGGAAACGGATGCTCGAAGGACACCGAGGCGGTCACCCCGAAGCCCAGGTGCTCGGTGGCCGCCGCCATGGCCGGGACCAGTTGCAGCGGATCGTTGACCGGCACCTGGGCGCCGCTGCTCAGGGCCGCGTCGGCATTGCCGCCGTAAACGTCATAGACCCCCAGTACATCGGCGATGAACAGACCATCGATGCATCCACGCTCCAGGGTCCTGGCCAGTTCCACCCAATAATGAATGTCGGTGTAGCGCCGCGACTGGTCGCGGGGATGGCGCCACAGGCCCGGGGACAGATGGCCGACGGTATTCATGGCGAAGGCATTGAGACGGATCTGCTTGCTCATGGCCGGCCCCTAGTTCCAGTCATGCCGCGCCGGCTTGATGCCGTTCAGCGCCCAGTTGCCGACCAGGTGATATTTCCAGCGCACCGGGTCATGCAGGGTATGCACCCGGGCATTGCGCCAGTGCCGGTCGAAGTTGTGCCGGGCCAGGGAGGATCGGGTGCCGCCCAGTTCGAACAGGCGGTTGGTCGCCTCGATGGCGGCTTCGGTGGTCAGCACCTTGGCCTTGGCAACGGCCACCGAAGCGGCGGCCACGTTGTCTTCGTCTGGAGCCGGCTTGGCCGCGTCGAGCACCCAGCCGGCGCGCTCGAGCAGGGCCTCGGCGGCTTCCTGGCGGATTTCCAGCGAGCCGACCTGGATGATGGTCAGCGGATCATCGCCGGCCTTTTCGACCCCGGCGTCCACCCAGGGCCGCGCATGCTCGCGAACGAAGGCGATGGTGTCGTCCAGTGCGGCGCGGCCGATACCTGCGTCGATGGCGGCGGTGGTCAGTTGGGCGAAAGGTCCGGCCAGGGTCGGCACTTCATAGGAGCGGTAGCTGGGAAACAGATTGAAGGCCGGGACGCGCAGGCCATCGGCGATGACGGTGCCGCTGGAGGTGGTGCGCTGGCCGATGCTGTCCCAGTCATCGACCACCACCAGGCCCGGCGTGCCGCGCTCGACGAAGGCCAGTTGCGCACGGTCCTGTTCGTCCAGGGCCAGCACGCCGATCCAGTGGGCGTAGAGCGAGCCGGTGCAGTAACCCTTGCGCCCGTCGATGCGATAGCCCTCGCCCTCTGCGACCAGGCGGGTGCGGATGTCGGTCACGGTCTTGCCGCCGGTCTCCGACAAGGCGTTGGCAAAGCGATGACCCTTGAGCACCAGGTCGAAGAAGAAGCGCTTCTGCTCCTCGGTGCCTTGCAGGCGGATGTCCTCCAGCAGGCAGTAGTGGTTCTGCGGGATCTGGCCGAGGGACGGGTCGGCGGCGGAAACGATGGCGATCACCCGGGCCAGCGTGGCGAAAGACACCTCGGCGCCCCCGTAGGCACGGGGCACGGTAATGCCCCACAGGCCGCTGTTGGAAAAGGCATCGACCACATCGGCCGGCACCCGGCGCTGGCGGTCGCGCTCGGCGGCACCTTCGCGCAGCAACGCGGCGATACGGTGGGCAACAGCGATCGCTTCGGCATCGTCGCGGATGATATGGGCGTCCGGTTGACGGATGTCGTAGTGGGCGGAAACGGCAGGTGTGGACATGGGAGGTTGAATCCTGGAATGCGATGACCAAGGGGCTATCGCACATCCCATGCCAACAGATAAAAACCTTTATTTTCAATGGCTTGAATTAGAAGCCCAACACTTCTACCGGCTGGTCGGCCAGCAAAATGTTGGGCTGCTGTTGCTGGGTGGACAGTTGGATGCAGATCAGTCGCTCACCCCGTTCAACCCTTGCTGTGCTCCGGCGAACTTGGCCCGGTACCGGCCTTGATCCCGCGTGGCCCCCAGATGCCCCAGACAATCAACCCGAGCACCGGGAACAACACGATACCGACGAACCAGGCCACCTTGACCCCGTCCGGCTTGTCGCTTCGGAAGATACTGACGATGGCCCAGAGGTCCACCAGGATGATGATGACCGCAACAGCGATCCAGAAATAGCTGACCGGATCCGACATGATGATTCTCCTGAAACAGGGCTGTTTCAAAGTTGGGTCATCACCGGCGGATCCGGGTTCAAATTTTATTGCGCAGCAGTCAGTCGATTAACTGTTGCGCTAACTAATGACGCCCCTTCAAACAGCCGCGGCCATCCCCATGCCGACCGAAACACCGGCCAGGTGCCGCGCGCGTGCCGCGCCCCAATTCATCGCCCGGGTCATGGTTTCACCCGGGCGGGAATCGTAGATTTCCTCGACCAGCAGTGCGCCGGCCGCAGAATAGACGCCTATGAACAGCTGGGTTGCGCCTACCCGGGACAGGCGCACCTGCACATCGACGGTCTCGCCGCCTTCCAGCACTTCTTCATGGGATCGGCTCATCAAAGGTGCTTCGGCCCAGGCCCAATAATGCTTTCCGCGATATTTCATGACCACACTCCTGTGCCCGTTTTTAATTTAAGTACCCTGCTGAGCCTAACGCCCAGAATTGTTTCCGCCAACAAGCCCGGTCATTATTCGTGAATAACTGACGACCGGTTAACAGTTACTGCCACAGCGAACAATTCAGCAACTCCTTTGAACTTTCGTGGCATATCGAAATAACCATTTCAATCAATAAAACCTTTTAACCCGAGGATTTTCCAGGGGCACCGCTGTGGCTTTTCGCATGTTCCTGCGCGGTGGAATCGCGATTGCCATGTCCGGGTTCATCTGGCCGGCGGGCGTCGTTATCCCGTTCCACTTCGCCGGGCATCTGCTGGTCGGGTGCGGCGCCGGTGTGCTTGCTGTTGGCCATGGTTGTTCTCCGTCGATGAGCGATGCAGGAACCGACCGCTGCGCTTGGCGAAAAGATCCCCGGACACGACCACCGGCACGCTGACGACCATTCGGCGCCCGAAGCGGACAAAAAAGGAACACCGCAAACCTGCGTCGTTTCCAGATGTTCATCGCGTACAGGAGATCGCTCCGATGAAAGCTCACCTGGTCAAACTGCTCACCCACCCGGACTACGCCTGGGTCGACATCCGCAGCGAAGAAGAACGGCAGCCGCGTCAGTACCTCCCGCACTTGCTGCTCTGGGCGCTGCTCCCGGCGATCTGCCTGTTCATCGGGGTCACCTGGACCGGCTGGAGCCTGGCCGAAGGCGACCGGGTACGGGTGAGTGTCGCCAGCGGACTGCAACTCGGGGTGCTGTTGTACCTTACCATGCTCCTCGGCACCCTGATCATGGGCGGCTTCATCCGCTGGATGTCGCGAACCTTCGAAGCGCGGCCAACCCTGAACCAATGCATCGGCTTCGTCGCGTACACCACCACGCCCTACTTCCTGGCCGGTATTACCGGGCTCTATCCCAGCCGCTGGCTGGCGGTGGCCGCGCTGATCGTGGCCGGAGCCTATGCCACCTACCTGCTGTTCGTGGGCCTGCCGAAGTTCATGCGGTTGAACCAGGACAAGGGGTTCCTCTATGCGGCTTCCGTATGGGGCGTCGGCTTGCTGGTGCTGGTGACCATCCTGGTGAGCATGATCCTGTTCTGGTTCAACACCTTGCAGCCTGAGTACCTGCGACCTGCGACCTTGCCTTGAGGCCCTCATCGCTGGCAAGCCAGCTCCCACAAGTCCTGTAGGAGCTGGCTTGCCAGCGATGAGCATGGGTATCTACACATCTCGGCCGATGGCGGGCGCGGTTCAGGTAGGAGCGTGGCTTGCCCCATCATCCGAGCCTGGGCGAGAGATGTTAGATACCCATGCAGCGATGAGGCCATCAGCAACACCCTCTATCGTGAGCCTTGTTCGATGCTGTAGTGGAAGGTGTTCTTGATCCCGGGCACTTCCACCGCCTTACCATCCACGATCCTCGGCTGGTACCGAAAGCTCCGCGCCGCCTGCAACGACGGCTGGGCAAACCACGGATGACAACCCTCCACCACCTGTGGATCACGCACCCGCCCTTGGGTATCGACGGTATAGCTCACCGTGCAATCCCCCTGGATGCCCTTGTCCAGCGCCCGTTGCGGATAGTCCGGAGCCTTCTTGGTGATCGGCAGGTACTGCTTGCTCGCCGCCGCTGCGGCACGGGCACGCTCGTCCGCCGCCCGGCGCTCGGCAGCCAGGCGCTGCTCAGCCAGCCGCGCCTCGGCTGCTTCCCGCGCCAATTGTTCCTGTCGCTGCTGCTCCTGCCGTTGACGGCTTTCTTCCCGTTGACGACTCTCTTCACGCTGGCGCTTCTGCTCCGCCACCCGCTCCTGCTGCTCGCGCTTGAACGCCAGCTCCGCCTCGCTCGACACCACCGGCGCCGGGGCTTTCACCCTTTCCGGCGGTGCAGGCTCGACCGCCGCCGGCGCAGGCGCAGGCGGCTCAGGTGCAACCACAGGCTCGACGACCGGCTCAGGCACCGCCACGCTGACCAACTGCGTAGTGATCACCGGTACCACCGGAGCCGGCAAGCGCGGGGTGTAGCCATGCCCGAGCAAGGCCACCGCCAACACCACATGCAGAGCCACCGCCACCCCGGCGGCCCCGGCATTGACGCGCCATTGCGGCAGCGTGACGAAAGGCCCCGCAGCGGGCAGCGGCAGACTCATCGCATTCATCTCAAGGCTCCTCGGTAATCAGGCCCAGGTTGCTCACCCCGCCGCGCTGCAACTCGGCGATCCCGGCAACCACCCGCCCGTAGTCGGCGCCCTGGTCGGCACGCACATAGACCTGGGTGTCACCGCGCTCGGCAATGATCCGCCCGACCTTGTCGCGCATCTCTTCGAGGCTGACCGCGCTATCGCTTTGCCCGTCGAGCTTGAGGTCCGGCCCGACATTCCAGTAGAAGCCGCCATCGACCTTCACCGACAGGGTCAGCACCTGCCGCTCGCTGTCGGCGGGCATGGCCCGGGCGGCGACCTTGGGCAGTTCGAGCTTGACGCCCTGCACCAGCATCGGCGCGGTGACCATGAAGATCACCAGCAGCACCAGCATTACGTCGATGTAGGGCACCACGTTCATTTCCGCCTTCACGGCGTGCTTGCGCTGGGGTTTGAGCAACATCGGAAACTCCTTCTCAGGCCACTGCGGCCATGCTCGGGGTGCAATGCAGACGCTTGTGCAGGCGTGCCAGCAGTTCATTGGCGAAGGCGTACTGGCGGGCACTGAGCATCTGCCCGCGGGCGCTGAAGCGGTTGTAGGCCATGACCGCCGGGATCGCCGCGAACAGGCCGATAGCCGTGGCGATCAGCGCTTCGGCGATGCCCGGGGCCACGGTGTTGAGGGTCGCCTGCTGGACCTGGGACAGGCCGAGGAAGGCATTCATGATGCCCCACACGGTGCCGAACAGGCCGATATAAGGGCTGACCGAACCCACGGTGGCGAGAAAGGCCAGGCCCTTGTCGAGGCGCTCGTCCTGCTCGGCGAGGGATACCTGGAGGCTGCGCTCGACGCCTTCGAGCACGGCGCCGTGTTCGATCTGCGGCTGGCGCTGCAACTGGGCGAAGGCCTGGTAACCGTCGACGAACAGGCGTTGCAACGGCGTCTGGTCATCGCCTTCGGCAGTGTTCGCCTGGCTCTCGCGGTACAACTGGGCCAGGTCGCCGCTGGCGCGGAATCGCTGGAGGAAACCGTCCGAGGCCTTTTCGCTGCGGCCCAGGCTCCAGCCACGCTGGACGATCAGGTACCAGCTCAGCAGCGAGGCCAATACCAGACAGGCCATTACTGCCTGCACCACCAGGCTGGCGTCGCTGACCAGGCCCCAGATGCTCATGGGTTCGCTTGCGTGCATGTTCTTGCTCCTTGGCCCCGCGCCAGGCGGGGCGTCGTGTAATTGGATGACACCGGTATTGCCGGCTGATGACAGCGGCTCAATCGAGCTGCAGCGCTTCCACTACCTGGCTCCAGGCAATCGCCTTGAAGTTCTGCCGCCCTTCGGGCATGCGCTTGCGGCCGTCCTGCACCACCAGCAGGCCCTGGCTCCACGGCCCACCGAGGTTGGCCGAGGTCACTTCCAGGCCGTCGGTCTGCGAAGCACCGTCGATACCGCGCTCGGCATTCAGGCCGATGGCGAAGGCACCACGCAGGCGATACGGCGCTGCGGCCTCGACCACTACGTAGCGGTCGTTGCCCTGGCTGGAGATCACCAGGTAGTCGCGCTTCTGGCCGTGATAGAAGGCCAGGCCTTCGATATCCGCCTTGATCGCGCCGCCCACGGCGATGACTTTTTCAAGCGTGGTGGGGGCGTCGGCGCGGGCATCCAGGGTCCAGACCGCCTTGTCTTCCTCGCCGATGAACAGGCGCTGGCCACGGTCGTCGGCCACGCAGCCTTCCGGCTGGGTCGCGGTGGCGAAGCGGCGCACCAGCTCGCCCTGGACCTGGCCTTGCGCCGCACCGAGGCGGTATTGCAAAAAGCTGCCGTCCTTGTCGTTGACGATGGCGTGGATCGCTCCGCCGGCGTCCTTGAACAGGCACAGGCCGTAGATGTCCTTGAGCGGGGTGGAAACCTCGCCCAACGGGCTGACTTCGCCGGTTCGCGGCTCGATGGCGAACAGCTGCAGGCTGTTGTGATCACGGTTGCTGGCCACCGCCAGGTCCACCGTGCGCTCGCCGAGCCTGAAGCCGTTGCGCACATCGACGTTGTTGAGCCGGCCGGCGCGCAGGTCCTGCAACTGCTTGCCGGCGAGGTCGTAGACCAGCAGCCCGCCCTTCTTGTCGGTGCCGAGGATCCGGCTCTGCTGCGGGTTGGCGGCATTGACCCAGATCGCCGGATCGTCCGCCGCATCGCCGAAGCTCGGCACCGGCTCGGTCTGCATGCGGGCCGGCAAGACCGGGACCGGCGCGGCGACCTTGGCCAGCGGCAGGTCCCAATCGAGCCGGGCGCGACGCTGGCCTTCGTCATCGACGATCAGCAGGTCCAGGCCCTTGGCGTCGCGGCGCACGCTGAGTTGCTCGGGTTCCTTGAGAGCGGCCAGCGGCAGGCTCGCCTCGGCTTTCCAACCGGCGCCGGTCTGGCGGTACAGGTGCAGGTTTCCGGCCAGCGGGTCGAGGGCCAGCAGGCCGCCGGGCACCACGGCCATGCCGGCGGCACGTTTGGCGATGGCGCCGAACGGCGCGCGCAGGTCCACCGGGCGCCGTTGCAGCGGCGCCTCGGCCGCCGCGCCATAGCGCCACCAACCCACGTTCTGTTCATCGACGAACAGGCTGTCGCCGCTATCGTCGCCCTGGCAGTGCTCGCTCAGCGGCGGCAGGCTCAGGCCACGAACGCGACGGGCTTCGCTCAACGGCTGATCCGCGGTTGCCACCAGCCACTGCTCGCCCACGCCCTCCGCGCCCATCAGGAAGACGAAGCTGTTGCGCGCGCTGTCGCGATACAGGCACAGGCCCTCGACGGGAAAATCGCGCTTGGGCAGGTACAGCGGCGTGCTCCAGCCGGTGTCCCTGTGCAGTTGCACCAGCAAAGCCTGCTGGCGCTTGGTATCGACGCTGGCGACCAGCAACGCGTGCTGGCCGCTGCGCAGGTCGAGGCCCTTGTAGCGGCCATCCAGCTGGCTAAGCACCTGGCCATCGGCCTTGAGCAGTTGCAGGCCATGCTTGCCGGCGACCACACGGTCGGCACCGGGCCAGAAGCCGTCGCTGGCCAACAGTCGGGCATTCTCGACACTGCCGGGCAGGCGCTCGCCGAGGGTCAGGAGCGGCGCTGCAGCCACGGCCTGGGACAGCGCCAGGTACAGCAGCAGGCCGCCGGCGAAGGTGAAAGGTCTTGCATTGAACATGTTCGGGTCTCGGCTGGCGGTCAGAAGTGGGTCAGGGTCAGGCCGACCTTGTAGGTCGGGCCGTATTCCTCGTACTGCGAGTTGAAGCGCGAGCGCCCGGTGTAGGTGTAGTAGGACTCGTCGGTGATGTTCTGCGCCTCGAAGGTGAGCTGCAGATTCGGGGTGAGGAAGTAACCGGCCTTGAAGTCGACGAACAGCTGGTCGTCCGAGTACAGGTCGTGGGCCTTGTCGTCCACCGCGGCGACTTCCGCCAGGTATTTCGACTTGTAATTGGCCGCCAGGCGCAGGCTGAGCTTGTCGTCTTCCCAGCCCAGGGTCAGGTTGCCGACGGTGTCGGACTGGTTCGGCAAGTCGATGCGCCGGGTCAGGCCCTGGCCTTCGATGTCCGCGCGGGACTTGCTCAGGGTCAGGTTGCCGCCCAGCAGCAAACCGTTCCAGGGCGCCGGCAGCCAGTCGAGTTTCTGCGAGTAGGCCAGTTCCAGGCCGTACAGCTTGGCGCTGCTGCCGTTGGCATAGGTCTTGGCCTCGTCGAAGTCGACCCACTCGCCGGTCCCGGCCAGGTCGGTGTTGTAGACGAAATTGTCGATGTCCTTGTAGAACAGGAAGGCCGAGACGGTGCCGGCACGTCCCATGTAGTGCTCGATGCCGAGGTCGAGGTTCATCGATTCCAGCGGCTTGAGGTTCGGGTTGCCGAAGCTGGCCTCGCCTTCGCTGTCGTCGATCATGAAGCCCGGCGCCAGCTGGCCGAAGGTCGGGCGCACCACGGTGTTGGTCCAGGCCGCACGCAGTTGGGTCTGCGGGGTGAACTGGTAGCGTGCATGCAAGCCCGGGAGCCAGTGGTCGTAGCGCTTGCGGCTTTCGTTGGGGCTGTAGACGCCATCGCGCAGGCCGGTGCCCTTGGCCTCGAATTCGGTGCCCTCGTAGCGCACCCCGCCGATCAGGCGCCAGGCGTCGATATCGACGGTGTTCATCAGGTAGGCGGCGTTGATGTCTTCGCGCATGCTGAAGTCGTTGATCCGCGACTCTTCCTCGTCGTAGAAGGCATCGCGGTCCATGCCGCCGATCAGGCCCTTGATCGCCCCGGCGCTGATGCCGTTGCCGAAGTTCCCAAGGGCGTAATCGACCTTGCCGCTCTGGTAGCCCGCCAGGGTCACGTCGTCGAAATCGTCATAGACCCAGACGTCGGTGTCGGCGCGTTTGTCGCGGCGGCTGGCCTTGGCGCCGAACTTCACTTGGGAGGCATTGCCGGCCAGGTCGTAGTCACGGGCCAGATCCAGGCGCACGTTCTTTTCCTCGTCGGTGGAGTTGGCTTTTTCCCATTCCACCTTGTCCAGGGTGAAGGCGTCCGCGTCGTAGAAGTCAGCGCCCGTGCCCAGGCGTGGTTTGCGCGTGCCATCGAAGCCGATGCCGCTGAAGTCGCCTTCGAACCTGGCATTGGCGATACCGCCCGGGTCGTTCTCGCTGGACCGGCTGAAGCCGGCTTGGCCGCTGAGGGTCCAGGCATCGATCAGGCGTTCACCGCCGAATACATAGGACTGGATTTCCTGGGTGTCCTCGCGGGACTTCAGGGCGCGCCAGCCCTCGCCGTCACCGCGCTCGCCGGAGGCTTGCGGATCTTCGAACTCGACCCCGGCGGCGTTGCGGGTCTCGGTGTCCTTGAAGCGGCTGTAGAGGGTGCGCAGGTAGTAGCTGGAGACATCGTCCGGACGATAGTCGAAGTTCAGCCCGGCGCCGGTGCGTTCGCGACGGATGCTGTAATCGCGCTGCTCGGCCTCTTCCAGGCGCGCCTGGTCGCCATCGAAGTCCCAGGCGCCGCCGGTCTCGACGTTGTCCGAACCGAAATCGCGCTGCTGCCAACTGAACGCTGCGGCCACCCCGAAGTTATCGATACCGTCGCCGAGGCTGAATTTGTTGCTGAAGGCGCCGGAGAATTTCGGGCTGGTCTGGCTGGTGTTCTCGTCATGGCTGGCTTCGCCGCTGGCGGTATAGAACAGGCCCGGATGATCGAAGGCCGAAAGGCTTTCCACCTCGATCGTACCGCCGAGGGAGTTGGCGTCCATGTCCGGGGTCAGCGACTTGACCACCGACAGCGACTGCACCAGTTCGGTGGGCAGAACGTCCAGGGCCACGGCGCGACGGTCGGCTTCCGGGGCCGGCAGCAGGGTGCCGTTGATGGTCACGCTGTTCAGGTCCGGGCCGATGCCACGCACGCTGACGAAACGCCCTTCGCCCTGGTCGCGCTCGACCGACAGGCCGGGAATCCGCTGCAGGGCTTCGGCGGCGTTATCGTCGGGCAACTGGCCGACAGCGTCGGCGTGGACCACGCTGCGAATGCTGTCCGAGGCCTTCTGCTCCTTCAGCGCCTGGTCCAGGCTCGCGGCCTGGCCGACAACGTTGACGTGCTCCACCTTGTCTTCGGCAAAGGCCGGCAGGCTGGCGGCGATGGCCATGCCGAGCAGGCTGATCTTGAATCTGACGATTGCCACGTTATTGCTCCCCTGAAGTCGGTCCGCCACACCGGGGCGGAAACTGAGGGGCACGCTAGGGCGGGTGTGTGGCAGATCTGTGACAGGAATGTCCAGGGCGGCCGGATCGGGGCATTTTCGGGTGGTTTTCGTGGGGAATTGGCCTGATATGACCCCCTTTGGTGCTCTGTTGACTGGACTGGACTCATCGCTGGCAAGCCAGCTCCCACAGGTTCAGCGGTGCATGCGCCCCCTGTGGGAGCTGGCTTGCCAGCGATGAGGCCCTTGAGAACACTGGAATAACCACCATTTTTTTCACATCTCCCAGCGTCCAAATAGACCCCCCACCCTGTAACCCAAGCGTCATTTGCCTTTGTTTCCTTGGCCGCCAGAACCCACCGATCAAGGATCCTCCATGTACCGCCCGAGCCTGCTGGCCCTCGCCCTCGCCGCCTGCATCGGCAGCGCCACCGCCGCCGAACCCCTGCCCCATTCCCCTGGCGCGCCCTATGCCGCCATGGGCCTGGCCGACCGCATTGTCCTGACTCCCGGGGCCAATCCCGCCCGGGAAATGGCCGTGACCTTCCGTACCGACAGTCGCCAGACCAGCAGCCAACTGCAACTGGCGCCGGCGCTGGACGGCCCGCAACTGGAAAAACGCGCCACCCTGGTCGAAGGCAGCAGCCAACCGCTGGACACGGAAAACGGTGCGGCCCGGTATCACCAGGTACGTCTCACCGGCCTGCAACCGGACACCCCCTATGTGTACCGGGTCAAGGGCGCCGAAGGCTGGAGCGAATGGCTGCAGTTGCGTACCGCCGCCCAGGGCTTCAAGCCCTTCCGCTTCATCTACCTGGGCGACACCCAGAACGACATTCTCTCCATTGCCTCGCGCAGCGTGCGCCAGGCCCTGCACGCCACCGCCAGCCCGGCGCTGGTGGTCCATGCGGGCGATCTCACCTCGCAGCGCGACGACCTGGTGCACGACGACGAATGGGGCGAATGGAACCAGGCCGGCGGCTTCCACTACGCCGCAGTGCCGCAAGTGGTCGCCGCCGGCAACCACGAATACCTGGACAGCCTCAACCCCGATGGCAGCGAAGGCCGCGTGCTCGGCCCGCACTGGGCGAAACAGTTCGCCCTGCCGGGTAACGGGGTGAAGGGACTGGAAAGCACCACCTATTTCATCGATTACCAGGGTGTGCGCTTCATCGTCCTCGACGGCACGGCCGCTCTCGACCTGAGCACCCTCGACCGGCAGAGCCAGTGGCTTGAACAGCGCCTGAAGGAAAGCCAGGCACGCTGGAAGATCGTAGTCACCCACCAGCCGCTGTTCACCTGCGCTCGCCCGGAAGACACCGGGCCGCTGAAGGCGGCGTGGAAACCGCTGTTCGAGCGCTACAAGGTGGACCTGGTGCTGCAGGGGCACGATCACTGCTACAGCCGCCTTAGCAATGAAAACGGGCGTGCCGCAGCGAAGAAGGCGCGCTCCGCCGGCAAGGTCCAGGGCCCGGTGTACCTGGTTTCGGTGGCCGGCTCGAAGATGTACGGCCTCAACGACCGCGCCCGCCGGCAGCCGGACCGCAGCGCCGAGGACACCCAGCTGTACCAGACCGTCGAGGTGCTGCCGACGCGCCTTGAAGTGCGCAGCTTCACTGCCAGCGGCACGCTCTACGACGCCTTCGACCTGAACCGCGACAAGCAGGGCCGCAATCGCCTGAGCGAGCCGGCCGGGAAACTGCCCGTCGAACGCTTCTGCAGCGGTGAAGCAGGCCCGGGCCAGTTGCCCTGCACATCACGCAGCAAATCCTTGTAACACTCCTGTGACCCAGATCGGGCACGCTGGACGGACCCGGTGCGGAGACCTTCGATGAAATCACTGCTCAAGCTGCACACCCTGACCTTTGTCGGCCTGGCCGTCGCCGCCAACCTGGGCTTGCAGGTGTACCTTGCCTTCGGCGAAGTCAAGCCGTGGGCGCAGATCAACAGGATGGACGTGATCGGCGAAGGCGGCTCGGGGCTGATATGGCTGGTCTGGCTGGTAATGCTGATGCGCAGCCGCCCCGCTGGCCGGGTCAGCCGCCTGCTCGCGGTGGGCATGGCCTGCGTGTGTTTTTCCTGGTGGATGGATGTGCTCGACGAGTTTATCCGCCTGGCCCCGGACGCGGTCTGGGACAACTGGCTGGAAACCGCGCCGATGCCGGTGGGTCTGCTCCTGGTGACCTTCGGCATCTATCACCTGCACAAGGAGCAGCAGGCGATCAACGCGCAGATGAGCAAGCGCGAGGGGTTGTTCCGCGAGCACCTGCTGTTCGACAAGCTTACCCCGCTGGGCGGCGCCCAGTACCTGCGCCAGCACGTGCAACTGGCCCTGGAGCAGGCCGAACGCGCGCAGCAGCCATTGTCGCTGGTGGTGCTGGACATCGATGATTTCAGCGCGGTGAACCTGGTGCATGGCGAGGCCGAGGGCGATCACCTGTTGCAGATGCTGGCCCAGTTGCTGGTGCTCAACCTGCGCCAGCAGGACGTGCTCTGCCGCCTGGCCGGCGACCGCTTCGTCGTGGTCATGCCCAACACCGGCGAAACCCAGGCCCGCTGGCTGGCGCAGGAGCTGCAACAGGCGGTCGCCGGCTTCGCCTACAAGACCTTGCGCCACGGCGAGCGCCTGCAACTGCGCGCCAGCGTGGCTGCAGCCATGGCCTACGACGACGATGTGGAAAGCCTGCTCAGGCGGGTCAATCTCGGCATCGCCAAGGCCAGGCGGCAAGCACCGCAGCGGGGCGCGGCATGAGCGGCTACGAGCGCGACCAGCGATTTATCGTCGGTCACTACCAGCCTGCCACCCTGATCGACCTGGCACTGTCCAGGGGCATCGACAGCCATCGTCTGCTGCGCGGCTGCGAGGTGTTCTACGAGGACCTCAGCCGAGGCACCACGCGTTTCAGCCAGCAGCAGTTCCTGACCCTGATCGACAACGCCCGGCGCCTGCTGGATGCTGATGACAGCGCCTTCCTGTTCGGCCAGCGCCTGCTGCCCGGGCACTACGGCGAGGCCAGCCAGACCCTGCTGCATGCCCGAGACCTGTACCAGGCGCTGGAACACCTCTGCGAATTCCATGCGCTGCTCAGCCCGTTGCTGACACCACGGTTGATGCTCGAAGAGCATTACCTGCACCTCTACTGGCAGGACGCGTGTGGCGCTGGCAACCAGGCGCAGTTTCTAGGCGAGGCCTGTCTCAGCGCGGTATTGGCGATGAGCCGGCGGCTGGTGGGCGAGCATCTGCCGTGGCGTATCCAGTGCGCCTGGAGCCAGCCGCGGCATATCGAGCAGTACTGGGTGTATCTCGGTGAGGAGGTGCGCTTCGATGCGCAGATCACCCTGCTCTCCTTGCCACGGCAGCATATCCACCGACCGCTGCCCAATGCGGCGGCCACGCCGGGGCTGGTGGCGCGACAGGCGTGCCTCGAGCAGCTGGCCGCGCTGGGCGGTGGTTCGAGCTTCCTCGACCTGTTGTTCGATCACCTGCACGCGCATATCCACGAGCCGATCAATCTCGACCGCGTAGCGGCCGCCTTCGGCATCAGTCCCACCACCTTCAAGCGCAAGCTGAGCAAGCATGGCACCCACTTCCAGCAGCAACTCGACCTGGTTCGAAGGCACGTGGCGTTGTACCTGTACCAGATGAAGGGGTACACCAACGAAGAGGTGTGCAACTACCTGCGGTTCAGTGATACGACCAATTTCCGCAGGTCGTTCAAGAGGTGGACCGGGTTGACGCCGAGCGGGTTGGCCCGGTGGTTTGGATGATGTGGGTGCTGAGGGCCCTATCGCTGGCAAGCCAGCTCCCACAGGTTCTGCGTGCGCCGCGGACACTGTGGGAGCTGGCTTGCCAGCGATGAGGCCAGTACAGACACCATCAGAAGTGGGTAGTCACCGACACCCCATAAGTCCTGCGATCCCCTCGCGCATCCCAGGCGATATCGAACGGCAGCGGCACGCTGTCGGTCTTGTAGCGCTTGTCGGTGAGGTTGTTCACATAAGCGCTCAGGTCCAGGTCCTGCTTGCCGGCGAAGTGATAGGTCAGGCTGGCATTGCCCAGCGTGTACCCGCCCTGCGACACGCTATGGTCCTCCTGGGCGGTCGGCAGGAAGTAGATGCGGCTCTGGTAGCGCCAGCTGTTGTCCAGGGTCACGGCATCACCGCCTTCCAGCGGGATCCGGTAGCTCGCCCCCACCGACAGGGTCCGCTCCGGCGAGCGGGCAATGCGGTTGCCCGAGTAGTCCGGACCGCCCGGCGAGGAGAAGTCCTTCAGTTCGGTATGCAGCAGGCCCAGCGAGCCGCGCAGTTGCAGGTTCTGCAACGGCAGTGCCTGCAGTTCGAATTCGGCCCCGCGAATCACCCCCGCACCGCTGTTGGTCAGCAGCGACACCACCTGCCCGTTGCTCACCGAGACGGTGTTCACCTGGATATCGGCATAGTCGTAATAGAAGACGTTGGCGTTGGCGATCAGGCGCTCGTCGAACCATTCGCTCTTGATCCCCAGTTCGTAGGCATCGACGTTCTCCGGCGCCACCACCGACGTCTCCGCCTGCACCGTAGCGCCGCCATTGAAGCCGCCGGAGCGGAAGCCCTTGGCATAACGGAAGTACACCCGGGCGTTGTCATTGAGCTGGTACTCGGGGGTGAAGTCGTAGGTCAGCTTGTTCCAGGTGCGTTTCTCGTCCTGGGTGGCGACCGTGGCCAGGGTACCGGTGTAGGTCTTCCACCACCGGTTGCTGCTGGCGAAGGACACGTCCGCAGCATCCGGCGAAGCGACCCGATTTAGGTCGATGTCCTTGGTCTCGCGGGTCCAGCGCAAGCCCAGGGTGAAACTCAGATCATCGCTGGCCTGCCAGGTGCTGCTGCCGAACAGCGCGTAGCTGGTGGTGCTTTGGTCGAGGTCGGTGCGGCCATAGCTGGCAACACCGAAAGGCGCATTGTAGGCGGTGGGCAGGATCGCGCTGCTGCTGGTGCTGTCGAGGCTTTCGTGGAACAGGTGGGTGCCGACGATCCAGCTCACAGGCTGGTTCCTGGCCGAGGACAGACGCAGTTCCTGGGACACCTGGCGCCAGTGATCGTCACCCCAGGAGCGGCCGAACTCGTAGATGCCCATGTTCGGACCTTGGGCCTTTTCCTGGATGTCGTCGAAGGCGGTGATCGAATCCAGGGCCAGCTCGCCAAGGTCCCAGTGCAGGTTGAGCTGCACGCCGTTGTGCTCGATGCGGTCCTCGCCCTTGCCGGTGAAGGCGGCTTCATCGTCCTTGAGCGCAGGCGCCGGGCCGAACAGCGTGGTGCCGCCAGGGCCAGCGCCCCAGGCACGGGTGGCGATACCCTGGCCCTTGTAGTCGCGGGAACGGATCTGCAGGGTGGCATCGAGGTCGTCGCTCAGGCGGGCGAGGATCTGCGCGCGCACCGCCTGGTCATGCACGTCGCCGACGGTGTGGCCATCGACGATGTTCTTCAACTGGCCGTCCTTGCTTTGGTCGACGAAGGCCACCCGGGCGGCCAGGCGATCATCGACGAGCGTGCCGCCATAGGCCCCCTCGTACAGGCGCGAATCATAATTCCCGGCATCGAGCTTGAAGTAGCCGTTGCCCTCTTCGAACTGCGGCTTGCGCGAGACGAAGTTGATCGCCCCGCCCGTGGTGTTCTTGCCCCACAGGGTGCCCTGGGGCCCGCGCAGGATTTCCACCCGTTCCAGGTCGTAGAGCGGACCGCCGGTGGCGATATGCGGGCTGATATAGGTGTCATCGACATAGATGCCCACCGGGTAAACGGTGGTCGAGGCCATATCGCCGGAGCCCATGCCGCGGATGTACCAGCGTGGCCGCTGGTTGCCGGCGAACTCGGGAGCGATGGCGTTGGGCACATCCTGCAGGGCCTTGCCGGCGGTAAAGCCGCCACCGGTCTGTTCGATGCTCTTGCCGGACACCGCGGAAACCGCAGCGGCGACGTCCTGCAACGATTCTTCGCGCTTCTGCGCGGTGACGGTCACGGTGGGCAGGGCATCGGGCTTGTCGGTGTCATCAGCCAGGGCGGCGTGGATGGGTAGCAAGGTCGTGGCGATCAACAGCGCCAGGGGCTGGCGGCGCAAAGGGAGGGTCATGGGCAGCTCTCTGATTACGGACTGGCTGCACCATGGCAATGCCCGTGCCAGAGGCTGGGGGGCTTGTGAATCAAGGGCTGTGGCGGGGATGGGGATTTGACTGCTTTGTCAGGAACAGTGACTCAGCAGTGGATTGCTGCTTCTCGAACAAACACCTCGGACCCTGTGGGAGCTGGCTTGCCAGCGATAGGGCCCCACTGGCAACACAGTTGTCCGGTCTGGCCTCATCGCTGCGGTGCGGCGATCCGACAAGCCAGCTCCCACAGGGATTTGCTACTGCATCAGAACGCCAGACCCACCTTCACGCCAAACTCGTCACGCTTGAGCTTGGTGTTGTCGGCCACTGCCGAATCCTCGTCCAGCTTGTATTCGGTACGGGTGTAGTAGGCACCGACCTGGATCGGCATGCCGCCCTGCTGGTTCATCAGCAGGCTGACTTCGGCGTAGGGGTTGGTGCGGTCCTTCAGGTCGACGCTATCGCTGCCGAAATCCTCGACCTTCAGGCGCGCACGGCCATCGATGGTGTGGCGGGCACCGACTTCGACGCGCAGGGTCGAGGCATCGAACTGGTGGTTGTAGCCCAGTGCAGCCTTGGCGAATGGCGATTTGACGGTGAGCTTGGTGTCGATGTCGTTGATGTCCGGCTCGAAGCGCGACCAACCGTAGCCGCCACCCACGCTGACATCGACGAAGTTGCGCGCATCCAGCGCGGCACGCCAGCCGAGGTCGAGGTCGGCCTGGGCTTCCTTGAGCTTGTTGTCGTTCTTCTTGCCGTACTTGGCCTCGGCACCGATCTGGTAGATGAAACCGGATTCGGCGGTGAGTTTGTTGCCGAAGGTGGCGAATACTCCGCCCTGGCCCATATGGCTGTCGTCGGATTCGCTGCCGCCTTCGAACTTGAACTTGTCGTAGCTGCCCGTCAGACCGAGGGTAAACAGCGGGTCGGTGCTCGGCGCGGCGACGGCAGCCAGGGGAGCCCCCAGCAGGGCCAGGATGCAGGTCGGGGCGAGCAGGTTACGGGTACGCATTGGTGAAGCCTCCATGACGGTAAACGTATTAACGAATGCAGGGCTTCGAGGGCATGGTCTGTAGGAAAGTTCGAAATAAAGTGAAATTTTTGTGAAATCTCTCGGGCCTCATCGCTGGCAAGCCAGCTCCCACAGTGTCCGCTGTGGGAGCTGGCTTGCCAGCGATGAGGCCGGATCAGCCAATGAAGGGCAATGGCGCCCGCGCCGCCCGCACAGCCGCCATCTGCCGATCGAACTCCGGCAACAGATAATCGAAGCAGAACCCGGCACTCTCCAGCTTCTCCCGCCGCAGCGGCTGCGCCAGCCCCTCGGCACAGCGGGCGCTTCTGGCCCAGGCAAAGGCCAGCAGGCTGATCGAACACAGTTGCAGGAAGTCCCCCGCGGCCCGGTACGGATATTCGCTATCCCCGGCACTGAACGCCTGCAGCTCCGGCAGCAATCCTTCCAGCCCGTCGCACACCTCGCCCAGCGCATCGGCGTACACCGAGCCGCTCGCCTGCGCTTCCGCGCGCAGCTCGGCGAGCAGCAGGCCGAAGCCCTCGCCCCCATCGCCGAGCACCTTGCGCAGCAGCAGGTCGTTGGCCTGAATCTCGTTGCTGCCTTCGTAGATCATGGCTATGCGGCTGTCGCGCAGGGTCTGTTCGATGGGGAACTCCGCCGTGTAGCCGTACCCGCCGAACACCTGCAACGCCTTGCTCACCAGCTCGAATCCCTGGCTGGTGAAGCTGGCCTTGACGATAGGCGTGAGCAACGCTCCGAGGGTCTCGGCCTTGTCACGCTGCGCCGGGTCAGCCGCTTCGGCGGCGATATCCAGCCAATGCGCGGCCCAGTAGCAGATGGCGCGCATGCCTTCGGTACGCACCCGCAGTTCCAGAAGAATCCGGCGCATGGCCGGGTGCAGGTGGATCGGGTCGGCCAGTGCCGGCGCGACGCCCTCGGGATGCCTGGGGGCGCGCATCTGTCGTCGCTCCAGGGCGTAGTCCCGGGCCACTTGCCAGGCCGCTTCGGCATGTCCCAGCCCCTGCAAGCCAACATGCAGGCGCGCCGAGTTCATCATCACGAACATCGCCGCCAGCCCGCCGTGGGGCCGGCCCACCAGCCAGCCGCGAGCGCCTTCGAAACGCAAGGCACAAGTGGCGCTGCCGCGAATGCCGAGCTTGTGTTCCAGGCCATCGCAATGCACGCCGTTGCGCTCGCCGCCGTCCAGCCATTTCGGCACCAGCAGCAGCGACACGCCCCTGCTGCCGGCAGGTGCATCCGGCAAGCGGGCGAGGACCAGATGAAGGATGTCGTGGCTCAGGTCATGCTCGCCACCGGAGATGAACAGCTTGTTGCCACTGACTGCATAGCTGCCGTCGTCCAGCGGCTCGGCGCGACAGCGCAGCAGACCGACATCGCTGCCGGCCTGGGGCTCGGTCAGGCACATGGTGGGCAAGGTCTCGCCGCTGACGATGCCGGGCAGATAACGCGCCTGCAATTCGGGCGAAGCGTGGGTCTTCAGGCACAGATAGGCGCCATGGGAGATCCCGGTGTACATGGCCCAGGCATGGTTGCTGGCGTAGAGCATTTCCAGCAGCGCCGCATCCAGTACCTGGGGCAGGCCCTGGCCGCCCTGCTCCACCGCGCAGGCCAGCGCCGGCCAGCCGCCTTCGACATAGGCGCGGTAAGCCGCCGGGAAACCCTCCGGGGTGATGACTTCGCCATCCACCAGCCGGCAGCCCTGGCGATCACCCGGGGTGTTCAGCGGAGCGAGGACCTGGCTGGCGAAGCGCGCCGCCTCTTCCAGCACCTGCCCGGCAAGGTCGAGATCGACCTCGGCGAACGCCGGCATTTCCCGCCAGTCGCGGTCGGCGCGCAGCCAATGTTGCAGCACGAATTGCATATCGCCCAAGGGCGCCCGGTAGGCCATGGGTTACCTCGTTCAAGCAGCGAATTGGGGGTTTTCGATCAACAGCGCCATGCCCTGGCCGCCGCCAATGCAGGCCGCGGCGATGCCATAGCGCAGGTTGCCTTCGCGCAACTGGCGAGCGAGGGTCTGCACCAGGCGCAGGCCGGTGGCCGCCAGCGGATGGCCGAGGGCGATGGAACCGCCATGGACGTTCAGGCGCTCGGGGTCCAGCTCCAGCGCACGGGCCACCGCCAGCACCTGTGCCGCCTGTGCCTCGTTGATCTCGAAGCGGTCGATCTGCTCCAGGCGCAAGCCGCTGCGCTCCAGCAGCAGGCGGATCGCCGGGGCCGGACCGATGCCCATGGTCCGGGGCGGCACGCCGACGGCCGTGGCCATCAACAGCCGGGCCAAGGGTGGCCGCTCGCAGGCCGAGTAACGGCAGACCAGCGCCGCCGCTGCACCATCGACCACCGCGCAACTGTTGCCGGCGGTCTGTACGCCGCCCCCGTGGATGGCCCGCAGCCGGGCCAGCGCGGTGGCATCGGTAGTACGGGGATGGCTGTCACGAACGACTTCGCTGACGCCCCGGGGCAGTTCGATCCCCCGTGGCAGGCAATCGTCCGCTTCGAAGACTGCACTGCGTACGGCGGCGATTTCCTCGTCGAACCACCCGGCCGCCTGGGCGGACAGGGCCCGCTGATGGCTGCGCAAGGCCCAGGCATCCACCGCTTCCCGGTCCAGCCCGTATTCCCGGGCCAGGTTCTCGGCGGTACCGATCATGTCGACGCCCGCCGCCGGGTCGTACAGTGCCTCCCAGAGAAAATCCCTGAACCCGACCGGCGCCCCCAGGCGGAAGCCACCGCGGTGCTCGTACGCCGCAATCGGGTTGCGCGACATCGACTCCGCGCCTACGCACAGCACCCGCTGCACGCCGTCACGCAACTGCTCGCCGGCCTGGCGCAGCAATTCCAGCCCCGTGCCGCAGATCCGCTGTACCGCCAGCGCCGGCACCGCCTGCGCCACGCCGCTGTACAGGCCGATATGCCGGGGCAGCATGTACGCATCGAAACTGGCCTGGGCCATGCTGCCGGCCAGCACGCTGTCGACGCTGCCCGGGGCGACCGCCGCCCGTTCCAGCACCGCCCTGCCCGCATGGATGCCCAGGTCGATGGGCGACACGCCGGCCAGCGCACCACCGAGGTCGACCCACGGCGTACGCGCCATCTCGACGATCGCCACATCGTCGAAGCGGCTGCACAGGCTCATGGTTTTTCTCCGGCGCGCAGTATGCCCGGTGCCTCGCCGCGATACAGCGCCTCGACCTGGGCAGCGCGCCGTTGCAGCACGGCGCGCTGGTTGATCGAGCCCTTATCGGTGATCTCGCCCTGGTCGATCGAAGGTGCTTCGTCCTGCAGGGCCAGCCATTCCAGGCGGCTGGCATTGCCCTGGGCATCGCGGTTCAGGCGCTCCAGCCAGTCGGCGAACCAGGCGCGCACCGCGGCGCTGGCCAGCACCTCGGCGTCACTGGCCTGCCCATCCAGGCCCGCCAGTTGCCGGCATTCGGGCAGGCGCGGGAAGACCAGGATGCCCAGGCATTCCCGATCCGGCGCCGCCACCACGATGTCCTGCACATAGGGCGAGCCCTCCAGCACCGCGCGGTTGCGCAGCGGCCCGACGCTGACGAAGACCCCGGACGAAAGCTTGAAATCCTCGGCGATGCGGCCATCGAACATCAGGCCGAGCTGGCTCTGCTGCGGGTCGGCGAGCTTGATCGCGTCGCCCGAGCAATAGAAACCTTCGTCGTCGAACACTTCGGCGGTCTGCTGCGCTGCGCGCCAGTAGCCGGGCATGATGTGCGGACCGCGGAAACGGCCTTCGAGCTTGTCGCCCACCGGCACCAGCTTGACCTCGCACCCCGGCGCCGGCAGGCCGATATAGCCGGCCATGGACAGCGGCCCGGTGGTGAAGGTGCAGGACGGCGCCGCCTCGGTCATGCCCAGCCCGGCCATCATGCGGATGCGTTCGCCGCAGTGTTGCTCGGCGATGCGGTCGAGCCGGTCCCAGATACTTTGCGACAGCCCCGCCGCGGCGAAGAAGAACAGCTTGATGCGGGCAAAGAACACCTCGCGCAGCCCGGCGTCCTGTTCCAGCGCCTTGACCAGCTCTTCCCAGCCCTTGGGCACGGTGAGGTAAGCCGTGGGCGAAATCTCGCGCAGGTTGCGCAGGGTCTCGGCGAAGCCCTGGGGCGTCGGCTTGCCGGCATCGAGGTAGAAGCTGCCGCCGTTGTACAGGACGATGCCGAGGTTATGGCTGCCGCCGAAGGTGTGGTTCCACGGCAGCCAGTCCACCAGCACCGGCGGCTCCTCGGCGAACACCGGGAAGGTCTGCAGCAGCATCTGCTGGTTGGCACAGAGCATGCGCTGGGTGGTGATCACCGCCTTGGGCAGCTTGGTCGAGCCGGAGGTGAAGAGGAACTTGGCGATGGTGTCGGGGCCGGTGGCGGCAAAGGCAGCATCGGCCCTGTCCAGGTCGGTGGGCTCCAGCAGCGAAGCGAAATCGATCGTCTGACGCCCTTCGACGACGCCGCGCACGCTGATCACCGCCACCGAGGGCTCCAGCACCGCGTCGATGCCACGCTGGAACGGCAGGCTATCGCTGACGAAGACCACGCCCGGGGTGAGCACCTCGCAGACATGCCGCAGCTTGGCGAAATCCTGCGACAGCAAGGCGTAGGCCGGCGACACCGGGCAATAGGGAATGCCCGCGTACATGGCGCCGAGGGCGATCTGCAGATGCTCGATGTCATTGCCGGACAACAGCGCCAGCGGGCGCTCGGCGCTCAGGCCCAGGTCGAGCAGGTGAGCGGCGATGGTCCGCACCTGCCGGAGCATCGCGGCGTAACTGATCTCGCGCCAGGCACCGCCGTTTTCGCGGGCGGCGATAAAAGTCTGCCCGGGGCGTACTTCGGCCCAGTATTCCAGGCGTTCGAGCAGGCGCGCAGGCAGCGGCGCCAAAGGCTCCAGCGCACGCATGCGCAGGATGCCCCCGACATCACTGACTTCAACCTCGGGATGACCGATGGACACCTGCCGATAGCGCGGAGGTTGGGCACGGTCGGTCGGCCGTGGACTGGCTTCGGAATTCACGCAGGTTGCTCCTTGTTCTTGTTGTCTGTCGTGCCGCCACCCGGATGCGCCAGGCGGCGGGTACTGCCGGGCGGATCAGATGGGGTAGTGACGGACACCGTGCTGCAGGGTGATCCAGCGCAACTGGGTGAACTGGTCGATCGCAGTGCGGCTGCCGAAACTGCCGTAGCCACTGGACTTGACCCCGCCGAACGGCATCTGCGCCTCGTCGTGCACGGTCGGTCCGTTGATATGGCAGATGCCCGACTCGACCCGCTGGGCCAGGGCCAGGGCGCGGCTGGTGTCGCGGCTGAAGATGGCCGAGGACAGGCCGAACTCGGAGTCGTTGGCCAGGGCCAACAGCGCCTCGTCGTCCGTACCACGCAGAACCACCACCACCGGACCGAAGGACTCCTCGCGATACAGGCGCATGCTGGCGTCCACCCGGTCCAGCAGGGTCGGCTGCAGGATGCTGCCGTCCAGCTGGCCGCCGCAGACCAGGCGTGCACCCTTTTCCACGGCATCGTCGATCAGCGCCTTGATGCGCTCGCCGGCGCCGCTGTCGACCAGCGAACCGAGCACGGAGGCCGGGTCCTGCGGATCGCCGGCGCGCAGGGTGGCGATCTTGGCGGCGAGCTTGTCGACGAAGGTGTCGGCGATCTTCTCGTCCACCACCAGGCGTTCGGTGGACATGCAGATCTGGCCCTGGTTGAAGTAGGCACCGAAGGCCGCCGCTTCGACGGCGGCGTCGAGGTCGGCATCGTCCAGCACCAGGAACGGCGCCTTGCCACCCAGTTCCAGCAGCGCCGGCTTCAAGTGCCGCGCCGCCAGTTCGCCAACGATGCGCCCGACATGGGTCGAGCCGGTGAAATTGACCCGGCGCACCGCCGGGTTGGCGATCAAGCGCTCGACGATCTTCGGCGCGTCGGCCGGATCGTTGCTGATCACGTTGACCACACCATCGCCCAGGCCGGCGTCCTGCAGCACCTGGCCAATCAACCGATGCACCGCCGGGCTAAGTTCGGAGGCCTTGAGCACCACGGTATTGCCGCAGGCCAAAGGCATGGCGATGGCGCGGGTGGCGAGGATCACCGGGGCGTTCCATGGCGCAATACCCAGGACCACGCCGCAGGGCGCACGTACGGCCATGGCCAGGCTGCCTGGCACGTCGGAGGGGATGATTTCGCCGGTGATCTGGGTGGTCATGGAGGCTGCTTCACGCAGCATGCCGGCGGCCAGCTTGACGTTGAATCCGTACCAGTTGGCCATGGCGCCGGTCTCGCCGGCGGCGGCGATGAACTCCGAAGTACGCGCCTGCAAGGCATCGGCGGCGGCCAGCAGGCGGCTGCGGCGTTCGTTGGGGGCCAGGCGCGACCAGGCCGGGAAAGCGGCACTGGCCGCGGCAACCGCCGCGTCGGCGTCGTCCAGGGTGGCGGCGGCCACCCGCGACACCACTGCGCCGGTCACCGGGTTGCGCCGTTCGAAGGTTCGTCCGTCACTGGCGGGACGCGACTCGCCGCCAATCAGCAAAGGCACCTGCAACATGCTCGTTCCTCGTTGGTTGTCTTTATCGGGAAGCACGCGATGGCGACGTCGCTGGACGTCGCCGTGGGCATTCAGCGTTTATACGCCTGCAGGCCCGGCTTGATGCTCTTGTCGTCGAGGAATTGCTTCATGCCCTGCTCGCGACCGCCTTCGGTGTCCAGCAGGCGCGACTGGTCGAGCTTGGCGTACAGGTAGTCTTCGTTCTGCTCCCAGGTCAGCTCGCGGCAACGCTTGAAGCCGTTCTTGGCAGCGCGCAGGACCACCGGGTTCTTTTCCAGCAGGTTCAGCGCCAGTTCGCGAGTGGTCTGGCGCAGTTGCGCCAATGGCACGCTTTCGTTGACCAGGCCCATCTCGGCGGCTTTCGGCCCGCCGAAGGTCTTGCCGGTCATGATGTAGTACAGCGACTGGCGATGGCCCACGGTGTCGGCCATGGCCTTGCTCACCAGGTTGCCCGGCGGGATGCCCCAGTTGATTTCCGAAAGGCCGAAGGTGGCTTCGTCGGCGCAGATTGCCAGGTCGCAGGCCACCAGCGGGCTGAAACCGCCGCCGAAGCACCAGCCGTTGACCATGGCGATGGTCGGCTTGGCGTACATGCGCAGCAGCTTCCATTGCCATTGCGAGGCTTCGCGGCGGATCTTTTCCTGGAGGATCTCGGGGCCGGCGTCCACTTCGCGGAAGTATTCCTTGAGGTCCATGCCGGCGGTCCAGGACTCGCCCGCGCCGGTCAGTACCAGCACGCCGGCCTGTGGGTCCTGCTCCAGGGTTTCCAGGACATCGACCATCTCGCGGTTGAGGGTCGGGCTCATGGCGTTGCGTTTGTCCGGACGGTTCAGGGTAACCCAGGCGATGCCCGATTCCAGTTCGACCTTGACGGTGGTCCAGCGGCCTTCGTAGTTGCTCATGTGATGCACTCTTGTTGTTCGAGGTGATGGTTAGCAAGCTAATCGAGCAAATTAGTTATGTCAATTAACTATTATGAAAATTATCCTTTTGCGTGAGTCAGTTGAACGGCTTTCTTTGCTGAGCGCGCTAGCCATATCCCCTTCGGGCGGGCAAACTGGGTAACTTTCTTATTCATGATCCAAGGAGTTCTGCTTCCGATGGCAAGGTCCGCCCGCAACACCGACACCGCCCCCGAGCCAGCCCCGGCGCTGGATGCCTCCCTCGAAGACCTGATCGGTTACGCGTTGCGCCGCGCCCAATTGAAGCTGTTCCAGAACCTGATCGCCCGGCTCGCGGTGCACGACCTGCGCCCCGCGCAGTTCTCCGCGCTGGCGATCATCGACCAGAGCCCCGGGCTGATGCAGGCCGACCTGGCCCGCGCCCTGGCCATCGAGCCGCCACAGGTGGTGCCGTTGCTGAACAAATTGGAAGAGCGGGCGCTGGCGGTGCGCATCCGCTGCAAGCCGGACAAGCGTTCCTACGGGATCTTCCTGAGCAAGACCGGGGAAGCGCTGCTCAAGGAACTCCGGCAGATCGCCAGCGACAGCGACCGCGATGCCACGGCGGCGCTGGATGACAGCGAGCGCGCGGAGTTGCTGCGCTTGTTGAAGAAGGTGTACCAGGACTGACGGACAACACATGGCCCTGTGGGAGCTGGCTTGTCGAACCGCAGCACCGCAGCGATAGGGACGGCAAGACCAATGATGCTGCCTGATCTGGCCAAATCGCTGGCAAGCCAGCTCCCACAAGGTCCGAGTCAGCCAAGGTTTTGTGCCAGGCTCTAAATCCTGTGGGAGCTGGCTTGCCAGCGATGGGGCCGGCAAGGGCAATGATGCTGTCTGATCTAGCTAGCTCCCACAGGGTCATGTGTCATCCGTGAGATGCGGGTTACCAGATCGGCAAGGTGTAGGTCACGATGAACCGGGTCTGGTTTTCGTCCCTGAACGCCGCGCCCGTCGGGAAGTCATTGCGGTAGATCGACTTCCTCGCCAGGAACCCGACGTTCTTCATCGGCCCGCTCTGGATCACGTAGCCCAACTCCATCTGGAACTCACGCTCCTTGCGGTCGTCGGCATTGAGCGAGGCCAGTTCGATATTGTCTCCGCGCACGTAGCGCAGCCGGCTCTTGAGCCCCGGCACGCCGAGGGCGACGAAGTCGTAGTCGTAGATCGCCTGCCAGGTGTGCTCCTTGGCATTGAGGAAGTCCGAACTCATGGTCAGCTCGCTCATGCCCATCAACTCGGTACCCGACACATAGGGCGTGGCCGAATCGCCGCTGGAGTGCATATAGCCGATACCCAGCCTGTGCCCGCCCAGGCGGTAGCTGAACATCGCCGAGGCGTTGACGTTGTCCACCCTGCCCGCGCGTGCCTGGCCGTCCTCGCGGCTGAAGAAGCTGCGCAAGTCGGCGCTGAAGGTACCGTCACCGATGCCCTGCTCGTAGAGTGCGGCCAGGGTGTCCTGCTGGTAGAGGTCCTTGAGCTCGGCATGATAGGCGCGAAACCCGAGGGACTTGTTCAACTGGTAGTCGGCACCGGCATAGAGCATGTGCGGCGAGGTTTCCGCGCCACGGAAGCGGCCATTGGGCGAGGCGATCGCCATGCGCTCGTAGCTGGTGGAGTCGCGCTTGTTGATACGGTCCAGGTAGCCGGCGTTGACGGTCAGGCCGTCGATTTCCTTCGAACTCAGGGTGGTGCCGCGGAATGTCTGGGGCAGCAGGCGCGACGGACTGGCGAAGGCGAACGGCAGGAAGATCAGGTTGTCGCCGCTCTTCACCGTGGTCTGGCTGATCTTCATCTTGGCGGTCATTGCCAGCCGCGAGTAATCATCGGCCGCGACCTTGTCGCTTTTCGACACCGGCAGCAGTTCGGTGCCGCTGCGATCAGGCGCCGAATCCAGCTTCAACCCCAGCAAGCCCCGGGCATCCAGGCCGAAGCCCACCGGCCCTTCGGTAAAGCCGGACTCGACGAACAGATTGAAACCCTGTGCCCACTCCCGCGCGGCGCTCTTGGCGCCGCCGTCCTTGTAGTCGCGATCCAGGTAGTAGTTTTTCAGCGCAAGGTTGGCGTGGCTGTCTTCGAAGAAGCCGCCAGCCAGGCTCGGGGTGCTGGCCAATGCCACCGCCAGCGCCAGGAAAGCGCGGGTATCACGAACGCAGTGCTGCATAAGGGGAGTCCACTCTTGTTGTTTTTGTTTTCTGGCAGTCGGGCGATCCATCGGGCATCGCCTCGCAGCGGAGAATGGGAAGGCGGCCAGGCTCCGTCAACGGTAAATGACCGATAATCGAACATTAATTTTATTAACTATTCGGCCGAGACCGACGGATTTTCCGTCGCGCCGGCGTCTAGCGCAAGCCTCTTCAAAAGCCTCGTCGATCAGAAAAAACCAGCTGCAAAAATAGTTATTCTTGTTATCTTGTTTTCACGCCGGTGTCCGAGACCGGTGCAAGCAGAACTACAACAACAAGAACGAGGCCATGCCATGGACACTTCACTGCGTCGTCCGACGCTGACAATCGCTTTGTGTTTCATCGTCGCGCTGATCGAGGGTTTCGACCTGCAATCGGCCGGCACCGCAGCTGCCGGGTTGCGCCAGAGTTTCGAGCTGGACCCGAAGATGCTCGGCTGGGTATTCAGTGCCAGCATCATCGGCCTGTTGCCGGGAGCGTTCTTCGGCGGCTGGCTGGCCGACCGGATCGGGCGCAAGAAAGTCCTGGTGGCGGCGGTCATCCTGTTCGGCGTGTTCTCCCTGTGGACCGCCTATGTCGCCACCTATAACCAGTTGCTGCTGGCCCGGCTGATGACCGGCCTGGGCCTGGGTGCCGCCCTGCCCAACCTGATCGCCCTGTGCGCCGAAGCGGTGGGCGAGCAACGGCGCAGCACCGCCATCAGCATCATGTATTCCGGGGTACCGCTCGGTGGTGCGCTGGCAGCGGTGGTGGCGATGTTCTCCCATGATCACTGGCAGATGACCTTTATCATCGGTGGCCTCGCGCCTCTGCTCGCGGTCCCGCTGATGCTGGTCATGCTTCCGGAATCCCGCGCCTACCAGCAGGCCGGTGCGGTGCTGCAACGGCCTTCCACGTCCAGCGCGCTGTTCGGCGAAGGCAGGGCCAGTGCCACGCTGATGCTGTGGCTCGCCTACTTCTTCACCCTGACCGTGATGTACATGCTGCTCAACTGGCTGCCGTCGCTGCTGATCGGCCAGGGCTTCAGCAAGCCGGATGCCGGGCTGGTGCAGATGCTGTTCAACATCGGCGGCGCGCTGGGTTCGCTGCTGGGCGGCATGCTGCTGGACCGTGGCAGCCCGCAGCGGGTCACGCTGTGCATCTATGCCGGCCTGCTCGTATCGCTGGCCGGGCTGGGGTTGTCGGTGGGCGTGACGGCCATGGCCATTGCCGGGTTTGCCGCAGGACTGTTCGTGATCGCCGCGCAACTGGTGCTCTACGCGCTGGCCCCGCCGCTGTATCCGACCGCCGTACGCGCTACCGGTGTCGGGGCGGCAGTGGCCATCGGGCGCCTGGGTTCGGTGAGCGGTCCGCTGGCGGCCGGGCAGATCCTCGCGGCCGGTGCCGGGACGGCCGGCGTGCTGCTGGCCGCTTCGCCCGGGCTGGTGGTAGCGGCGCTGGCGGCGATCCATGTGATGCGGCGTTCCGGGCAGGCTACGGAGAGCGTTTCCGCACCGTTGCAGAAAGCCGGGTCCTGATGTCTATTTCACCCAGGGCATCCGCGTCTTCCAGGCTTCAATAGTCATACCGGTCCACCGCCCTGCGCCGCTCGTTGTCATCGCGCATATCGTAGTTGGCGGTGGTCTGGATATTGCTGTGGTGCGCCAGTTTCTGCGCGATGGACAGGTCATGCTCCTCGATCACCCGGGTAATGAACGACCGGCGGAAATCGTGGGGCATGATCTTCACCCCCACCTGTTGTCCGCGCTGGCGGGCGATGTAGTAGATCGCGTGCTTGGTGATGCGCTCGCGGGTGATATGGCTGCCGCGGCGAATGCGGTTGAACAGGAAGCCATCGTCCTGGACGCCCGGCGGTAACTGCTGGCGACGGAACGTCAGCCAGGCATCGAGCTTTTCGAAGGCCCAGGACGGAGCGTACTTGATCAACTGCTTGTTGCCCTTGCCCAGCACCTGCAGGCTGCGCTCGGCAAAGTCCACCTGCACCAGGTCGATGTTCACCGACTCCGATTTGCGCATGCCGGTGCCATACAGCAAGGCGATCAGCGCCGCATCGCGCAGGCCCTGGGGCCGCGGATCGGCAGCGCAGACCTCCATCAGTTCGCGGATCAGGCTGCGCTTGAGGTTGCGCCCCACCGGCAGGCGGGTGCCCTGCACACCCTTGACTTCACGAATGCGCAACAGCCGCTCCTGGTCGATCAGGCCCAGGCGCCAGGCTTCGTTCATCACGCCGCGAACGGCATTGACGTAGAGCGACGTGCTGTTAGGCGCGTAGCCATCGCTGCGCAGGGCGGCAACCAGATCGGTGATATGCGCGGGTTCGAGCTGATGCCAGGGCACGTCGCGGATATCGCACTCGTCGAAACCGAGACGGTCGGCGGCGTCCTGCAGCACATATTTCATGGTCAACTGGCTGGAGGGGGCCAATCGGGCGAGGTATTGCAACAGCGGGTTGGGCAGTGACTCGGGCAAACCTTGGGGTTCCTCGGCGGGGACTGGAAGCGGCTCAGGATGACCGAGGCCCCGTATGCGGGCAAGTGCTTTCCAGCCTACGCGAACCTCACACCAGCCGCTCGAAGATCGCCCCTTCGACGCCCAGCACCTCGCCGTCGCCGGAATAGATGCCAACCCCCGTCTCCCACACGTCCTTGATCTGCCCACCGGCGCTGCGGATCCGGTAGCTCAGTTGATAGGGCTCGTGCTTGAGCAGTGCGCATTGCACGCAGTACCAGATGTACTCCGCATACTCATCGAGGATCAGCGAGCCGTAGCTGTGCTCCGGGCTGGAGGTCAGGTATTGCGGTGGATAGCCGGTCAATGGCAGGCACCCTGCGCTAACGTACTCCATGTACCAGGTGCGGTCGTTGCGCCCGCGGTAGATCAGCCCCGGCAGTTCATCCAGCAGGCCGGAAGCGAACGGAATCGGTGCAGCAGGCATCACCGGTGCACCGCGATGCACCCTCGTGGCCAGGGCCAGGCGCGAGCCGAGGCGGAACTTGCGCAGCAGATTGCGCACGTAGATCTTCACGGTGCCGTCGCTGATTCCCAGTTCCCGGGCGATCTGCTTGTTGCTCAGGCCCGCGCCGATCAGCGCCAGGGTCTGGCCCTCGCGCTCGGTGAGGTCGTCCCGCGCGACGGGCGACTGCAAGGCGTTGTCCATCCCTCTCCTCCTGCACCCCTGGGGAATTGATTGCCAAGGCAGCAACTTTCGTGCCCTGCAGCGCCTACTACTCCTTTTGGCATACCCCCTCTAGCGGATTGAGCGAAATTTCCTGAGGAGAAATTATTTCCCTCAAGAAGAAACAGCCGCAGAGAAAAGCCATGACCGATCATCCTTTCAGCGTCCCCCGCTACGAGCCCCAGGCCGGGCCGGCGGATCTGCTGGTCACGCAGTACCGCGACGCCGGGTATCCCGCCGCGCAGCAGCTGGTGCAGGGCGATTACGCCAGCAACGCTGCCTTGCAGCAGGCCCTCGCCGCCCGCCTTGAACTGGCCCGCTGCGGCCTGCGCCTGGAATTGCGCGGCGACGAAGCGTTCATCTGGCCGCTGCAAGCCCTGGCCCAGGCCGCCGGCCTGCAGGGCGATGAAATCCTTCTCAGCCGCCTGCCGGGCAGCCGCCGGGTGTTCTGCGTGCACTGCGCCCAGTGCCAGCCGGCCAGCGCCGCCGAATCCCTGACCTGCGCCCACTGCGGCGTACACCTGGAGGTGCGGCGCCACTTCTCGCAACGCCTTGGCGCCTACCTGGGTGTATGCGCCGATGCCGACCTGCCGTATGCCGACCTGCCGAATGGAGAGCCCCGCCCATGATCGATGTCCGCGTCGCCGCCATCCATGAACTGACCCCGGTGATCCGCGAGTACCGCCTGCAAGCCATCGACGGCGCCCTGCCCGGCTTTTCCGCCGGAAGCCACGTCCAGGTGCACCTGCCCGATGGACGGCGCAATGCCTATTCGCTGCTCGGCGACCCGGCGGACAACAGCGAATACCGCATCGCCGTGCGCCATCAGGACAACTCCCGGGGCGGCTCGCGCTACCTGCACCAGGTACTGTGCAGTGGCGATCGCTTGCGCATCAGCGCCCCGGCCAACCTCTTCCCGCTCTACAGCAAGGCCCGGCAGCACCTGCTGGTGGCCGCCGGGATCGGCATCACCCCCTTCATGGCCCACAGTCGCGAGCTGCTGCGCCGCGGCGAAGACTTCGAGCTGCACTACGCCTACCGCAGCGGCAGCAGCGATGCCTACCTGGGCGAACTGCGCCAGTCGCTCGGCCCGCGCCTGCACGAGTACCCCGCCGGCATCCGTCGCCTGGATGCCCGGGCGCTGCTCAAGGACCGCCCACTGGGCGCCCACGTTTACAGCTGCGGCCCGCAATCCCTGCTGCTGGCGATAGCCGAACAGGCCGCCGCCCAGGGCTGGAGTCCGCGCCGCGTTCACAGCGAAGCCTTTGCCGCGGCCGAACCGGGCCTGCCCTTCAGCGTCGAGCTGCAGCGCAGCGGCCGCCAGTTGCAGGTCGGTGCCGAGCAAAGCCTGCTCGAAGCCCTCGAAGCCGCCGGCGTCGAAATCCCCAACCTGTGCCGTGGCGGCGTGTGCGGCCAGTGCCAGACGCCCTACCTGAAAGGCGACGTCGAGCACCGCGACCACTTCCTCGCCGCCAACGAGCGTGCCACCAGCCTGATGCCCTGCGTATCCCGTGGCTGCGGCAGCCCGATCCTGCTGGATATCTGACCCGGAGCCTTCGCCATGACCCTGACCTTCAAGCCACTGGAAACCTACCGGGACGACTTCAGCTTCGCCAACAGCGCCGAAGCCATCGCCCGCTTTCCCTTCCCGTTCCCGGAAGACCAGTACATGTACTCGGTGAACCTGGAGCCGGCCACCTCCCGCGATCCCGGCTCGGTGTTCGAGCATCTGTTCGACGTCGATGAGCATTACGTCTCGGAGATGGCCGAGCGTGCCCGCGTGCTCGAACTGGACCCGCAGCGCTGCCTGGTGATGCCGCACATGGCCCAGGCCGCCTGGGACAGCCTGGCCCTGCTGATGCAAAGCCTGGCCACGGACTACCCGCAATACTTCCGCCTGGCCCGCGACGGCGATGCCTGGCACTGGCAGAACCTGGCCCTGGGCATCGACCAGCGCTTCACCTTCGGCGACCCGGCCACCCTGCCGTGCGAGCCTCTTGAGTACATCACCCGGCAGATGCAGGGCGACTTCGCCCTGCTCGACCAGCGCGACAACGACCTGTTCATGGACGCCGGCATGGTCACCTGCCCGGCCGACTGGTCGCTGCGCTTCGACGCTGGCATGAGCTTCCAGCAATGGCACGCGCCGGTGCCCATGGCCCATCGCGCCGGCGTGTTCGAGCGGGCCTTGAAATACCTGCTGAACATCCAGGTCGGCCAGCCGGTGCGCCGCCTGAACTGGACCCTGACCATCAACCCGCGCCTGGACACCTCGCCCGAGACGTATCACCAGTGGGGCAGCGACCGCGGCAAGGTCACCGCCGACAACGCCGGGGCCCTGGTGCACCTGCGGGTCGAGCTGCAGTTGATGGTGCGCCTGCCGCGCTCCAACGCGCTGATGTTCAGCATCCGCACCTACCTCATCAGCCTGGACGAACTGGTCACCAACCCGGCCTGGGCGCAACGCCTGTACCGGGTGATGCGCGACCTGCCGGAGCCGATCGCCGACTACAAGGGCATCAGCCGGTACCGCCAGCCACTGCTGGACTGGCTACGACCGTTCGATCCCCAAGCCTGAACCCGACTCATCACGACAAAAGGACATTTACCATGGCCAACTCCTGGCGCATCAGCGCGCTCCGCGAACGCCACCTGGCGCTCGGTTCGAAACTCGAAGACTGGAACGGGATGGGCACCGCCTGGACCTACGCCAGCGATCTTGCCGACCACCACGAAGCCATCCGTACCCGTGCCGGGCTGATGGACGTTTCCGGGCTGAAGAAGGTCCACTATGTCGGCCCCCACGCCGAAAGCCTGCTGCAGGACGCCACCACCCGGGATATCTCCAGGCTCTATCCGGGCAAGTCGGTGTACGCCTGCATGCTCAATGAAGACGGCACCTTCGCCGACGACTGCATCGTCTACCGCACCGGCCCCAATGCCTTCATGGTGGTCCACGGCGCCGGCAGCGGCCACGAGATGCTGGTGCGCTCGGCCCAGGGCCGGCAGGTGGCGGTGCTGTTCGACGACGACCTGCACGACCTGTCGCTGCAAGGGCCGAAGGCCGTGGACTTCCTCGCCGAGCACGTGCCCGGCATCCGCGAGCTGCCGTACTTCCATCACCTGCAGACCAAACTGTTCGAGCGCCCGGTGATGATCTCCCGCACCGGCTACACCGGCGAACGCGGCTACGAAATCTTCTGCAAGGCTGCCGATGCGCCGCTGATCTGGGACAGCATCCTCGAGCAAGGCGCCGGCCACGGCATCATTCCCTGTGCCTTCACGGCCCTGGACTGGCTGCGGGTCGAGAGCTACCTGCTGTTCTACCCCTACGACAACTCGCAGATGTACCCCTTCGCCGACCAGAAGGCCGGCGACACCCTGTGGGAACTGGGGCTGGACTTCACCGTGTCCCCCGGCAAGCAGGACTTCCGTGGCGCCGGCGAGCACCTGCGCCTGCAGGGCAAGGAGCGCTTCAGGATCTACGGCGTGCTGCTCGACGGCCACAGTGCCGCGCAGAACGGCGACACCCTGTGGCACGACGGCCGCCAGGTCGGGGTGATCACCTGCGCCATGTACTCGCGCCTGACCGAACGCTCCATGGCTATCGCCCGGGTCGAGCCGCAGATCGCCACCCAGGGCCTGCCCCTTGAAGTGCGCGGCAGCCTCGTCGCCAAGGCCATCGCCCACAGCCTGCCGTTCGACGATCCGGAAAAGAAAAAGCGCACCGCCAAGGGCTGACGAGACCACGACCATGACCCACTACATCCTCAAGATCAGCTGCCCGGCCACCTCCGGCATCGTGGCGGCGGTGACCACCTACCTGGCCGGGCGCCAGTGCTATATCAGCGAACTGGCGCAGTTCGACGACGAACTGGCCGGGCGCTTCTTCATGCGCGCGGTGTTCCGGTTCAACGACGGGATCAAGCCCGGGCTGGATGCCCTGCGTGAAGGCTTCACCGATACCGCCGTGCCCTTCGCCATGGACTGGGAACTGTTCGAAGGCAACCGGCCCATGCCGGTGCTGCTGATGGTCAGCAAGTACGACCATTGCCTGACCGACCTGCTCTATCGCCATCAGAAAGGCGAGCTGGACATGCGCATCACCGCCATCGTTTCCAACCACCTCGACCTGCGGGCCATGGCCGAGCGCGAGGGCATCCGCTTCGTCTACCTGCCGGTGACCAAAGACACCAAGGCCCAGCAGGAGGCCGCGCTGCTGCAACTGGTGGAAGAAACCGGCACCGAACTGGTGGTCCTCGCCCGCTACATGCAGATCCTCTCCGATGACCTGTGCCGCCAGCTTTCGGGACGGGCGATCAATATCCATCACTCGTTCCTGCCGGGGTTCAAGGGCGCCAAGCCCTATCACCAGGCCTATGCGCGGGGCGTGAAGCTGATCGGTGCAACCGCCCACTACGTCACCTCGGACCTCGACGAAGGACCGATCATCGAGCAGGAAGTGCAGCGCGTCGATCACGCCTGGCTGCCCGACGACCTGGTGCGCATCGGCCGCGACACCGAGACCGTGGCCCTGTCGCGGGCGGTGAAATACCACCTGGAGCACCGGGTGTTCCTCAACGGCGAGCGCACGGTGATTTTCCGCTAGCCCTCAAGCACACCGCGAACCCTGTGGGAGCGGGTTCACCCGCGATTGCGATGGAGGGCCCACTGACGTCATCGCGGGTAAACCCGCTCCCACAGGGTCCGCGGCGCCCTCTGGATTACTACAGTTCCGAATGCGGAGTAGATACCATGAACCAACGCGTTGCCATCATCGGCGCCGGCCCCTGCGGCCTGGCCCAGTTGCGAGCCTTCCAGTCCGCCCGGGCCAAGGGCGCGGACATCCCCGAGCTGGTGTGCTTCGAGAAGCAGGCCGACTGGGGCGGGATGTGGAACTACACCTGGCGCACCGGCCTCGACCAGCACGGCGAGCCGGTTCACGGCAGCATGTATCGCTACCTCTGGTCCAACGGGCCAAAGGAATGCCTGGAGTTCGCCGACTACAGCTTCGACGAGCACTTCGGCCGGCCCATGGGCTCATACCCGCCAAGAGAGGTGCTCTGGGACTACATCAAGGGCCGGGTGGAGAAAGCCGGGGTGCGCGAGCTGATCCGCTTCAATACCGCCGTGCGCGATGTGCGCTTCGACGCCGACAGCCAGACCTTCGTGGTCACCGCCCACAGCTACGCCGACGACCTGACCTCCAGCGAAACCTTCGACTACGTGGTGGTCGCCAGCGGGCACTTCTCCACCCCCAACGTCCCGAGCTTCCCCGGCTTCGAAAGCTTCGCCGGACGCATCCTGCACGCCCACGACTTCCGCGACGCCCTGGAATTCAAAGGCAAGGACGTGCTGATCGTCGGCGGCAGCTACTCCGCCGAGGACATCGGTTCGCAATGCTTCAAATACGGCGCGCGCAGCATCACCAGTTGCTACCGCAGCGCGCCCATGGGCTACCAGTGGCCGCAGAACTGGGAGGAAAAACCCTTGTTGACCCACGTCACGGGCAGCACCGCGTTCTTCGTCGACGGCAGCAGCAAGCACATCGACGCGATCATCCTCTGCACGGGATACAAGCACCATTTCCCCTTCCTTCCGGAAGACCTGCGCCTGAAGACCGACAACCGCCTGTGGCCGCTGAACCTGTACAAGGGCGTGTTCTGGGAGCAGAACCCGCGGCTGGCCTACCTCGGCATGCAGGACCAGTGGTACAGCTTCAACATGTTCGATGCCCAGGCCTGGTATGCCCGCGACGTGATCCTCGGGCGCATCGCCCTGCCCGACCAGGCCGCCATGCATGCCGAAGACCAGGCCTGGCGCGAAGAGGAACTGAAGCTGGAGAACGCCCAGCAGATGTTCGAATTCCAGGGTGAATACATTCGCCAGTTGATCGCGGCCACCGACTATCCCAGCTTCGATATCGCCGAGGTCAACCGCACCTTCCTGCAATGGAAGCATGACAAGTACGAAAACATCATGGGCTACCGCGACAAGTGCCATCGCTCGCTGATCACCGGAACCCTCGCTACGCCCCATCACACCCCCTGGCTGGAAGCGCTGGACGACTCGCTGGAGGCCTACCTGGCCGAACAGCCGGGCCCAGGCAAGCGCACGGCACCTTGAGGAGCAGCCCATGCAAGCACCCGTGATTTCACGGCCGCAGGAGCCGGCGCTGTTTGCCCGCAATCCGCTGGTGGAACGCCACCGCGTGGCGCCGGGTGGGCTCACGGTAGTGGAGCTGGAGCCCGGTGATCGCCTGGAAGTGATCGACGTCGAAGGCGACCAGCGCGCCGAACTACTGGCCTTCGCCGGCAACCGCCAGGCGCTCGGCGCCCTGGGCTTGCGCCCCAGCCCCGGTGCGGCGTTTATCGGCCATCTGCTGCATGACGGCAGCCGCGAGGCAGCCCATGTGACGGCGGGACTGGCCCGCCGTGGCATCGACTGCCGACAGTTGCCGGACGCCGCACGGCTCTGGTCCGAGGCAACACCGGCGGGACACAGCCGGGTGTTCCATAGCGGTGAAAACCTGCTGGTACTGGTGGCCGCCCCCGGCGGCGCCACGCCGGTGGACAGCCAGGCGCGGGCCAGCGAACTGCGCCTGCTGGTACGCCGGGCCACTGCGCGGGCGGCCTTTGTACCGCCGTTGCCCGCACCGCTGGGCGAGGTGCTGGACGAGTTCACCATCACCCCCGGCACCGCCCGCGACTACCAGGTCGGCGCCGGGCAGTACATCCAGGTGCTGGATGTGGCCGGCCGGCAGTGTTCGGACTTCGTCGCTTTCGACCGGCGAGGCCTGGACAGCGGCGCCCAGATCGACCTGGACCCGACCGTGACGCGCACGCTCAACGGCAATGCCTATCCCGGCCCGGGCCTGTTCAGCCGCTTCTACGACCGCAACCTGCAACCCATGCTCGAAGTGGTGCGCGATACCGTTGGCCGCCACGACACTTTCGCCCTGGCCTGCACGGCGCGCTACTACGAGGCCCAGGGCTATTTCGGCCATGACAACTGCAGCGACAACATCAGCCGAGTGCTGGCCCGCCATGGCGTGACGCCGCGGGCGGGCTGGCCGGCGATCAACTTTTTCTTCAACACCGCTGTGGATGCCCACCAGCAACTGACCGTCGATGAACCCTGGTCGCGGCCCGGCGACTACGTACTGCTGCGCGCCATGACCGACCTGGTCTGCGCCAGCAGCTCGTGCCCGGACGATATCGACCCGGCCAACGGCTGGCAGCCCACCGACATCCATATCCGCGTCTATTGCGCCAAGGAGCGCTTCAGTCTCGCCATGGCCACTCGCAAAGCCCCCGACGCTCCAGCGCAACTGACCCGCGAAAGCGGCTTCCACCCCGGCACCAGCGCCCTTACCCGGCAATTCACCGAATACCGCGGCTTCTGGACCCCGCGCCAGTTCGACGGCTACGGCACCCTCGCCGAGTACCATGGCTGCCGCGAACGGGTGGCGGTGATGGACCTTTCGGCGCTGCGCAAATTCGAAGTGCTCGGCCCCGACGCCGAGGCCCTGCTCGACTACTGCCTGACCCGCGACGTGCGCAAGCTCGCGGTGGGCCAGGTAGTGTACAGCGCCATGTGCTACGAGCACGGCGGCATGCTCGATGACGGCACGCTCCTGCGCCTTGGCGCCGATGCGTTCCGCTGGATCGGCGGCGAGGAGCATGCCGGCGACTGGTTGCGCGAGCAGGCGGCGCGGCTGGGCATGAAGGTGTGGGTCAAGAGCGCTTCCGAGCAGATCCACAATATAGCGGTGCAGGGCCCCCTGGCCCGTGCCCTGCTCAAGGGCATGATCTGGACGCCGGGCACCCAGCCGGCACTGGAAGACCTGGGCTGGTTCCGCTTCCTCACCGGGCGCCTCGACGACTACAACGGCCCGCCACTGATGGTTTCGCGTACCGGTTATACCGGTGAGCTGGGCTACGAGATCTGGTGTCACCCACGGGATGCCATGGCGATCTGGACCCGGCTCTGGCAGTTGGGTGATCCGCTGGGGCTGGTGCCGCTGGGGCTGGATGCGCTGGACATGCTGCGCATCGAGGCCGGGCTGATCTTCTCCGGCTACGACTTCTGCGACCAGACCGACCCGTTCGAGGCCGGCATCGGCTTCTGCGTACCGCTGAACAGCAAGCAGGCCGACTTCATCGGCCGCACCGCCCTGTTGCGGCGCAGTGCCGAGCCGCAGCGGCGCCTTGTCGGGCTGCTGCTGGAGGGCAATGAAACCGCGGCCCACGGCGATTGCGTGCGGGTCGGCCGGGCCCAGGTCGGGGTCATCACCAGTGCCACCCGCTCGCCCGTGCTGGGGCGCAACATCGCCCTGTGTCGCCTGGACGTGGCCCATTGCGCGCCAGGCATGCAGATCGAAGTAGGCAAGCTCGATGGCCAGCAGAAACGCATCACCGCGACCGTGACGGCCAGCACCATCGCCTACGATCCGGAAAAACGTCGGGTGCGTGCGTGAAACTGGATGGGAAATTGCAGGTAATCGGGACAGGGATTGTCCCTTTTGCATGGAGAACCTGACGATGTGGTTCAGCAAAGCGTCCAGCGACCTGGCCAACGAGCTCAGCCAGTGGCTCGAACAACTTTCTCGCAATGGCTCTGTTACGGGCCATTCACCGCTATTGCAGCGCCAGCCGCGGCTGCTCGGCACGCTTGAACATCTGCAAAGGGACTGGAGCGAACTGCAACGGATTCGCCAGCAGGCCGAGGGTTATGTAGCACCGCCGTGCACCGCGGATGAGCTGGATGCGCTGCAACAGCGCCTGGCCGAGGCCGATGCGCGGGTGCAGCAGCTGACCACGGAGCGCGATGCCGTTGCACAGCAACTGCAGGTGTTGAGTGCCGAGCGCGAGCGCTGGAGCGAAGACCGCCAGGTCTGGGAGTTGACCCAGCGCACCCTTACCGAAGGCTGCTGGGCGATGAACGTGGTCAACGGTGATCCGGACCATCCGCACAACGTGATTCGCTGGTCGGAGCAGTTCCGCGCCCTGATCGGCTACAGCCGCGAGGAGTTTCCCGATGGCTGGGACAGCTACTTCGGCGTGGTCAATGCCGACGACCTGAAGAACGTGATGAAAGCCTTCAATGCCTCGATGGTCGACAGTGGTGGCGACGGTGTCTACGCGGTGGAGTACCGCATGCGCCACAAGACCCGTGGCGAGGTTTGGTTCCGCGAGCGCGGGCGCTGCCTGCGCGATGCCAAGGGACGGCTGACCTGGGTGACCGGTGCGGTGCGCGAGATCAGCGACGAGAAGACCGCCGCCAGCCTGCATGACCGGGAGCAGGCCAGCATCCAGGCCACCTACGGGCATATCGCCCAGGTCGCCGGGGTGATCCGCGGGATCGCCGAACAGACCAACCTGCTGGCGTTGAATGCGGCCATCGAGGCAGCCCGCGCCGGGGAAGGCGGCCGGGGGTTCGCGGTGGTGGCGGACGAGGTGCGCAACCTGGCCCGCAGGACCCAGGAGTCGGTGCAGCAGATCCAGAACATGTTGCA
>NZ_JAOECN010000041.1:0-42547 GCF_029836855.1 Pseudomonas sp. GD04058
CAAGGACGCCGGAAAAGTCATGACAAGCACCTGCCAGCCCTGATGCGATCTACTGACGGAGCCTTCTTACCTCAAAAGGTGTGTAGATACCCATGCCCCTGAGCCTACTCCAGCGCAATGGTCAGTCGATCGATAACGACACGGGTATCGGGCCGCACCCCGCGCCACCAGGCAAAGGCCTCCGCCGCCTGCTCGACGAGCATGCCCACGCCGTCCGCCAGGCGGGCGACCCCTTCCTCGCGGGCCTGGCGCAGGAACGGGGTAAGCCCCTTGCCATACGCCAGCTCGTACGCCAACCGTGCCTCCCCGAGCACACCGCCAGGCAACGGCGGCAATTCACCGACCAGGCTTGCGGACGTGGCGTTGACCACGATATCGAAGGTTTGCCCCTGCAACGCTTCATAGCGACTGATGCGCAGCCGTGGGTGGTCGAGTTCGTTGCGCAGCGCCAGGGGCTTGGTCATGTCGCGGTTGGCCAGCACCAACTCGCCAGGCCCGGCTTGCAGGAAAGGCAACAACGCACCACGCACTGCGCCACCGGCGCCCAGTACCAGCACGCGTCGGTTGCGCAGCGGCTCACCAAGGTTTTCCTCGATATCGCGCAGCAGGCCGATACCATCGAAGTTCTCGGCGACGACAAGGCCATCCTCGAACTTCAAGGCATTGGCCGCACGGGCCAGTTGCGCACGCTCGCTGCGCCGCTCGGCCAGCTCGAAGGCCCGCAGCTTGAACGGCGCGGTGATGTTCATCCCCCGCCCGCCCTCGTCGCGAAACTGCTGCACCTGGGCCTCGAAATCCTCCAGCGATCCCTCGATCGCCCCGTACTCCAGCACCTGGCTACTGGCCTGGGCGAACAGGCCGTGAATCAGCGGTGACTTGGTGTGGTTGATCGGTCGGCCGATCACTGCATAGCGGTCGCTCATCGTGCATCTCCGTGGGTGAACAGGACACCGTCTGCCTGCATGGCGGTGATTTCTTCAGGGCTGAAGCCGAGCGCGGCGGCCACTTCGGCGTTGTGCTGGCCAAGGTCCGGGGCGACCTGGCGGACCGTGGTGTCGCAATCGGAAAAGCGGAACGGCAGGTTAGGCAGGCGCAACGTGCCGAAGCGCGGGTGCTGCTGCTCGATGACCATATTGCGCGCCTGGATCTGCGGGTCGGCCAGCACCTCGTCGATGCGCTGGACCTTGGCGCCGGGCACGTCGATGGCATCGAGCAGTGCCAGAATCCCGGCCACGGAGCGCGCGCCCACCCAGTCGCGCACCACCGCCAGAATCGCCTGGCGGTGCGCATTGCGGCCGCTCAGACTGTGGTAACGGCGGTCACTGGCGAAGCCTGCCGGGCCGCCGTTGGCTTCGAGCATGGCGGCAAAGCGCTGCCAGGCATCATCGACCTGGGCCGCGATCACCAGGTCGCCGTCGGCAGCGCGGAACACGCCATACAAGGTGGAAGTCGGCATGTCATGCCCGGTCTGCTCGGGCAGCACGGTGCCGTCCGACAAGGTGAAGCACTGCACGGCGTATTCATGCATCGACACCAGCGTGTCGTACAGGGCCATGTCGATGTGCTGGCCGCGGCCACTGCTCACCCTCCCCAGCAACGCCGCGTTGATCGCCGCGACCGCGTGGATGCCGGTGTACATGTCGCCCAGCGAAATCCGCAGCAACGGCGGTGCTTCCCCCGGCACGCCGACCATCTGCATGATCCCGCTCTTGGCTTCGGCAATCAGTCCGAAGCCGGCGCGATGGGCATCCGGCCCGGTGTGGCCGTAGGCGGAAATCGAGCAGTACACCAGGCGCGGGTTGCGCGCCGACAGTTCGGCGTAGCCCAGCCCAAGCTTGTCCAGGGCACCAGGGCGATAGTTCTCGATGAACACGTCGGCCGAATCGGTCAGGCGCTGCATGAAGACCTTGCCGCGTGGGTCCTTCATGTTCACGCTAACGCCCTGCTTGCCCATGTTCAGTTGCAGGAAGTAGCCACTCTGCTGGTCGTCCAGGGTGAAGGCGTGCTGGCGACCGGCGTCGCCGCTCCCCGGCCGTTCGACCTTGATCACCTCGGCGCCCAGCGCCGCCAGGCACCGCCCGACATAGGGACCGGCGAGGAAGTGGCTGTAGTCGATAACGCGGATTCCCGCCAAAGGCAGTGCCTGGCTCATGCTTGCGCCCTCCTTGGCACCATCAGCCGGTGCTCGCCGCGCTGCACGACTTCGCCGTGCTGATTGATCAGTTCCGACGGCAACACCACGATGCCCCACCCCGGCCGACTGTTGCTCGGGCGCATCGCGCCCACGCGCATGCGCACGTGCAGCACATCGTTGACCTTGATCGGCAGGACGAAGTCCCAGGTCCAGCCCAGCGACATGCCCGGCACGAAGCGGTACTCGCATTGGGTTTTCAGGCCGTCGGCAATCGACAGGCCGAACAGCCCGTGGGCGACCAGGCAGCCAAAGTGGCTGGCGTTGGCGTAGGCCTCATCGACATGCACCGGGGTGTGGTCGCCGGTCAGGTCGGCGTAGGCCATGATGCGCTCGCGGGTCACGGTGTAGGTGGGGCTGATGCATTCGTCGCCTTCGCGGGCATCGTCCCAGTATTTTTCCACCACCTTCATGCCTCTACCTCCGCACGTGGGTCGATGGCCAGTGCCTGGGCCACGCACCCGGCCGGCCGCGCCTGGATGAATTCCACCGCCAGGCCGTCAGGCAGGCGCAGCCAGTTGCGGCCCTGGGGCATTTCGCTGACAGCGAAGCGTCGAGCCGCCGCCAGTGCGGCCTCAAGGTCCTCGCACATGATGCCCAGGTGCGCCATGCGCCCTTCCGGCCCGGCAAAGTCCGGCTGGTGAATGAACTGAAGGCCTCCAAGGGTCCAGTACTGCGCCGGCTGCTCGGGATCACCCTGCACTTCACGCATGGTCATGCCGCACACCTCGCTGAAAAAGCGGATGTGCCAGTGGATGTCACGCACCCAGAAGGCGACGTGTTCGAGGTAGGCTTTCGGCTGGCTCATGAATTGCCCTCTTTCTGGTGATCGGCCATTGCGCGTTCGATGCCCTTGATGCAGGCCACCAAGGTGGCGTTGACCGGGGTGGCGATGCCATGACGCTCGCCCCAGCGCACGACGGCGCCATTGATGAAGTCGATTTCGGTGACCGAGCCTTTTTCCAGGCTCTGCAACATCGAGGTACTGAAGCTTGCCGGCAGACCTTCGGCCGCCAGTTGCCAGGCGGCGTCGGGGCTGTTCAGGCTCAGGCGGACACCGGCACGTTCGGCCACGGCGATGGCTTCGGCCACCGCCGCCCTGGCGGTGTGCGCCAGCAACGGCTCGGCGTACAACTGGCCGTAATTGAGCATGGTGATGCCGCTGAGTGCGCCGGTGGCGACATTCACCAGCAGCTTGTCCCACATGGTGCCGAGGATGTTGTCGCTGACCGTGGTGGCCAGTCCGGCACCGTTGAAGGCCTCGGCGATCGCTTGCACGCGCGGGGTCGATTGCCCGTCGAGTTCCCCGATATAGGTGTGCTTGCCCGCCACCCCGGCACGAACGCAACCCGGCGCCAGCAAGACACCACCGACATAGGTCTTGCCAGCCAGCACCCGCTCCCGGCCCACCGCTTCGGCCAGGATGTCCTCGTGCCCCAGGCCGTTCTGCAGCGACAGCACCAGCGTCTGCGGCCCCAGCAAGGCCGTGGCCCCGGCGATCGCCTCGGCGGTGTGGAACGACTTCACCAGTACCACGACCAGGTCGGCTACACCGACGTCGTTGGCGTCGGTGGTCGCATTGACCCGTACCTGGCGCTCACCGCGCTCGTCATGCACCTGCAGCCCGTTCGCGTTCATGGCGTCGACGTGCGCGCGGCTACGGTTGATCAGCCAGGTGTCGTGCCCGGCCTCGCTCAACGCTGCGCCGATGGCACAGCCCAGGGCGCCGGCACCCAGAATGCAGATTTTCAAATCGCAGACCTCCTGTGGTTTGCGACTACCTTATGCAGCGACGATTATTTGAGCTATACAATGGCGCCAATACCGCTATTGGGATTTGCAATAATGACAACACTGGCGCCCCTGCCGGACCCCAAGCTGCTGCAGTTGTTCGAAGTGCTGTACCAATGCCGCAGCGTGACCCGCGCCGCCGAGCAGCTCGGACAGAGCCAGCCGACCATCAGCATCTGGCTAGCACGCCTGCGCGAGCAGTTGAACGACCCGTTGTTCGTGCGTACTCCGGGTGGCATGGCCCCTACCCCGCGGGCCGACCAGTTGATCGGGCCGTGCCGCGAAGTGCTCGAATCCATGCGCCGGCTGACCACCTGGGAGCCGCAGTTCATTCCGGCCAGCGCGCAGCGGCGCTTTCGCCTGTGTGTCAGTGACGCCAGCCATATCACCTTGCTGCCAAGCCTCCTCAACCACCTGCGCAGCCATGCGCCGGGCATCCGCCTGGAGGCGGCGCGGATCGACGGCAACACCGAAAGCGCGCTGGAATCCGGCGAGGCGGACCTGGCCATCGGCTTCGTGCCTTCCCTGGGTGGAGGGATGTACCAGCAGGTGCTGTTCGAGCAGGACTGGGTGTGCCTGAGCAATCCGCAACACCCACGCCTGCGCAAGGGCATGAACCTGGCGCGCTACCGCGCCGAGGGGCATGTGCAGGTCAGTTCCGGCACCGGGCAGAAGCTGCTGGAGGCAGGGCTGGCACGGGCTGGCATCGAGCGGCGGATCATGCTCGAGCTACCGGGGTTTCTCGGGCTGGGGATGATCATCGGGACGGCCGACCTGCTGGCCACCTTGCCGCGGCATATCGGGCAGACCCTGGCCGACATGCATGGGCTGCGGGTGCATGATTGCCCGTTCGAAGTGGAGGGGTTCACGGTCAAGCAGCACTGGCACGCCCGCTACCACCAGGACACCGGGAACCGCTGGCTGAGAGAGGTCGTTCGTGGGTTGTTCCAGGCATGAAGCCTGCGCAAGAGCATCGAGCGCTGCTATCGGGCAAGCAGGCAAAGCGCTCCTGCTCAGCGCTCGATCTAGTTCGCGGGCAAGAGGATCACGAAATTCTTTTTCATGTCTTCCAGCACGGTCCATTTGCCCTTGGCGCCCGGTTCGATAATGAAGGTGTCGCCGGCGGCCAGTGTGACGGGGGCACAACCCTCGAGTTCGATGACACAGCATCCACTCAGGACATGGCAGAACTCCCAGACCTTATAGTCGATGCGCCACGCTCCGGTACTGGCTTGCCATTCTCCGGAAATGCGACCGTGCTGTTCATCGTGATAGTACTTCGACGTCAATGTATGGGGGGTGCCTTCAACGACCTCTTCAAAAAAGGGAAGGTCGCGCACCGGTTGGATTTCCAGATCGCGGAACACGGTTAGTGTCTTCTTCATGTTCATGGTTTTTTCTCGGGCTTCGTGGTTAGGGCGATACATCAAATAGGCTTCACCGGTTACGCCCAGCATCGGGTGCGGAACGATCTGGCAGGTTTTGACAATCCGGAACCCGTGACGCTCGTAGAAGCGGCGCGCACCGTGGTTTTCTGCATAATCGATCAGGCATAGCCCATCCAGGCCAGCGTCCTCGGCGCGTTGCTGGGCGTGGCGAAGAAACTGGACGCCCAGCCCCTGGCTGCGCCAGGCCTCATCCAGGGCCAGGCTGGATATATACAAGGTGCCGGGTATTTCCATGTCGGAATAAGGGGCGAGGACCGGGTCTGTCTCGACCGACCTGTCTGGGATCTCGCGCAAGGCATAGCTATGCATCATGCCGATGACACGCCCTTCGAAAGTGGCCATCAGGCAGTTCTTGTAGGAAAAGTCGCCCTGCTCCCTGGCATAGCGAGACGCACCGACATCCAGCAAGGCTTCTCCAGGCGCGGCAAGCTTGCTCCATATGTAATCGGCCATGCCTTCCGATGTCAGTTGAAAGAAGCGCGCAATGTCGTGCGCGTCCGAGGCTTGAGCGGGTCTGAAGTCGACGCGCATGTACGGTGCGCCCATGGGATCGGGTGGTTGGTTTTCAAGGATTACGCCTTGCCGGGGTGGCAGGGTAGGCGGTTTGAAGGATGACCATCATGCTCCGGGCGAACACTGTCGGCACCGTGTGCGACGTTGCCCGATGCTCAAACGGGCGTGGTGATCCAATGACATGTGGGCTAGGCTTTTCGGGCGCCTTTCTCAAGAACAGGGGTCGCCCTTCCATGAGATTGTTTGATTTCATCGAAAACGACATGGAGATGATTCTCCAGGCGTGGGAGAACTACGCTCGCTCGGTTGAAACAGAGCTGCCGAAGCTGGACTCGATCGGCTTGCGAGATCATGCCGAAATGATGCTGCACACGGTGGTCGCCGATATGCGAACCGCACAAACCAGGCACCAGCAAGCCGAGAAGGCCCAGGGAAGAGGCCCTACGAGTTCAAGCGATACCGCCGCGCAGACCCACGCAGTCGCGCGCTTGATAGCCGGGTTTTCCATGGATCAGCTGGTGTCCGAATACAGGGCGTTGCGCGCAAGCGTATTGGCGCTCTGGCTGGAGCAGGAGACGTTCGCAGACCCGCATCGGGTCCAGGACATGATCAGGTTCAACGAGGCAATCGACCAGGCGCTGGCAGAGTCGATCGCGGCCTATGGAGCGGCCGTCGAATCAACCCGGAAAACGGTGCTGGCAGTGCTAGGCCATGATCTGCGCTCCCCGTTGGGCGCGATCCTCATGGCTGGCGAGTTGATCCAGCGGCAACAGGGGCTGGATGAGAAAGGCATGGATCTGGCGGCGCAGGTCTGTGTCAGCGCGCGCCGCGCAGACGCCTTGATCAGGGACCTGCTGGATCTGGCTCGCTGCAACCTGGGTAGCGGTATTCCAGTGGACCTGCAGAGCGCAGAGTTGAACCCGATCTGCCGCGCTGCGATTGCCGAGCTACGCACCGGATCTCCGCATGCCAGCATCGTTCTCGATGAGCAGGCCCATATAACCGGCCGGTTCGATCCGGAGCGCCTCTCCCAGGTGTTCACCAACCTGATTGGCAACGCCCTTCGGCATGGCGACTCCACCGCCCCGATCAAGGTCACCATAGCCGAGGCACAGGGCGTTGCGCGGGTCAGCATTCATAACGAGGGAGAGCCTATTGCACCCGAGGTGATGCCCTATATCTTCAAACCTGAAGGTCGATATTCAAGCTATTCGGCCGGTGAGCGAGGCTCTGCGGCGGGGCTCGGCCTGGGCCTGTTCATCGCGGCGGAGATCGTCGCAGGGCACGGCGGAAGGATCGAAGTGGAATCGACCGAACAGGACGGCACCCTTTTCGCGGTGATTTTGCCTTCTCCCGCCAAGTGATCGCACCTCGTCACCCGCTGCAGCCTGGGCGACGGGTGCGCCACTTTTCCCCGGCAGGGCTGGCGACCTCAATCCAGCACGTTATGCAGCACCTCGTAGATGACACCCGAGGCGATGGCCACCAGCAACAGGTCGGTGCCAGCCTGCTGCCACTCATAGCCCTCATAGTGAGGAAGTCGTCCCACCAGCCTGCCGTCCAGCTTCCTGGCGATCCCAGGCGGAAGCGGCTTGCCACGTGCCAGGTTTTTCTGGATCCCTGGCGGTAGCGCGGAGCCCGGGTTCCAGTAGGCACGATTGTCGTTAAGTATGACCCGCACCCCGCCCAAGTCGATGGCAGGCCCTCCCTGCCAGTCGCTGCCGTTGCCTTGATGCCCCTGGTTGCCGTGTTGACCACCCTTGTCGTGGCCTTTTCCTTTTCCGGGGTCTGCCAGCAGCATCGGGCTTATCCCCATTACCAACGAGAGCGCTACGGCGAGATTCAATCTGGTTCCCATGCGGGCATCCTCCAATCAGCTATCCAGACAGAGCCTAGCCAATCGCGCTGCCAGCGCAACGCGGCGACTCACAACAGCACTTCAATATCGCCCGTGGGAAAGGCCACGCAGGAATAAATCCAGCCGAAATCGCGGTCGGACGTGCGCAGGCGCGCCTCCTGGGGGTTGAACACGCTGCCCGCCACCAGCTTGACCCGGCACAGGCTGCACTCGCCGGAGCGGCACGCGTTCTCGGCAAAGTAGCCATTGCGCTCCAGGGCGTTGAGCAGCGGCTCGCCGACCTTGCTGCGGAACCTGCCCCTGCCCTGCACGGTGATCTGCACCTCGTCGTCCAGGCTCACGCCTTCCGGCCAGCCATGCTGCTCGTCCGGCGCCTTGGGCGCACCGTTGGCCTCGACGCGAATGCGCCTGCGGGCCACGCCCAGCTCGCCCAGCAGGCTGATGCAATTGTCGTTGAACGAGGTCGGGCCGCAGATGTAGAACATCCGGTTGCCGATCTCGCCCAGCAGTTCCTGGAACATGCTCCGGTTCAGGCGGCCGCTGCGGCCGGCGTAGCCGGCGGGAGGCCGCGAGATGCCGGCGCCAATCACCACGGCGTCGTAGTGCTTCATGCTTCACCTCGAACTTATCAGCGCTTAGTTTAATTGCAAAAAAAGGCTCCGGACGGTCGCACCGTGAAGGCATGGGCGTACCACGGGAGCAATGTTAACGATGCTAAGATCTGATCTTAGCATCGTCAAGATACTTTCGAATGCTAAGATCACGGCGCTTCGAAACCCACAGGATCAAGGCCTCCTCCACATGACCAAGTCTCCCCAGCGAGCCCGCGACACCTACCACGTAGGCAACCTCGCGCCGCAGCTTCTCGACGCCGCGCGACAAATGCTCGAAGAAGTGGGACCGACCAAACTGTCGCTTCGCGCGGTATCGGAGCGGGTTGGCGTGAGCTCGACGGCCGCCTATTACCACTACGCCAACCGCGCCGAACTGATTGCCCATCTGGCAGCCCAGGGGTTTCGCGAGCTGGGAATGGCGCTGCGCAAGGGCGATCAGGGCCAGGCTGGCCTGCAGAAACTGCGTGAGGCCAGCCTGGCCTATTTCAGCTTCGCCCGCGCCAACCCGGCGCTCTATCAGTTGATGTTCGGGCCGGAGCTGGGCGGCGACGCAATGCCGGTGCAATACCGTGAAGCCCGGGACGAAGCCTTCGGCGAACTCAAGCGCATCATTGCCGAAATCCTCCGGCAGGACATCGACAGCGCCGACGTCCGCCGCGCCGCCCTGGCAGGCTGGTCGTACACCCACGGGCTGGCTTCGCTGGTGATCCACGGCGTGTTGCAATTCCCCGCCGACATCACTGACGCGCGCTTCGTCGACAGCACCCTGCTGGGCTTCGAACACCTGTTCAGGTCCGGGGATGCAGGCCGTGCCTGACCGGGCCTTTTGCCCCCTTTGACCTCGGCGTTGCGAGGTTAACCGCGTCTACTCGAAAAGAACGTCACCAGTGCCACCGCGCACACCGTCGCCTGGATAGCCCCCAGGGTCAGCACCGGCGGGTATTCGAGTACCGATCCCAGCCAGGTGGTGATCGCCGCGGCGCCCATGGTCAAGAAGCCGAGCAACGCGGACGCCAGGCCCGCTTCCTTGCCGAACGGGCTCATGGTGATGGCGGTGCCCAATGGGTTTGCTAGGCCCATGCCCCAGAGAAAAATCACCATCGAGAGCGAGTACCAGCCCAGGCCGGGGTTCTTCGGCCCGATAAGCAACAGGGCCCCGGCCAGCAGCGCCGTGGCGAGCCCCAGGGTGGTGATCGTTCGGCTGCCAAAACGATGGGCCAGTCGCGGGGCCGCCAGGCCGGCAGCGAAGACGACGAAAACGGTGGCGGCGAAGTAGAGACCCGCTTGCAACGAAGACAGGCCCATCCCGCTCATCAAGATGGCCGGCGCGGCGGCGAACGAGGCAAACAGACCGCTCATCAACAAGCTCACCGAGGCGGCGGGAAGGATGAACCTGCCATCACGGAGCAGCCTGCCATAGGCGGACACCACGCTCGCTGCCGATAGCGCCGTGCGGCGCCCAGGTGGCAAGGTTTCGCCAAGGCTGCGGGCGTAGAACCAGGCGATCAGGACGGCGGCTGCCCCGACCATCACGAAGATCGCCCGCCATCCCATGGCGGTGGTCAACAGGCTGCCAAGCAACGGTGAAAATCCGGGGGCCGCGGCAGTCGCGATCATCGTCAGCGACAACGCACGCCCCAGGGTCTCGCCGTCGAACAGATCGCGGGCAATGGCCCGCGCCAGCACGGCTGCGGCGCACACCCCCAACGCCTGTATGACACGCCCGGCAATCAGCACATCCAGGGTGCCGGCAACGCCTGCGACCATTGTGCCGATCACGAACAGGGCCAGCCCTCCCAACACGAATCCCTTGCGCCCGTAGTGGTCCGCCAGCGGCCCCACCAGCAATTGCGCGAACGCGAAGGTGATGAAGAAACTGGAGAGGGTCAGCCCCAATTCACGGGAAGAAACGCCTAGCTCCTGGCCGATTTCCGGGAACGCAGGAAGGATGATGTTGGTAGACAGCACGCTGATCGCCGACAGACACGCCAGCAAGGCGACGAGCCTGCCCGTCAGTATGGGGCTGCCCCTGGGAGGCGCCAGCCCATCCAGCGCTACGGACTGGTTCTGCAGATCGGTCATTGCACACTCCTCGTTTCACTGTACGTGCGTCGTTCGGCTTCGGGCTTGCGCTTCGGCGGCGTGATGTCGCGGCCGATCCTGAACCAGATGGAGTACATCGCGGGCAGGAACACCAGGGTCATGATGGTGCCGACGAATGTCCCGCCGATCAGGGTGTAGGCCAGCGTGCCCCAGAACACCGAATGGGTTAGCGGAATGAACGCGAGGATGGCCGCCAGCGCGGTCAGCAGGACGGGCCTGGCCCGCTGTACCGTAGCCTCCACCACGGCATTGAACGGGTCGAGCCCGTCGCGTTGGTTGTGGTGGATCTGCCCGATCAGGATCAGCGTGTTGCGCATCAGAATGCCCGACAGCGCGATCAGGCCCACCAGGGCATTGATGCCGAACGGTTGCTGGAACAGCAGCAGAACGGGCACCACCCCGATCAACCCCAGCGGCGAGGTAAGGAACACCATGACCATGGCCGAGATCGAGCGTACCTGCACGATGATGATCAGCAGCGTCAGGGCGATCATGATCGGCAGCAGCGGCAGGATCGCCCGGCTGGCCTTGCCCGACTCCTCGATGGAGCCGGCCATTTCGATACGGTAGCCGGCCGGCAAGGTCGCGATGATCGGTTGCAACGCTTTCCAGATCGCCGCAGACACGTCTGGCGGCTGCAGCGCTTCGGCAATATCGCCCCGTACGGTGATGGCAGGCGTGCGGTCACGGCGGCGCAGGATGGGATCTTCCATGCGCACATCGACTTCGCCGACCTGCGAGAGCGGTATGCGCTGGCCAGCCGAGCCGACCAGGGTGAAGCCTTCGATCTTCGCGGGATCAAGGCGAATCGCCCCGGCCGCGCGACCGACCACCTGCACCGAGCGGATGTCCTCGCGCACCGAGGTGATCGGCACACCGCTGAGCAGGAATTGCAATTGTTGCGCGACCGCACTGGACGTCAGGCCCACCGCCTGCAGGCGATCCTGGTCCAGCGAAAAATGCAGCGTCGGTACCAACGGGCCCCAGTCGGCGTTCACCGTGCGCATCATCGGGCTGGCCTGCAGAACCTCCTCCACGCGCGCAGCGATCTGGCGCAACTGCACAGGGTCGGGCCCCATCACCCGATACGCCACCGGGTAAGGCGAATACGGGCCGAACACCAACTGCGTGACGCGCACCCTGGCCTCGGGCGCCAGCCCTTGCGCGGCGGCTTCGCGCAGACGCAACTTGAGGGCTTCGCGGGCCTCGGGGCTGCCTGTCAGCACCACGATCTTGGCAAACGACGGATCGGGCAGTTCAGGTGCCATGGCCAGGAAAAAGCGCGGCGGGCCCTGGCCGATGTACGAGGTGACGATCCTGGCTTCTTCTTGCTCGCGCAGCCAGGATTCGACCTTGATGGCGGTGGCGGTGGTCTGTTCGATGGAGGTGCCGTAGGGCATCTGCAACTCGACCAGCACCTCGGAGCGGTCGGAGGTCGGAAAGAACTGTTTCTTCACCAGCCCCATGCCGAGCACGGCCATGACAAACAGGCCGATGACCGCAGCCGCCACCAGCCATTTATGGGCGATGACCTGCGCCAGCAGGGTGCGAAAACGGTTGTAGTGGCGGGTGTTGTAGATAGCCCCATGGCCGCCTTCGACCCGTTTGATGTTCGGCAACAGCTTCACGCCCAGGTACGGGGTAAACGCCACCGCCACTATCCAGGAGGCGATCAGGGCAATGCCGACGATCCAGAACATGTTGCTGGTGTATTCACCCGCCGTGGACTGCGCGAATCCGTTGGGCATGAAGCCGATGGCGGTGACCAGGGTCCCGGAAAGCATCGGCGCGGCGGTATGGCTCCAAGCGTAGGCCGACGCCTTGAAGCGGTCGTAGCCCTCCTCCATTTTCACCACCATCATTTCGATGGCGATGATGGCATCGTCTACCAACAGGCCCAGGGCAAGAATCAGTGAACCCAGGGTGATGCGGTCAAAATTCTTGCCGGTGGCCGCCATCACCACGAACACGACGGCCAGCGTCAAGGGCACGGCCGCGGCAACCACCACACCCACGCGCCAGCCCATGCTGAGGAAGCACACCAGCATCACCACCAGCAGCGCGACAAAGAACTTGACCATGAACTCATCGACCGACGAGGTGATGTTGACGGCCTGATCCGTGACCTTGGCCAGGGTCATACCCAGGGGCATGGCCTCGTTGATACTCGCCGTCTCGGCGTCCAGCGCTGCGCCGAGATCGAGGCCGTTCCAACCCTCGCGCATCACCACGCCCAGCAGCAATGCCGGTTCGCCGCCGTTGCGAACCAGGAAGGTGGCCGGGTCTTCATAACCGCGCTCCACGGTTGCCACGTCGGAAAGCTTCAGCGTGCGCCCTTGCACGGCAATCGGGGTTTCACGGATCTTCGCCAGTTCGTCGAAGGCGCCATCCAGGCGCACCACCACCTGCGGCCCGCTGGTTTCGACCGCTCCGGCGGGGGTCAGCGCGTTCTGGCTGTTGAGCGCAGCGAAGATGTCCTGCGGCGTCACCCCCAGCGTTGCCAGGCGATCATGGGAGAAGGAGACGAAAATCCGCTCGGCTTGCTCGCCGATGATGCTGACCTTCTTGACCCCCGGCACGTGCAACAAGCGCTGGCGCAGCGACTCGGCGTCACGCACCAGTTGCCTCTGCGGTTCGCCCTTGGCCTTGAGCGCATAAAGCGCGAAGGTCACATCCGAGAACTCATCGTTGATCATCGGCCCGATCACTCCCGCCGGCAGCGCCCTGGCTTCATCGCCGAGCTTCTTGCGCGCCTGGTAGAACTCCTCCTGGACTGCCGACGGCGGCGTTCTGTCGAGCAGCGACACCAGGGTGATCGCCAGCCCCGCACGGGTGAAGGTTTCACTGCGGTCATACCAGCGCAGCTCCTGCATGCGCTTTTCCAGCGGTTCGGCGACCTGATCCTGCATTTCCTGGGCGGTAGCGCCTGGCCAGGCGGTGATGATGGTCATCTGCTTGACGGTAAAGGGCGGGTCTTCCGCCCGGCCGAGCTTGAAGAACGCCAGCGTCCCGGCCGCTGCGATCAACAGGATCAGGAACAGCGTGATGGAACCCTCGCGCACGGCAAGGGCCGACAGGTTGAAACGCTGCTGGCTCATGGCTGGACCCCGGCGACCGATGTCCCAGCCATTTGCGCCAACAGCACCGCTTCGCCTTCACGCAGCAGGTGCGCGCCCAGCGCCACCACCTGTTCGCCTGCGTCGAGGTTGCCGGTGACACGCGCCGCATCATCACTGATGCCCAACACCCGCACAGGCCGCCAGGAGACCTTCGCCGGCTCTCCGGCGATCACCCAGACGCCGGTGCCGCTACCCGGATCGTAAAGCGCGGCGATGGGCACTTGCAGTACCTGGTCTACGGTTTTTTCCTTGGCGATGTTCAGGGTAATGGTCGAACCGAGCGGCGCGTTCGCCAGCGCACCGTCGAGCACATACCTGGCTTCGAACGTGCGGGTGGTGCCGTCAGCGGCCTCGGAGAGCAAACGCAGCCTGGCGGTAACCGCGGGGCCGCTGTTGCCATACAGGATCGCCTGGGCAGTGGAGCCCGGCACCGGGCGCAAGGTTTCGGGAAGGTGCACGACGGCTTCGCGCTGCCCGGCGCGTGCCAGTTGCACCACCGGTTGCCCGGCACTGACCACCTGGCCGGGCTCGGCCAGGGTGTCCATCACCACGCCGTCGGCATCGGCCAACAGTACCGCGTAGCCGGTGGCATTACGCGCCACATCCGCCTGGGCTTGCGCCGCGCTGAGCTGGGCCTTCGCCGCGTCGGCGGCGGCCTTGATCCGATCGTAGGTCGATGCCGATACGGCACCTTCCGCAACCAGACCGCGATAACGGGCCTCGTCATCGGCCGTCTGGCTGGCTCTCGCCCGGGCGGCCACCACGGCCTCCTGCTGCGCGCGCGCCTGCAGTTGCAGGTCGACAGGATCGATGCGCATCAGCGGCTGGCCGCGCCTGACCGTCTCCCCGGTGTCGACCAGGCGCTCGAGCACCTTGCCCGAAACGCGAAAACCCAGATCGCTCTGGGTCCGTGCGACAACCACGCCGGTGAACGAACGGGGCGCATCGACTGCTCGCTCGACCGCCGCCGTCCTGACCACGGGCGGCTTTGTACGGGCGTCTTTGCTGACGGAGGGGTCGCCGCACGCCACCAGGACGAAAGGCAGTACGCAAACGGCGAAAGCAGCTGGCTTGAGGCGCATGGGGTTCCGGGCTCATGGACTATGCAAGAACCCCATTCTTTTTCTAGTGACCAATATTGTCAATAGTCACTAGCGATGTCTATGGCGCCAGGCTGCGCAATATCAGTGCCGGCAAATGCGCCGCAGCCTCCGAAACGGTGTCGAGGTTGTACTGCAATTGAGCGGCGTTCACGTAGGGGCGCAGGATCAGGAAGATCGCGTTGGCAGCCTCGTCCAGCGGTGTCTTGCGCTCGAATTCACCCGCCTCGCGGCCATCGACCAGGATCTGCTGGATGATCGCGCGGATACGCAGCTCGTGTGCCTGCACCGACGGCCATTGATCACGGGAGGCAACCGCCGCGATGTCATAGAGCTTGCGGTCATGGAAGAACAGATCGCTGCCGGCCTCGGAAATCGAGCGGAACAGACGCCTCAGCTTCTCCGAAGCCGTCGGTGCCTGGTCGATCGCGGCGTTGACGATTTCCATGATCATGGCCAGGCGGTTCGAGCAGATCACCTCGCCAATGGCCTGCTTGGAGTCGAAGAACTTGTAGATGTAGGCCTTGGAAAAGCCGATCGCCTTGGCCAGGTCGGAGACGGTGGTCTTCTCGTAACCGTAATGCCCGAAATGCCGGGTGGCCGCCTCGATGACCTGGTCGCGGACATCATGGTCCTGGGGGCCACGCGTGGAAGGTGTACTCATGTTTTCATTCATTCTTGCAGCTTAGCTCCTCGGTGAGCCGATTGACAGCAAGTGACCAATCTATAATATGGTCACACCTTATATCTCGCTTGAGAGTAACGCCATGCCTCCCTTCCGTATTCTTGCTCTCGTGGTAAGCACCAGCGTGGTTGCAGGTTGCGCGGTCGGTCCGGACTATCAGCCAGCGGACCCTCCCCTGCCCGGCAGGTATCTCGGCCAGTCCGCCGTCGAGCAACGCTCAGCGACTGGACACGCCGATTTTGCTCGATGGTGGGACGGTTTTGGCGACCCCTTGCTAAGCAGCCTGGTCACCCAGGCTCTGGAGCAAAGCCTTGATATAGCACAGGCTCAGGCCCGACTTTCCCAGGCTCGTGCCGGCCTCGGCGCGGCCAACGCCGCGCTGCTGCCCTCCGCCACTGTCCAGGGACAAGCCGCACGCGCCTACCAGTCGGTGGAAACCCCACTGGGCAGGGTGCTGGATTCAACACCGGGCTATGACCGCTATGGTAATAGCTATGAGGCCAACCTCGAAGCGAGTTGGGAGCTGGATGTATTCGGCGGCCTGCGCCGTGACCGGGAGGCAGCCCGGGCCGAATACCAGGCATCCGAGGCTGGCGTGAGCGCCACCCGGCTGGCCATCGCCGCACAAACCGCGGACATCTACACCACCATTCGCGGCTTGCAGGCCCGCCTCGACATCGCCGAGCGGCAGGTCAAGACCCAGGAGGACTTGCTGACCAAGGTTCGCCTGCTGCACAGCAGAGGCCTCGCCGCCGAGTACCAGATCCATCAGACCGAGGGCGAGCTGTCGCAGGTTCGGGCAAGCGTACCGGTGCTGCAGTCCAGGCTGGATGCTGCCATGAACGCGCTCGATGTGATACTCGGCACGCCAGCCGGTACGCATCGTGAGGCGTTGGTTGCAGCCGGGGCGATTCCACGCGCACCCCAGGTTTCGGACATCGGCTCGCCGGCCGATCTGCTGCGCCGACGCCCCGACCTCATCGCGGCCGAACGGCGGCTCAAGGCCGCCAATGCGCGGATCGGCGTTGCAGTCAGCGAGTACTACCCCAGGTTTTCCCTGGGTGCGCTGATCGGCAGCGCCACCACCTCCGGCGGCCATCTGTTCGGCGGCGGCGCCAGCCAGTCGGCGGGGCTGCTGGGACTGCGCTGGAGGCTGTTCGACTTCGGCCGGATAAATGCCGAGATCGACCAGGCCAAGGGACAGCAGGCGCAAGCGCTCGCAGCCTATGCACAATCGGTGCTGCGAGCCGGTGAAGACGTCGAGAACGCATTCTCGGCACTGGTCAATCGGGAAGCCCAGGCAGCAACGCTGGCCGCAGGCGAAACCTCGCTGGACAGCGCCAGGCGATCAGCATTCACCGCCTACCAGAACGGTACTGCCAGCCTGATCGAAGTGCTCAATGCCGACCAGACGCTGCTGCGAGCATCTGACGCGCGGGCTCAGGCGCAAGCGGCGTCGGCACGGGCTGCCATCGCCGTCTTTCGTGCATTGGGCGGTGGCTGGAGCGCGGGGCATCTGGTGGCCACTAGGCGCACGCCGGAAGATCTTCAGCGCCCTTGAGATCGAGCGCCGCCCGCGCGGCGCATCGCTGGCAAGCCAGCTCCCACATTTGTCGCAACGTGCCATGGCCTGTGAGATCTCCGTTGCCAGCCTTTGGATGTTCGGCGATCTACTGCGGGGAGGCTGTTGGGCTCGACGTGGTATCGCGTCGTCCGAACAAGGCGGTCAACCATGGCCTGACAGGCATAGGCACGTTGCAACAAATGTGGGAGCTGGCTTGCCAGCGATGCGCCGCGCGGGCGGCGCTCGATCTCAAGGACGCCGGAAAAGCCATGACGAGCACCTGCCAGCCCTGATGCGATCTACTGACGGGCCTTCTTACCTCAAAATATGTGCAGATCCCCATGCCCATCGCTGGCAAGCCAGCTCCCACAAGGATCGTGCCCACCGTTGAACCTGCGCTGCTGAGTTGCACTAGAAATTGGCCCCCACGCTGAACGCGACATAATCACGGTCACCGCGGACGCCATAATCACCGTCGAGGTAATCGGTGTAGACAAGGCTCGCCCGGTACTGGCCGGCCAACGAGACATCGATACCCAGGCTGATCGAGCGCGAACCTTCGTTGAACGCCGAGCCGTCGGCAGGGGCGTAGCCTTTCACGTCGTGGGCCCAGGCCAGGCTGGGGCGGATATCCAGGCCCGACACCAGTCCCGGGTAGCTCCAGGTAGCGCGCAGCCGATAGCCCCAGGAAAACGGCGTGACAAAGCCTTCGCCGTTGCAATCGCCAGGGCTTTTCGAGATCGCCAGGCACAGGTCGTTGTCGGCCAGTTCGCCATTGCCGTAGGCGCCGGAGCGGCCGTAGCGCGGCCCGAAACGCCCCTCCAGCCCGCCGACCCAGGTGGCCCCCACTTCGCCCATCAGCACCAGTTGGTTGGCACCCATGACCTGGCCGAGCGCCTGTACCGCCGAAACCTGGGCCTGGGTCACCTCCTTGCGCCGGTAACCGTCGTACGCCGTAGTGTCGGTCGGCGGGCGCAGGCCGTCGGCGTTCAGCGGGCTGCGCCCGGGGGCGTTGAGCAAGGATTGCAACACGTCGTTGCCATTGAGCTGGACCGGCACATTCGGCCGGTAGCTGAGCTCCCCTTGAACGGCGACGCCACTGCGCAGGGTGGTGGCAAAGGTCAGGCCGTACAGGCGGATATCCTCGGGGTATTGCGCCCGGTATTGCGCGGTGCCCATGCGCAGTGCGCCGACCAGGGTCTGCCCGCTACCCGAGGCCAGGAACGCGCCGCAGTTGGCCAACGCCACACCGACATTGGCGCAGAGCTCGCCGGCAAAACCGCCGTTGGCGTAGTAACGGCTGCTGACCGTGCCCAGGTAGGGAGTACGGCTGTGGTAGTTGGCGGCGAACAGGCCAAGTTCGGTGTCCAGGTGCTCGACGTACCAGTGCAGCGACAGTCCCCATTGGCCGCCGTCGCGAGCATTCTCGTCGCTGCCGCGGGGCACGCGCACGCCCTCCTCCGTCAGCGTCACGCCGAAGGCTGCCAGGGCCTGCGAAACCAGCGGATTGGTCACCATCTGCCCGCCGACATCCAGCCCCTGGCAACCCTCGGGCATGAAGTCGTTGCCGGAGAAGAAGGTGGCGCAGTTGTCCAGCCGGGACTGGTCCCAGTCAAGCTGGTAGAAGGCGTCCAGCGATAGCGCCTGGTTAAGATTCTGGGTGACGTACACCAGGTTGACCGGGACCAGGGCGTCTTTCACCTCGGCACCGGGGCGGCGCAGTGCAGCCTGGTTGAACGGGTTGATCACGTTCAGCCCGCCCTGGATGAACAGGCTCTCCCCCCAGTTGACCACCTGCCTGCCCAGGCGCAGCGAGCCGGGTTCGCCATGGATGTCGTAGAGGCCATAGGCAAAGGCATCGAGCAGTTCCGCGCCCGCGGTTTTCGCCGAGATCTGGCGATTGCGGTCGTCGATGTCCACTGCCCGCTGGCTGTGGTCACGCTGCGCGGTGTCGTACCAGTAGGTGCCGCGCAGGAACACACCGAGGTTGTCCCGGCTAAGTTCCAGGTCATGGGTGCCTTTGAAAATGACGGAGAACACGTCGCCGGCGCGGTAGTTGCGCCGCCCGTCATTGCCATTGGCAGCCTGCAACTGCTGTTTGTCGGGGTTGGCGGTGCTGACGGTGGCGCCCATGGAGAGCGCCGAATCGAAGTGCCCCTGCAGGGTAGCGAATTCGAACTGCGCCCCGGTGACCGGGGTAGCAAGCAGGCAGCACAGGGCCGCCAGCGGCGCACGGCGCCGGCAGAAAACAAGGATTGCGCTCACACTTGACCTCTTATTGTTTTATTAGAGAGGAAAATGATGGGTTCAGCGCGGACGCGCCGGCCGCACAGGCCGGCGGTGTCGGTGAGGAGAAGTATCAGGGAGGTGCAACGGCGCTCACAAATAGCGTCTTCGGATCAATGCCATGCCGATTCGTTATGGCTCGGCATAGGTTCAAAGCTGCGCTCAAAGCACCTCGAACAACGCGGCAGCGCCCATGCCGCCGCCGACGCACATGCTCACTACCACATAGCGCACCTTGCGCCGGCGGCCTTCGAGCAAGGCATGCCCGACCATGCGCGCTCCGCTCATGCCGTAGGGGTGCCCGATCGCGATGGCCCCGCCATTGACGTTGAGGCGGGCCGGATCGATACCCAGGTGTTGTGCGCAATACAGCACCTGGCAGGCGAAGGCTTCGTTGATCTCCCACAGGCCGATGTCCTCGACCCGCAGCCCATGCCGCGCCAGCAGGCGCGGTATCGCCAGCACCGGGCCGATGCCCATTTCCTCCGGCGCCAGGCCGACGACCGCCATGCCCCGGTAGAGTCCCAGCGGCTGGCACCCTGCGCGGGCCGCCCGGGCGCCACTCATCAGCACGCAGGCACTCGCACCGTCGGATAACTGGCTGGCGTTGCCGGCGGTCACGCATCCACCTTCTATCACCGGTTGCAGTGCCTCGAGATCTTCCAGGCGGGTCTGCGGTCGGTTGCCCTCGTCCCGGGCCAGATGCACGCTTTCGCGACTTTCATGGCCGGTGGCCTTGTCGACGACCCTGCGCTGCGCCGTGACCGGCACGATCTCGTCGGCGAACAGCCCGGCCGCCTGAGCGGCGGCCGTACGTTGCTGCGATAGCAAGGCGTAACGGTCCTGTGCCTGGCGATCGATACCGTAGCGCCTGGCAATATGTTCGGCGGTTTGCAGCATGGGCATATAGGCGTGCTCGCACAGGCGCCGGACCGTGGCGTCCTGGGCAGCGTTGGCGGCCTGCATGTGCGCCTGTTGCACCAGGCTGATCTGCTCCTGGCCGGCGCCGACCACCACCTGCATGCCCTCCCCGCGGATCTGCTGGGCGCCGATGGTGATGGCCATCAAGCCCGAGGCGCACTGCCGGTCGATGGTCTGCCCTGCCACCGACAGCGGCAGGCCGGCCGCCAGGGCGGACAGGCGCGCCGGGTTGATCGCGGCGGTACCGCTTTGCATGGCGGTGCCCAGCACCAGGTCCTCGATTTCCGCGGGTTCGATGCCCGCGCGCTCGACCGCAGCGCGGATGGCAATGGCACTCATGCTCGGCGTGGTGAGGTCGTTGAAGGCGCCGCGCCAGGCCTTGGCGATTGGCGTACGCGCGGTGGATACGATGACGGCGTCTTGCATGGAACGCTTCTCCTTGGACAGTCAGGCCGGCAACAGGCGCTCGTAGGCGCTGCGCAGCCGGGCGGGAATGGCGACCGGGCGGTTGTCGCGCCGATCGACGAAAACATGGGTGAACCGGCCGGCCGCGCAGGCTTGCACTGCGCCCTCGGCGAACACCGCCAGGGCGTACTGCACCGAACTATGGCCCAGGCGCTCGACGGCGATGCCGACCTCGATACGCTGCGGAAAGGCCACGGCAGCGAAATAGTCGCAGGCAGACCCGGCCACGTAGGCCACCACCGGGTCGCGATGGATATCCAGGCCAGCCTGCTCGATCAGCCAGGTGTTCACGGCCGTGTCGAAAAAGCCGTAATAAACGACGTTGTTCACATGCCCATACAGGTCGTTGTCGTGCCAGCGCGTGGTGATCGGCTGGAAATAACGGTAGGCGCCGCGCAGCGCGCGTTTCCTGGCCATGTTCAGAACGCCGCCTGGTAGAGCGCCAGGGCATCGGCGACGGCCACCTTGCGTGGGTTGTTGACCAGCAAGCGTTGCTGTTGCAGCGCATCCTCGGCCAGCAGCGCCAGGCTGTGTCGCGGCACGCCGACATCACGCAACCGGCTGGGCAGCCCGCAGCGGGGTACCAGTTGTTCCAGCTCGTCGATGAACTGGTTGCACAGCTCGTGCGGGTCGCCGGGCACCAAGCGCTCGCCCAGCAATGCCGGGGCCAGCGCAGCGTAATCGGCGAATGCCTCGCGGCGGTTGAAGCGCAGCACATGGGGCAGCATCAGTGCGTTGGCCAGGCCATGGGGCACGTGGTAACGCGCGCCCAACGGATACGCCAGCGCATGCACCGCCGCCACAGGGGCATTGGCGAACGCCTGGCCGGCCAGGCAGGCGCCCAGCAACATGGCCTGGCGCGCCTCCAGGTTGCCACCGTTGTGCACCGCCTGATGGATGTTGCCCGCCAACAGCGCCAGGGCTTCACGGGCCAGCAGGCTGGACAGCGGATTGCGTTTGAACTGGCTGGTGGTGGCTTCGATGGCATGGACCATGGCGTCGATCCCCGTCGCGGCGGTGCTGGCCGGGGGCAGGCCCAGCGTACGCTCGGCATCGAGCAGGGCCAGGTCGGGCAGCAACAGCGGTGAAATCACCGCCATCTTGGCAGCCTCGCCGGTGGTGATCACAGCGATGGGCGTCACCTCCGAACCTGTCCCGGCAGTGGTCGGTACCTGGATCAGCGGCAGGCGCTGGCCCTTGGCCTGATTGATCCCGTACACCCCGTCCAGGGTCTGGTCGCAGTCGGGATGGGCCAGCAGCGCCACCAGCTTGGCCACATCCATGGAACTGCCACCGCCGAAACCGACGATCAGCTCCGCGCCGATATGCCGGGCACGGGCCACGGCGGCCAGCACGCAGGCATGGCCGGGGTCGGCGTTGACCTCGCTGAAGATCGCCACGCTCAGGCGCGCCTGGGTGAACCCCGGCAACAGATCATCGAGCATGCCCAGGCTGACGATTCCCGGGTCGGTCACGATCAGTACGCGGCGCACGCCGCGCTGCTGGCACAGCTGCGCCAGGCGCCCGGCGGCGCCGGGCTCGCACAGCAGATGGGCGGTGGTGCTGAAGCTGAAAGGCTGCATGTTCGGGTTCCTCTTGTTCTTGTAGGTGAACCGCCGTAAGGGTCAGAAGGCGAAGTGCGCCTCATCCAGGCTCATCAGGCTCCGGGCGCCGCCGCGCAAAGCCTCGCCGTGGGCAGCGGCACGCGGCAGCAGGCGTCGCCAGTAGAAGTCGGCGGCGTGCAGCTTGGCCTGGTAGAAGGCGCTCTCTTCACTGCCTGCCGCCAGTGCCGTGGCGGCCGTTTCGGCAGCCCGCAGCCACAGCGAGGCGAGCAGCACGTAGCCCGAGCAGGCGAGAAAATCCACCGACACCGCGCCGACTTCCTGCGGGTCGCAGCGGCAGGCGTCGAGCACCTCCGCGCTCAGGTTGCGCCACTCCTCAAGGCGCTCGGTGACGGCCCGGGCCATGCCGGCAAGCGACTCGGTGCGGCAGCCATGAGCCCATTCGAGCAACTCATCGATCAACAACCTCAATTGTTCGCCACCGTCGCCGAGTACCTTGCGGCGCACCAGGTCGAGCGCCTGGATGCCGTTGGTGCCTTCGTACAACTGGGTGATCCGGCTGTCGCGCATCAACTGCTCCATGCCCCATTCGCGGATGTAGCCGTGCCCGCCATACAGTTGCACGCCGAGGCTGGCGACCTCCTGGCCGACGTCGGTAAGGAAGGCCTTGACGATGGGGATCAGCAAGGCCGCCCGGCGCCCGGCGGCCGCCTGCACTTCAGGCTGCGCAGCGCCGTGTTCCAGGTCCAGCGCCTGCGCTGCGAAGGCCGCCAGCATGCGGCAGCCCTCGCTGAGGGTCTTCTGGGTCAACAGCATGCGCCGCACATCAGGGTGGACGATGATCGGGTCGGCATTGCGATCGGGCGCAGCCGGCCCGGCCAGGCTGCGGCACTGCAGGCGCTCGCGGGCGTAGGCAAGCCCGCCCTGGAACGCTGCCTCGGCGATGCCCAGCCCCTGCAGCCCCACCTGGAAGCGCGCATCGTTCATCATGGTGAACATGCAGGCCAGGCCCTGGTTGGCCTCGCCGACCAGCCAGCCACGGGCCCCATCGAAGTTCAGCACGCAGGTCGCCGCCCCCTTGATGCCCATCTTGTGTTCGAGCGCGCCGCATTCGACGGCGTTGCGCGCACCCAGGCCGCCCCCCTCGGTGCTTTCGAACTTGGGCACCAGGAACAGGCTGATGCCACGCACGCCTGCCGGTGCATCCGGCAGGCGGGCCAGTACCAGATGGACGATGTTGTCGGTCAGGTCCTGGTCGCCGCCGCTGATGAAGATCTTGCTGCCGCTGATGCGGTAGCTGCCATCGCCCTGGGGTTCGGCGCGGGTGCGCAGCAGCGCGAGGTCGGTACCGGCCTGCGGCTCGGTCAGGCACATGGTGCCGGCCCACTCGCCGCTGACCAGGCGCCCCAGGTAATCGCGCTTGAGCGCGGCGCTGCCGTGCCGGTGCAGGGCCAGCACCGCGCCCTCGGTCAGGCCCGAATAGATCCGGAACGACAACGAGGCGCCCATAAGCATTTCATGGAAGCAGGCGGAGACCATTTGCGGCAGGCCCTGGCCGCCGTATTCCAGCGGCCCGGTCATGCCGGCCCAGCCCTGCGTCACATACTGTTGATAAGCCTGGCGGAAGCCGTCGGGGGTGCGCACCGTGCCGTGCTCCAGCCGGCAGCCTTGCTCATCGCCCTGGCGGTTCAGCGGCGCGACAACCTCGCCGGCAAAGCGCGCGCCTTGTTCGAGGATGCCATCGAGGGTTTCACGGTCCAGCTCATTGCCCAGGCGGGCACAATGGGTGCTGGCGTCGAACACTTCATGCAGGACGAACTGCATGTCACGCAGAGGGGCACGGTAGTTCATGCGCGACCCTCGCGGACATCGGCCAGCTGTTTGCCCTCGGCCACCAGGCGCATCAGCAGCCCGGCCGGGCGCCAGTGCTCGCCGAACAGGCCCTGCAAGCGTTCCAGCCGCGCCAGCAGCAGGCTCAAGCCTTGTTGGTCAGCCCAGTGCATCGGCCCGCCGAGCGCCGCCGGGAAACCATAGCCATGCAGGTACACCCGATCGATGTCGGCACTGCAATCGGCCACCGACTCCTCGAGTATCTTCGCCCCTTCGTTGACCAGCGCCAGCAGGCAGCGCTCGCGGATTTCCTCGTCATCGATCGTGCGCCGGTGCATGCCGAGGCCCTGGGCCACCTTGAACACCAGGGCATCGACCTCGGGGTCATGCTCGGCTTCGCGGCTGCCGGGTGCGTAACGGTAGTAGCCCTGGCCGCTTTTCTGCCCGAAACGCCCCTGCTCGCACAGGGCGTTGTCGACCTGCACCAAGGGCGCCTCCATGCCTGTGCCGGCCAGCTGGCGGGCACGCCATTCCAGGTCGATGCCGACGACGTCATACATGCGGAACGGGCCCATGGCCATGCCGAATGCCTGGAGCGCCTCGTCCACCTGGCGGGGCGTGGCGCCTTCGAGCAACAGCTTGCGCGCTTCGGCGACATAGGTGGCAAGCATGCGGTTGCCAATGAAGCCCGGGCAGTTGCCGGCCACAACCACTTCCTTGCCGATGCGTTGCCCGAGGGCCCGGGCGGCGTCGATGACGGCGGGCGAGGTGCGTGCACCGCGCACCACTTCCAGCAGCTTCATTACATGGGCGGGGCTGAAGAAATGCAGCCCCAGCACCTGTTCGGGCCGACCGGTGACGGCAGCGATGGCGTCGATGTCCAGGGCCGAGGTGTTGCTGGCAAGAATGGCCTGGGCGTTGAGCGTGCGATCCAGGGTGCGGAAGATGTCCTGCTTGAGCGCCAGGTTCTCGTACACCGCTTCGATCACCAGGTCGACGTCGGCCAGATCGGCATAGGCGCCAGCCGCGCATACCCGCGCAAGACACGCATCGGCCTCGGCATGGTCGATGCGGCCCTTGGTCACCTGCTGCGCCCAGGTCTGCGCGAGCATCGCCAGGCCGGCTTCGGTGGCGCTGGGGTCGTTATCCAGCCACAGCACCGGAAGGCCTGCGCGGGCCAGGCTGATAACGATGCCGCGGCCCATGGTGCCGGCGCCGATCACCGCCGCCTGCCGTACGTTGAAGGGAGTACTCACGGATAAGGCTCCTGATTGTTGTTGTAAAGGGCATTGCCCCCACCCTAGTCAGGCGCCTACTATTTTTGAAATTCTAATTTTCCATCCCATGTATTTTTCACATGAATATCTCAAACTTCGATCTCAACCTGCTGCGCGTGCTGGACATGCTGTTGCGCGAACAGAACGTGTCCCGTGCTGCCGAGCGCCTGGCCCTGACCCAGCCGACCGTGAGCAACGCCCTGGCGCGTCTGCGCGACCTGCTCGGCGATCCGCTGCTGGTACGGGTGGGCCGGAGCATGCGCCCCACGCCGCGCGCCCTGGCCCTGGAAGGCCCGATCCGTGCAGCGCTGCAGCAGATAGAGCAAACCCTCGGTGGCGCTGACAGCTTCGATCCGCAGCTCAGCCACCGGCAATTGCGCATCGCCCTCACCGACTTTGCCGAACAGCTGTGCATGCCGCGCTTGCTGGTGACCCTGCAGACCCAGGCGCCGCATCTGCGCGTGGACGTGCAACACCTGATGCCCAGCCTTCCCGCCGAAGCGCTCGATCGTGGCGAACTCGACCTGGTGCTCGGGCGCTTCGATGAATTGCCGGCGCGCTATGAACGGCGCCACTGGCGCAGCGAGACCTTGCGCGTGGCGCTGCGCCAGGGCCACCCGGACGTCGAGGGTACGCTCGACCTGCAGACCTTCCTCGACCTGCGCCACCTATGGGTGCATGGCGGCCAGACCCGTGGCATGGTCGATCAATGGCTGGCAGAACAGGGCCTGGCCCGGCGCATCGTCTACACCACGCCCAACTACCTGCAGGCAGCGCACCTGGCCGCCAGCTCCGACCTGTGCGTGGTACTGCCCACCGCGCTGGCCGTGCATTTCGCCCGGCTGCTGCCGCTGCAGCTGTTCGACCTGCCGTTCGCTCTGGAGCCTTTCCAGCTGGAGCTGGTGCACCTTGCCCATCGCCAGCACGATCCGGCCCTGGCCTGGCTGGTGGAACGCATCATGGACATCGGAGCCAGGCCCGCCTGAGCCATCGCATTGCGGCATGGGCTGCCAGGCAAGAGTGGTATTGGTTCGGCGAGGAACTCTGTCCTTAGAGTGTTCGCCCCCCAGAACAACAAGGATCACCCCCATGCGCCTACGCTCACTGCCCTGCCTGCTGGCCCTGGCCCTGGCCCTGCCCTTCGCGGCGTTGGCCGATGTGCCTGCCAAGGACGCCACCGACCTCACCCGCCAGGGCAACCAGCAATGGTTGCAGCGCCTGCCCTTCGCCGACCGCAGCGACTTCGACAATGCCCGTCGCGGCCTGGTCGAAGCAGTGGACCAGGCGGTGCTCAATGCCGACGGCAAACCCGTGTGGGACCTGCAGCGCTATGCCTTCCTCGCGGGCGAGGCCCCGGCCACGGTCAACCCGAGCCTGTGGCGTATCGCCCAGCTCAATACCATCGCCGGGCTGTTCAAGGTCACCGACGGCATCTACCAGGTGCGCGGCCTGGACCTGGCCAACATGACCCTGATCGAAGGCAAGCACGGCCTGATCGTCATGGACCCGCTGCTCTCGGTGGAAACCGCCCGGGCCGGGCTGGCCATGTACTTCCGTCATCGCCCGCAACGGCCGGTGGTGGCGGTGATCTACACGCACCCGCACGTCGATCATTTCGGCGGGGTGCGCGGGGTGATCGACGAGGCCGACGTCAAGGCTGGCAAGGTGCAAGTGATCGCCCCCCAGGGCTTCTTCGAGCATGCGGTCAGCGAGAACGTGCTGGCCGGGCCGGCCATGAAACGCCGGGCCCAGTACATGTATGGTGCGCCGCTGCCCCGTGGCCCCCGCGGCCAGGTGGATGCCGGCCTGGGCAAAGGCGTGCCGGCCAATGCCACCGTCAGCCTGATCGCCCCCACGCGGCTGATCGAGCAACCCATCGAGAACCTGACCATCGACGGTGTCGATATCGAGTTCCAGCTGACCCCAGGCACCGAGGCGCCTGCCGAGATGAACCTGTGGTTCCCCGGTTTCAAGGCCCTGTGCATGGCCGAAAACGCCTCCCATGTGCAACACAACATCCTGACCCTGCGCGGTGCCCAGGTGCGCGATGCCAAGGTCTGGGCGCACTACCTGGACCAATCGCTGCTGCGCTATGGCGACCAGGCCGATGTGGTATTCGCCCAGCATCACTGGCCGACCTGGGGCGGTGCCGCCATCCGCGACTACCTGGCCGACCAGCGCGACATGTACGCGTTCATCGACAGCCAGACCCTGCGCCTGATCAACCGCGGCCTGGGCCCCACCGAGATCGCCGCCGAACTGACCAGCCTGCCGCCGCGGCTGGCCGGCAAATGGTACAGCCGTGATTACTACGGCTCGCTCAGCCACAACGTGCGGGCGGTGTATCAACGCTACATGGGCTTCTACGATGGCAACCCGGCGACCCTCGACCCGTTGCCGCCGAGCGCGGCCGGGGAACGCTACGTCAAGGCCCTGGGCGGCGCCGAGCGGGTGCTGGCCCTGGGCCGGGAAGCCTTTGAGAAGGGTGACTATCGCTGGGTCGCCGAGCTGACCCGCCACCTGGTGTTCGCGCAACCGGACAATACCGCGGCCCGCGCACTGCAGGCCGATGCCCTCGAGCAAATGGGCTACCAAAGCGAGAACGCCACCTGGCGCAACGCGTACCTGACCGGCGCACAGGAACTGCGCAACGGCTTGGCGCCAGCCACCAGCCGGGGCGGCAGCGCCGACGACCTGGTGCGCGCGCTGACGCCGTCGCTGTTCTTCGACTACCTTGGCGTGCGGGTGGACGCGGCCAAGGCCGCCGCGCAGGACCTGACCATCAACTGGCGCTTCACCGATCTGAACGAAGACCACGCGCTGACCCTGCGCAACGGCGTGCTCACCCACCGCGACCATAGCCGGCACGCCCGGGCGGATGTCGAGGTGAACATGAGCAAGGCCACCCTGGACCGCATCGCACTGAAGCAGACCGGTTTTCTCAAGGAAGCGAGCGGCGGCGGGATCGAGATCACTGGCGAGCGCGTGAAGTTCATGCACTTCATGGCGGGGCTGGACGAAGCGGACGGGCGCTTCAATATCGTCACCCCCTGACCCCGCAACCGCGCCGCTCTACAGTGAGCGGCGCAACCCTGCCCCCAGCACCAGCAGCGCCATGCCCAGGGCGCACAGCGGCACGCTGCAGACCGCGGGAAGCCCTTGCTCGCGGCGCAGCATGCCCAGGCCTCGGCGGTAGACCTCGCGCTCCCGCGCCCGGCCGAGCAGCGCCAACAACGCCGCCATGCCGGCGACCAGCAGCAGCTCGCCGCGCCAGGCCAGGCAGGCCACCAGCCACAAGGATACCTGGGTGCGCCGCCAGGCCAGCACCGTACGCTCGGCCTGCAACCCGGCGTCGGCGGAATCTTCAGGCATGCCAACGGCCCCACGACACCGCGACCACCGCCACCCCGGCGAGCGCGCATGCGATGCTCAGCAACGGGACCAGGCGCGGCAGGGGCAGCGGGGCCTGGCGGCGCAACGCGCGCTCCACCATCAGCCAGCGCCAGCCGGCGCCCAGGCTGACCATCAGGCTCGCCAGCAGCAAAACGAGCTCCATCGCCACGCGCCCGGCCGTAGGCCACGCATGGGCGGCGAAGGTCTCGATAGCGATTGCGCCCCCGAGCAAGGCCAGGGCAGTACGGATCCAGGCAAGAAAGGTGCGTTCATTGGCCAGGGTGAAGCGCGGATCAGGCGCCTTGCCCTGCCCCAGCAACCAGCGCGCCCAGGCGCTGTCACGGTGTTCGGAAGCCATCGGTAGTCCTGTGTCAGCGCAGCCCCTGGCTGCGCAATGCGCCGGGCGAAAAATAGGAAGCGCTGGTGCGCACATCGAAGGCATAGGGCCTGGACTGCTCGTTGGTCAGGCCCGACAGCTGGTAGCGACCGCTGCGCAGGTCGTAGATCGCTTCCATGGCATTGACCAGTGTTTGCCCAGTGACGTGGTAGTAGCTGTGGGCCTGCGCCGTGCGCCACAAGCGCCCCTGGTGATCGAAGAAATCCGCCTCGACGATGGCCCAGCTGTCCTCGTCGAGGTAATAGCGGCGGCTGGCATAGATGTGCTTCGCTCCAGGCTTGAGGGTCCCCACCACCTCCCACACCCGATGCAATTCATAGCGGGTGGGCTGCGGATTGACGTGCCCCGTGCCGATCAGCGCGGCGTAGCCGAGCAGCGGCGAGGCCAGGCGGTAGCTGTTGTAGGGTACGTGCAGTTCTTTCTTGCCCACCAGGGTCCACTGGTACAGGTCGGGGGCGCCATTGAACATGTCGCGACTGTCGGCGGTGCGCAGGCTGGCAGTCCCCGGGGTGATGTCGTCGTAGACCAGTGCCGGGATGCGCCGCACCCGCCGCTGGCTGCTGCTGTACAGCCACGACAGCCTTGGCTGCGCCACCTGGTCGAGGGTTTCGTGCAGCACCACGGCATCGCCCGCCTGGCGCGACGGCGCGGTCAGGCGGTAGCTCAGGTAATACAGCACAGCATCGGCCTGGCCATCATCCAACGCGTCGGGTCGGGCGAACGCCTGTTGCAGGCTGATCGTGGAAAAGCGCCCGTCGCCCCTTGGGGTAATGCTGTCCGAGGCCAGGACATAGCTGCCGTTGCGTGGCCGGGTGAGGTGGTTCCACAGCACCTGCAGGCCGTTGCCGGGCGTGGGGAATGCCACCGCTCCGATGAAGCCCTGCACACCGTTGCCATCATTGACCAGGCGGGCAGTGGCAGCATTGTGCCGGACCCACTCGGCAATCTGGGGCGGCACCGCCACACTGCGGTGCGACGGATACACCGGCAGGCGAAACGACTCGGGATAGCGCTGGATCAAGGCCACCTGCCCCGCCGTGAGCTGTTCCCGGTAATGCCGGTAGTTGCCGGCGCTGATCACGTACAGCGGCTGTTCATCGGCGTAGGGATCCAGCGGCGTACCGTTGGCCGCCAGCGGCACCTGCCCGGCCTGCAGACCACCGTTCCAGGCCGGAATGCGGCCGTCGCCGCTGGCCGCCAGCTCGGCCCCCACCGGGGTCAGGCCGGGGGGCAGCGGCGTCGCCCCAAGATGCATGGCCAGCAAGCTGGCGCAGACCAACAGACAGCTGCGCAGCAGCGTGACAGGTTTCATCGGGATTGCCTCTTGTCGTTGTGTTGTCCCGGTCAGGGTTGCCTTGGCCCGCCCTTTCGGGGTGATACTAGGAGCCGCGCTTCGAACCCCACAAATAACGTGTTCGGATACGTGCCATATCAGTTCGGCATAGCCTTGGAACCGCTCCGATGACCCTGAAACAGCTCCGTTACCTGATCGCCATCGTCGAAGCAGGCAGCTTCTCGTCGGCCTCGCGCCGCGCCTATATCGCCCAGCCCGCGCTGAGCAGGCAGATCGGCCTGCTGGAAAGCGAACTGGAAATGCAACTGCTCGACCGCCAGCACGATGGCATCGCCCTGACCGACGCCGGGCGCCAGCTTTACGAGGTCGCGCGCCAGGTGGTGCAGAAACTCGACTCGGTGAAGGACGAGCTGAAATCCAGCCGCGGCGATCCCAAGGGCCACGTGGCCATCTCCATTCCAGCCACCGCAGCCGACCTGCTGCTGCCGGAAATCGTCAGGCGTGCCGAGCAACGCTTCCCCGGCGTGACCCTGACGGTGTGGGATGGCCTCAGCCGCGAAGGCGGCCAGGCCATCGAGCTGGGCAAGGTGGATTTCGGCGTGGTGCCCAATGCCGAAGAACTCGAGAACGTCGAGGCCGACCCGATCTTCATCGAGTCACTGTATTGGGTCGGTGCCTCGGCGCCCGGCGCGCCGGATACCATCACCCTGGCCGAAGCCGCCGCCACCCGGCTGGTGCTGCCGCCGCGGGCGCTGCATCTGCGTCGACGCATCGAGCAGGCCGCCATGGAGGCCGGCGTGTCCCTGGCCGCCGCCTATGAACAGCAATCGGCGCCCGGCATCGCCAGCCTGGTGCGCGCCGGCCTGGCGGCGACCATCAGCAACTGGCCGCCACTGAGCGAACTGCTCGAACCCACGGCGGCACGACGCATCGTCGAGCCGCGCATCAGCCGCACCATCGCCCTGGCGCACTCGCAGCACAAACCCCTGTCGTTCGCCGCCGGTTGCCTGCGCGACCTGGTGCGCAGCGTACTGGTCGACCTGGTCAACAGCGGGCGCTGGCGCGGCGAACTGATCGGCAAGGAGGCCGAACCGCTCGAGTCCGTGCTGGGTGTTCAGTTGGCCGTCTGAGCCCGCGCCGGCCTGCCTGCGCCAGCCGACTCGCGCAGGCGCTGCAAGGTGCGCTGCGGGTTGAGCGTGGCCAGGCCGACCAGGCCGGCCACCACCAGCACCGCGCCGCAGACCAGGAACCCCTGGGCATAGCCCGCCGGGTGCTCGGCACCGGCGCCCTGTACCAGCACGCCGGTGACCACCGGTGCCGCCAGGCCGGCCAGCGAGGCGATGCCATTGCCCATGGCGAGAATGCCACCGCGCTGGGCCGTCGGGGTGAACTCGGCGAGCATCGCCGGGCCCACCGAATACATGACCAACGCCATGCCGCCACTGAAGGTCAGCGCGGCGACCCGCACCGCGGTGCTCAACCCGGGCAGGATCAGCGACGCCGACAGCAGCCCGCCGAGGATCAGGCACACTGAAACGAACACGCCCCGTGCAACCCGCGAAGGCAGGCCGCGGCGCATCAGGCGCTGGGACAACCAGGCCAGCAGCAAGCTCAGCGGCGTGGTCACGACCACGAACATAATGAAGATGCGCCCGGTCTGCAGTGGATCGATACCCAGGCCTGTCTGCAGGTAACTGGGCACCCAGGTCAGGGTCAGGGCCAGCGACCAGTTGGCGGCGAAGTGACACAGGTAGTTGCCCAGCACGCTGGGGTCGCCCAGCAGCCGGCGATAGGGAATGGCGGGCTCATCGGTCCTCAGCTGGCTGGCACGCAGGCGTTCCAGGGTGCCCTCCTGGCCCAGCCGCCACCACAGCAGGCACCAGGCCAGGCCGATCAGCGCCAGGATGATGAAATTGGTGCGCCAGCCGTAGTGCAGGCTGACCCAAGGGATCATCGCACCGGCCACCAGCAGTCCCATGGCGCTGCCGGCATGCAGCAGGGCCACCGGAAGGTTGCGCCGGTCATCGGGAAACCACTTGTACAAGGCATGGGTGGCGACCGGTGATGCCGGCCCTTCGCCGATGCCCAGCAGCACCCGGCAGGCGACGATAGCCCACAGCGAGGTGGCGAACAGCATCGGCAACTGGATCAGCGCCCATAACAGTCCCATGCCCAGCAACAGGGTGCGGGTCGGACGGCGGTTGGCCATGAAGCCACCGACCACGGCGGAGATCGCGAAGAACCAGTGCAAGGCACCGCCGATCAGGCCGAACTCGGTGGCCGTCAGCCCCAGCTCGGCGCTCATGGGCACCGCCACCAGGCCGATCACCACCTTGTCGAGAAAGTTGACCAGCATCAGCAGGGCCAGCAGCACCGCTACCAGCCAGGCAGTACGGGGGTTGGGCAATGAAGAATCCGCAGTCATGGCGAGTACTCTTGTTATTGTTGTCAGGGTGTTGCCAAGGGGTCGCCATCGAGGGCGACCCGTCGGTCAGGCAGGCATCAAGACGCCTTTGGCGATGGTGTTGCGCTGGATTTCGCTGGTGCCGGTGAGGATACGCATCATCCGCGTGGCGCGGAAAATCCACTCCACCGGGTGGCCCTGCATCAACCCGGCCCCGCCATGCACCTGCACTGCCTTGTCGGCGATGCGGAAGGCGGCTTCAGAGACGAACAGCTTGCACATCGGCGCCTGGGTGCGGATATCGCCGCCGGCGTCGTTCACCTGGGCGGTGGCGTAGACCATGCTGCGCGCGGCATGCAGCTCGGTGGCCATGTCGGCGATCATGTGATTGACCGCCTGGAACATCGCGATCGGCTGGCCGAACTGCTTGCGGCTGCGGGCATGCTCGATGGACAGGTTCAGGGCCAGGCCGGCCAGCCCCAGCAGGGTCGGGCAATGCAGCAGGCGGTTGAGGGTAATGCGCCCCATGGCCAGCTTGAAGCCCTGCCCTTCATCGCCGATCAGGTTGGCCGCCGGCACCCGCACCTGGTCGAGCACGATGTCACCATGGGCGCCGCCCCCGGACATCACCGAATAGTCACTCTCGATGCGCACACCCGGGGCGGAGAGGTCGACGAAGAACGCCGAAATGCCCTGGGCGCCCTGCCCCGGGCCGGTCACCGCCAGCAGCACGGCGAGATCGGCGTAGGTGGCACCGGAGATGTAGCGCTTGCTGCCGCTGAGTACGTAGTGATCACCGTCGCGGCGTGCCTGGGTACGAATGGCCGTCGCATCCGAGCCGGCCTCGGCTTCGGTCAGGGCGAAGCACACGGCTTTTTCGGCGCGGCATACCGGTTTCAGGAACGTTTCGACCTGGTAGGGGCTGGCAACCTTGAACAGGTGACCGACCCGCGGTGGCCCCGAAAGCTCGCCCAGCACATGGGGCGCGAGCATGGAGCCGGTGAGCACGGTGGCCTCCTTCACCGCGCACAGGTCGGCCACGTTCAGGCCGGCCCCACCCATGCTCTCGGGAAGCATGACGGTGTACAGGCCTTGCTCGCTGGAGCGTTTCCATACCTGCCGCAGCACCGCCTGCGGATGCGGGCGCGCCCAGTCCAGCCGGGCCTCCTGCTCCAGCGGGCGAACCTGGTCGCGGACGAAACCCTCGATCGCTTCGATGATCTGCGCAGCCTTTGCACTTGGTTGATACATGGTGATGCTCCCTGGTCAGATACGACGTTCGCTGTGTTGCCAGTAGGTGTCCCGGACCAGGCGGCGCACCACCTTGCCGTTGGGGTTTTTCGGCAGTTCGCTGACAAAGTCGACGCCGCGCGGTTTCTTGAAACCGGCCAGCGCCCGGCCGCAGCGTTCGATCAGCTCGGCGGCGTCCAGCTGCGCGCCGGGCTTGAGCACCACCACCGCCCGCACCGCTTCGCCCCACTGCGCATCGGGCACGCCGACCACCGCCACCTCGAACACCTCGGGGAAGCCGTAGATAACCTGTTCCACTTCGCTGGGGTACACATTGAACCCACCGGAAATGATCATTTCCTTCTTGCGATCGACGATGAACACATAACCCTGGGCATCGACCGTCGCCAGGTCGCCGGTGAGGTAGTAACCGTCGCGCATGACCTCGGCAGTAAGCGCCGGCGCACGCCAGTAGCCCTGCATGACATCCGGCCCCTTGACCACGATCTCGCCGACCTCGCCGGGTGCGACGTCCTCGAACGCCTCGTTGACCACCCGCAGGTCGGTCTCGAAATAGCACCGGCCGCAGGAGGCCAGGCGCCGGTAGTCGCCGTCCTCCACCAGGTGGTCCTGTTCGGTCAGCACCGTCACCAGCGAGCAGGTTTCACCGGCGCCGTAACCTTGCGCGAGGATCGGCCCGAACAGTTCGATGGCTTTCTTCACCAGCGCCGGTGCCATGGGCGCGGCGCCATACATGACCAGCTTCAGGCTGGACAGGTCGAAACGCTCGACGTTGGGGTAGTTCACCAGGCGGTTGATCATCGCCGGCACCAGGAACAGCCGGGTTACCCGCTCGCGCTCGATGGTCTCGAGCAGAAGGCGGTCGTCGTAGCGGTCGAGCAACAGGTTGCAGGCCCCGACCGCCAGCAGCGGCATGATCTGCATGCCGCTGGCATGGGTGATGGGCCCGACATGGGCCATGACGTAGCCCGGCCCGGAGCGCCGCGTGGGGCTGGCGATGCTCTTGCGCACCAGCGCCTTGCGGTTGCCGAAGGACAGCATGGCGGCCTTGAGCACACCCGAACTGCCGGATGTGTAGTGCAGCACCGCCAGCTCATCGTCGGCCGGGTCCAGGCCGAGGGGGGCTTCGCTGCCGCGCTCGAGCAACGCGGCATAACCCACGTTGCTCTCCTCTCCCGTCTCGCCCGCCTCGCCCTCCAGCACGATCACCTGGCGCAGCAGCGGCAACTCGGCGCGCCGTGTTGCCAATGCCTGGGCAAAGCCGGCATCGGTGATCAGCGCAACGCTGCAGGAATCCTCCAGCACCCGCACCACTTCATCCAGCGACAGCCGCGCATTGATCGGCACCTTGACCATCGCTGCCTTGTACAGCGCCACTTCCGCTTCCACCAGCTCCACACGGTTGGCAGCGAGGATCGCCACATGCTCGCCGGCCGCTACGCCCAGCGTACCCAATGCCGAAGCCAGGCGGTTGGCGCGGCGCTCCAGCTGGGCGTAGGTCAAGCGCGTGCGGCTGTCCGCCACGGCAACCTGCTCAGGCCAGTACCGGCTGCTTCGGGTAATGATCGTTCCAAGATTCACGTTATTGTTCTCGTCGACAGGAAGACATCGACGATGCTAATCAGCCGTGCAATGCGGGATGAAATACCAGATTCGGATGCCAGCCATAACGTTATTGGCTGGGTCAGCCAACTCGCCGGCATGAGCCCGCTGACTTATCGGACTTCCGCGGATCCAGCATTTTGGTTGATGCTGATGGCCTCATCGCTGGCAAGCCAGCTCCCACAGGTTCAACGGTGCACGCGGTCCCTGTGGGCTGGCTTGCCAGCGATGAAGCCCTCAAGCCAGCCCAAAAACCCTCGGTACACGCGGTCCCTGTGGGAGCTGGCTTGCCAGCGATAAGGCCCTCAAGCCAGCCCACAAACCCTCGGTACACACGGTCCCTGTGGGAGCTGGCTTGCCAGCGATGAAGCCTTCAAGCCAGCCCACAAACCCTCGGTACACACAGCCGGCCTTGATCCGCAATATGAAACATTCTTAACCCGCGCTTAATCCCGCCACACCGCGTGCTCCCTTACAGTGGCCGGCCTTGAGTTCGTGGAGACTGTTCCAATGCTTCGAATGCTGTCCTGCACCGCCCTGTTGATGACCACGCTCGCCTGCTCGGCGGCCGACGCCGCGCAGGCCGATGAACACACCCTGACCGTGCTCAGTTCCGGCGGGATCATGGGAGCCATTCGGGAGGCGGCACCGGCCTACGAGAAGAAATTCGGCGTCAGGCTCAACGTCCTGGCCGCACCTTCGATGGGCGAGACTCCACAGGCGGTGCCCAATCGATTGGCCCGGGGCGAGCCGGCCGACGTGGTGCTGATGGTCGGCTCGGCACTCGACGACCTGATCGCCCACGGCCAGGCGGAACAGGCCAGCCGCGTCGATCTCGGCAAATCCTTCATTGCCATGGCCGTGCGCAAAGGCGCGCCGAAGCCGGATATCAGCACCCTGCAAGGCCTGCGCTCGGTGCTGCTGCAAAGCAGTTCGGTGGCCTATTCCGACAGCGCGAGCGGTGTATACCTGTCCCGCACGCTGTTCCCGCGCATGCAACTGGGCGCCGGGTTCCAGGCCAAGGCCCACATGATTCCTGCCGAACCGGTTGGCGCGGTGGTTGCCCGCGGCCAGGCCCAGGTCGGCTTTCAACAACTGAGCGAGCTCAAGCCGGTCGAGGGTATAGACATCGTTGGCCTGATCCCGGAGCAAGCGCAGAAGATGACCCTGTACTCGGGCGCCATCGTCAGCAAGACCCAACATCATGCCGAGGCCAAGGCACTGCTCGACTACCTGGCGTCACCCGAGGCCGACGCCGCGATCGAAGACAGCGGCCTGAAACCCCTGCCCCACCACACCAGTTGATCGTCAGCCCGCCGAACATCGCGATACCCGAGTGAAAGCAGCGTATTTACTGTACTTCAAGGTGACTCCCTATATCATTGCACAACGCCAGGAATGGCGATGTGCTATGGCCTTCAGCGATTGATCGCAAGCGTCGGAATTCGGATTTCCACCAGGTACCACCGTGAAACGTGACATTCACCTCGTTGTTCTGCTGCTGTCGATCATCGGTTGCTCGCTCGCTTCGTTGGCACTGTGGAAAGTGATGGCTTCCCGTGAACGCGCCCTCGAAGAAATCAACATCCACGGCCTTAACCTCTCCCAGGCCCTCTCCACCTACTCCGAAGGCATCGTGCGGCAAAGCTCGATGATCCTGCTCGGGCTGGTGGAGCGCCTGGAAACCGAAGGCAGCGGGCCGCGGCAGATCGAGCGGCTCAGCCAGCTGGTCAGCCGCCAGCAGCCACTGATGCCGCAAATGAGCGGCATCACCGTATACGACAAGGACGGGCGCTGGCTGATGTCGTCCAACCGGCCGATCCCGGTCGGTGCCAACAGCAGTGACCGGGCGTATTTCATCCATCACCGCGACGACCCTTCCCGCGAGCCCTTCATCGGCCTGCCCATCCGCAGTCGCTCGAACCAGGAATGGGTGATCACCATCAGCCGCCGCTTCGACGACGCGCAAGGACAATTCGCAGGGGTGGTTGCCGTGACCCTGGGCGTGGAGAATTTCCTGCGCCTGTTCGGCCAGATCGATCTTGGCCATGACGGTGCCATCGGGCTGTCCTATACCGACGGTGCGCTGCTGGTGCGCTACCCGTTCCGCGAGCAGGACATGGGCCGCAACTTTTCCAGTTCACCGATCTACGTCAAGTACCTGGTCGACAAGTCGGTGGGCACCGCATCGTTCACCTCCAGCCTGGATGGTGTCGAGCGCCTGTATGCGTTTCGCAAGAGCGACACCCTGCCCCTGGTCACCACCGTGGCGCTGGGCAAGAGCGAGGCACTGGCGGCCTGGAGGCTGGAGGCGCAGTGGTCGGCGCTGGTGGTCTGCGGGCTGCTGCTCCTGACCGGTGGTATCGGCTGGATGCTGATAGGCACCATGTGCCGTCGCAGCCAGGCGGAAGCCGAATTGCTGGTGGCCCAGCAGCAACTGCTGGAAAGCAACCAGCAACTCGCGCGCCTGGCGATGCACGATGCGCTGACCGGGCTGGCCAATCGGCGTTGCTTCGACGATGCCCTGGCCCGGGAAATCGGCAGGGCCAGGCGCAGCGGCAACCCGCTGGCCCTGCTGATGGTGGATATCGATCACTTCAAGCGTTACAACGACAGCCACGGCCACCTGGCCGGCGACGGCTGCCTGCAGGAGGTGGCCAGGCGGCTGGCGGCCTGCGTGCGCCGCCCGCCCGACCTGCTGGCACGCTACGGTGGCGAGGAACTGGCGGCGATCCTGCCCGATACCGATGCTGCCGGTGCCGCCAATGTGGCCCGGGCCATGCTCGAAGCCCTGGGCCAGGAACCTATCGCCCACCACGACAGTCCCTTTGCTCAGGTGACCGTGAGCATCGGTGTCGCCTGTATCAACGGCAATGATCTGGACAACGGGCAGGCGCTGATCGCACGTGCCGACCAGGCGCTGTACGTCGCCAAGGAAGCGGGCCGCAACCGCCTGCATATCGGCTGAAACCGGCGCGGTCGGCAACGGCCGATCGCGCTCCCCATGGCTTTTTCGAGACTTCATCCTTGCAACACTCAAGGCCCCCCGCGTCACACCAGCGTGCCCTGGACTGGCTGAACTTCTTCCTCGCCGACGTGCGCGACGGCCTGGGACCGTACCTGGCCATCTACCTGCTGGCGGTGCACCACTGGCAACCGGCGAGCATCGGCCTGGTGATGAGCCTGGCCGGCATTGCCGCGCTGCTGGCGCAGACCCCGGCCGGGGCACTGATCGACCGCACCCCGGCCAAGCGCGCAGTGGTGGTGATTGCCGCCGTGCTGGTGACCGGCAGTTGCCTGCTGCTACCGCTGCTCTCGTCGTTCGGCGCCGTGGCCCTGACCCAGACGGTCAGCGCCCTGGCCGGCTCGGTGTTCGCCCCGGCGATTGCCGCGATCTCGCTGGGCATCACCGGGCCCAAGGCCTTCACCGCCCGGGTCGGCCGCAACGAAACCTTCAACCATGCCGGCAATGCCTGCTCGGCCATGCTGGCAGGCGGCCTGGCCTACCTGTTCGGCCCGGTGGTGGTGTTCTACCTGATGGCGGTCATGACCGTGGCCAGTGTGGTGGCCACGGCACGTGTACCGGCGGCGGCCATCGATCACCAACTGGCGCGCGGACTGGTCCATGGCCCGGGCGCTGTCGACCAGCCTGCCGGCTTCAAGCTGCTGCTGCACAACCGCACCTTGCTGCTGTTCGCGGTGTGCTGCGCGCTGTTCCACCTGGCCAATGCGGCGATGCTGCCGCTGGTGAGCCAGAAGCTGTCGCAGATCGACCTGAACCTTGCCACCCCGCTTACCTCTGCGTGTATCGTCGCGGCGCAACTGGTCATGGTGCCGATGGCGCTGCTGGTCGGGGCCAAGGCCGAGCACTGGGGACGCAAGCCGTTCCTGCTGGCCGGCTTTCTCATCCTGCCGCTGCGCGGCGCGTTGTACGTGGTGTCCGATAACCCGTTCTGGCTGGTGGGCGTGCAACTGCTCGACGGCATAGGCGCCGGTATCTTCGGTGCGCTGTTCCCGATCGTGGTCAAGGACCTGACCGAAGGCACCGGGCGCTTCAACGTCAGCCTCGGCGCCCTGACCGCCGTGTTCGGCCTGGGCGCCGCGCTGAGCCCCGGCATCGCCGGGCTGGTGGTGCAGGCCGCCGGCTACGATGCAGCCTTCCTGACCCTGGCCGCGATTGCCGGGGCCGCCTTCATGCTGGTATTGCTGGCACTGCCCGAAACCCACCCGCGCACCTCGCCATCGTCCCTGCCTTCTCCTGCCGGAACCTGAACGCCCCATGTCCTTTAGTGAAAATGCTTCGATCATCTGGGCGATAGCCGCCCTCGCCACCTGCGGCGTCATCCTGCGTCCGTGGCGGATCCCGGAATATGTCTGGGCCATGGGCGGCGCACTGCTGCTGGCCGGCCTGGGCCTGATCACACCGCAGCGTGCCCTGGCGGCCGTCGCCGAAGGCGGCGACGTTTACCTGTTCCTGATCGGCATGATGGTGCTGGCCGAACTGGCCCGCCAGGAGGGCCTGTTCGACTGGCTGGCCCGCTATGCCGTGCAGCACGCCAAGGGATCGGGACAACGGCTGTTCGACCTGGTGTTCCTGGTGGGCACGCTGGTCACGGTGTTCCTGTCCAATGACGCTACCGCAGTGGTGCTGACCCCGGCGGTCTATGCCGCGTGCAAGGCCGCCCGGGCCGAACCCCTGCCCTACCTGTTCATCTGTGCCTTCATCGCCAATGCCGCCAGTTTCGTGCTGCCCATTTCCAACCCGGCCAACCTGGTGGTCTTCGGCAGCCAGATGCCGCCGCTGCTGGACTGGCTGAGGCAATTCAGCCTGCCGTCGCTGGCCGCGATCGCCCTGACCTACCTGGTGCTGCGCCTGACCCAGCGCCGGCAGATCCGCCAACCGCTGGCCCTGAGCGTGGAGTCCCAGCCGCTGTCTGCCGGTGCCCGCCTGTGTGCCCTGGGCATCGCCTTCACCGCCGCCCTGCTGCTGGGCGCCTCGGCGCTGGACCGGGCGCTGGGCCTGCCGACCTTCTGCGCCGGCGTGGCGACCACCGTGCTGATCCACCTGCGCCAGCGGCGCAGCCCGATGCCGGTACTGCGCCATGTGGCGTGGGGCGTGCTGCCGCTGGTGGCGGGTTTGTTCGTACTGGTCGAAGCCGTCGCCCAGACCGGCCTGATCGCGCGCCTTGCCCAGGGCCTGGCCAGCCTGGCGGCGGAATCGCCAACCCGGGCCAGCTGGCTGGGCGGCGTGGGCGTGGCCATCGCCAGCAACCTGATCAACAACCTGCCGACCGGACTGATCGCTGGCTCCATGGGCTCGCTGGTCGCGCTGCCGCAGCAGACCACCGCCGCCCTGCTGATCGGCGTGGACCTGGGGCCGAACCTGTCGATCACCGGCTCGTTGGCAACCTTGCTATGGCTGGTGGCGATCCGCCGCGAGGGCGAACATGTCAGCGCCTGGCGCTTCCTGCGCCTGGGGCTGCTGGTGATGCCGCCGGCGTTGGCGGCGGCGTTGCTGGCATTGTCGATCTGAAGACAAGGCCGGAGGCTGCCACGTCAGGACGTCACGGCCCCGGCACGACGAGCAGCCACCACCGGCCTTGCCACCCGCTGTGGCACAAGCTTCGCCTGCACCTCGACCGCCGCCTCCAGCACCTTCTGCGTCCAGGCCTTGTCCTTCGGGCAGACCACCACCACACGGAAACCGTGATCGTCGCCTTCGATCCGCACGCCTTCGGAGTCGTCCACATGCAGGTCGATATCGAAGGCCGGCGGGAATTTCGACGGCATCTTCTCGAAGCCGCGTGCAGTCACCACATGGTGATGCCGGTCGCTGTTGACCACGCCGTCGACGCGGATGCCATACAGCATCAGCCAGCGACGGATATAGGAAGGGGTACGCCCGGAAGAGGTGTAGATCCAGATGCTGCAACCCTGGCGGCGCAGGTCGCGGATCAACGAGCGGGTACCGCTGCGCAGCGGTTCGCCCAGCCAGCGGTGGATGAAGTCAGGCAGTCGGCTGTCTTCGGCAGGACTGTGATGCGGCAGGCAGGCCAGCGTGTCGTCGATGTCGAACGACACGCGGATGCGCGGGCGGTCCAGGGCATGGCCGATGGCCTGCCATGCCCTTCTTCCGCTGGCCTGCGTTCGTTCGAGCATTCGGTACCTGGCCATCATTGGTTCTCCTGATAAATCGGCATGCGCGGTGCACTCAGAAAGAATTTCCCCGGGGCCGGCGCCCTGGACTCCAGGAAAGCCGCGTACTTCTTCTTGATCTTGGGCAACTCGTACAACGCCTTGACGCCATGCTTGGCAGAGTTGCGGATGACCGAGGACGGGTTGAAGTAGCCCTCGGCGTTATCCAGCGACAACACGAAGGGCGGCAGCCCGGCGCGCATCAACAGGTAGCTGACGATCAGCGAGCCGGTGCGGTTGTTGCCCTCGATGAACAGCTGCGGCTTGCTGAGGATCCGTACGTACACCCCGGCCGCCCGTTTCCACACCGAGTCGCTGCGGTAGGCACAGTACCAGTTGTAGAGGTCCTTGATGCCGCCTTCGACGTTGTTGAAGAAGTGCTCTTCGGTGGCCGCGAGGTGCTGGGCAAACTCCCGACGGCGTACAGGATCGCTGCCGCACAACACGGTGGCATTGATCTCGAGCATCAGGTTGAGCTGACGCAACTCGAACAGGTCGACGCCCCGGGCAACATAGTCATCAATCAGCGCATAGCCTTCAAGCACATTTTCCAGGACCTCGTCGGTGAACGGGTCGCGGGGCTCGACGAAATGCCGGCTGAGCTCGGCGAAGTGCCCCTGCACTTCGCGCAAGGCCTGTTCTACCGCTGAAAGATTGAGACGATGCGTCACACCCATGGACATT
>NZ_JAOECN010000042.1:0-40580 GCF_029836855.1 Pseudomonas sp. GD04058
TACATGGGCGCTGTTCAGCTCCGGGTGCAGCACCCGGCGCACCGCTTCGAGCGGCGGCGCATCCAGCGCCACGCGGGCGTTGGCGATACCCATCTCAGCTCTCCCAGCCCGGCTGGTAGAGCTTGCCGTGGGCCTTGTCGAGTGCCGCGCGGACTACCGGCGAGTGCTGGTAGATGTCGATGAACTTCGCCAGGCGCGGGTCGTCCTTGCTCTTGGGCTTGATCACGAACTGGATCACGTATTCCTTATGGTCGATGCCGTCGAACAGCAGCGCGGATTCGGCATCGAAGGTCTTGGCCAGGCGGATGTAGTGCGGGTAACCCTGCACCAGGTCGGCATCATCGTAGGCGCGCACCAGTTGCACGGCTTCGACCTGAAGGATCTTGATCTTCTTCGGGTTGGCGATGATGTCCTCTTCGGTGGCCTTGTAGCCGACACCGTCCTTGAGGGTGATCAACCCGGCCTTGGCCAGTAGTTGCAGGCCGCGCCCGCTGTTGATCGGGTCGTTGGCGATGGCCACGGTGGCGCCCTGCGGCAGCTCGTCGAAGCTCTTGTACTTCTTCGAGTACAGGCCGACGTTGTTGATGATCCCCGGTGCATAGGGAACCAGGTCGAAGCCGGCGGCGGCCTTGGCGTTTTCCAGGAAGGGGATGTGCTGGAAGTAGTTAACGTCGATATCGCCGGCATTGAGGCTGACGTTCGGTGCGATCCAGTCGCTGAATTCGATCAGCTCCACGTCCAGCCCCTGCTTTTTGGCTTCGCTGACCGCGGCTTCCAGTGGTACGGCAAAGGCTGCGGTGGTGCCGACTTTCAGGGCATCGGCGGCGTGGCTGGCACCGATCAGGCCGAGGGACAGGCCGATTGATAGGGATAGTGCCGCGACGGGGCGGCCGATAAGGGTCTTAAGCATGCTGGAGCGCTCCGTTCTGCTGGGCGGTGGTGGTGTGCGAATGGCGATAGCGGGCGCCGGGGTGTTCGGCGGGCAGGTGCGCCGTGCCGGCGGGGAAGAGTTTTTCCCGCAGGCTGCCGTTGTCGTAGGCGGTCTTGTACGAGCCACGTTTTTGCAGCTCGGGAATGACCAGGTCGATGAAGTCCTCGTAGCTTTCCGGGGTCACGGTGCGGGCGAGGTTGAAGCCGTCCAGGCCGGTTTCGGCGACCCAGCTTTCCAGCTCGTCGGCAACCTGCCCGGGCGAGCCGACCAGGGTGATGTAGCGTCCGCCCAGGGCGTGCTGGTCGAGCAGGCGCCTGCGGGTCCAGTCGTTGCTTTGCAGGTTCTTCGTTGCCGACTGGATGGCGTTGCTTTTGACGTACTGGATCGGCTCGTCCAGTTCGTACGCGGAGAAATCGATGCCGGTGGAGCTGGAGAAATGCGCAACGCCGGCTTCGGCGCTGGCATGGCGCAGGTATTCGGCATGCTTGGCCCGGGCCTGTTCTTCGCTGTCGGCGACGATCACCGTGATGCCCATGAATACCTTGATCGCCTGCGGATCTCGCCCGGCGGCCACGGCGGCGGCACGCACCTTGTCGACCTGGGCGCGGGTCGCGGCCTTGGTCTGGCCACTGATGAACACGCATTCGGCGTGCTGTCCGGCGAAGCCCAGGCCGCGCTCGGAAGCGCCGGCCTGGAACAGCACCGGCGTGCGCTGCGGCGAGGGCTCGCACAGGTGGTAGCCCTCGACCTTGTAGAACTCGCCCTGGTGGCGGACCTTGTGCACCTTGTCCGGCCGGGCGTAGACCCGCTGCTGCCGGTCCTCGATGACGGCGCCGTCTTCCCAGCTGCCTTCCCACAGCTTGTAGAGCACTTCCAGGTACTCGTCGGCCTGGTCGTAGCGCCGGTCATGCTCGGGCTGCTCGTCCAGGCCCATGGCCTTGGCCGCGCTGTCGAGGTAGCCGGTAACGATATTCCAGCCGACCCGGCCACGGCTCAGGTGGTCGAGGGTGGAAAGGCGCCGGGCGAACAGGTAGGGCGGCTCGTAGGTGAGGTTGGCGGTCAGGCCGAAACCGAGGTTGCGGGTTACTGCCGCCATGGCCGAGACCAGCAGCAGCGGGTCGTTGACCGGCAACTGGATCGACTCCTTCAGCGGCACCTCTACCGACTGCTGGTAGACGTCGTAGACGCCGACGATATCGGCCAGGAACAGGCCGTCGAACAGCCCGCGCTCCAGTAGCTTTGCCAGCTCGGTCCAGTATTCGAGGGTCTTGTACTGGCTCGAGGTATCCCGCGGGTGGGTCCACAGGCCGTGGTTGATATGCCCGACGCAGTTCATGTTGAAGGCGTTGAGCAGGATCTTCTTCTTCGCCATCAGATGGTCCCCCGCAGCGGTGGGTTCTGCTCGTTCAGGTAGTAGTTGCCGATGGCGTGGTATTTCCAGCGCACCGGGTCGTGCAGGGTATGGGTGCGGGCGTTGCGCCAGTGGCGGTCGAGGCCGTGCTCGGCGAGGGTGGCCTGGCTGCCCGCCAGTTCGAACAGGGTGCTGCCGGCGGCCAGGGAGATCTCGGTACTGATGGCGCGGGCCTCGGCCACGGCGATGGACGCGGCGGCCACGCTGTCGGCATTCGGTTCGGCCTGGGCGCGGTCGAGGAATTCGCCGGCACGTTCCAGCAGGGCTTCGGCGGCGTGCAGGCGGATTGCCAGGTGGCCGAAGGATTTCAGGGTCAGCGGGTCTTCGCTGGCCTTGTCGTTGCCCGAGTCGATCCACGGGCGCGTACGGGTGCGCACGAAGTGCAGGGCGTCCTCGTAGGCGGCGCGGGCGATGCCCGTGTCGATGGCGGCGTGGAGGATCTGCGCCAGCGGGCCGACCGGTGTCGGCCGCTCGAAGGCGCTCTGGAAGGGCACCACGTCGTCGGCATCGACCGGCACGTTGTCGAACACCACCGAGCCGCTGCCGGTGGTGCGCTGGCCGAAGCCGCTCCAGTCGTCGATTACCTTGAGACCGGCACTGTCGGCGGGCACGAAGGCCAGCTGCTGCACGCCGTTTTCATCGCCTACCGAGGTAGGGATGCGCTGGGCGTAGATGGCGCCGGTTGCATAGAACTTGCGACCGTTGATACGCAACTGCTCGCCGTCGCGGGTCAGGCGGGTGGTGCGGTCATGGGCGGTTTTCGTGCCCAGTTCGGCGAGGGCGTTGCCGAAGCGCACACCGGCCAGCACCTCGGCGTAGAGCCGCTGCTTCTGCGCTTCGCTGCCGTTCACCCGCAGCACTTCGAGGGCGTAGAAATGGTTCTGCGGAATCTGCCCCAGGGAGCTGTCGGCCTGAGCTATGCGGGCGATGACTTTCGCCAGGGTGACGTTGGACACGCCCGCGCCGCCGTAGGCCTTGGGCACGCTGATGCCCCACAGCCCGGAGCGTGAGAACAGCTCCAGTTCGGCATGGGGCAGGCGGCGTTCACGGTCGCGCAGGATGCTGTCCTGTTGCAAGGCACCGGCGATCTGCTCGGCAATGGCGAGTGCCTGGGCGTCGTCGGCGATCACCGGCACATCGTGGTGCGGAAGGGAAACATGGCTCATCGAAGGGGCTCCAGTGGTCTGGTCAAATCCAGGAGTGCCGGGCAGGCAGGGTGCCGTTGAGGTGGTAGGCGCCGACGGCGTGGTACTTCCAGCGCACCGGGTCGTGCAGGGTGTGCACCCGGGCGTTGCGCCAGTGGCGGTCGAGGTTGAATTCGGCCAGAGTCGCGCGGCTGCCGGACAGCTCCAGCAGCTTCTCGCTGGCAAGCAGGGAAATCTCGGTAGTCAGCACCTTGGCCTCGGCCACGGCGATGGAGGCACGGGCGGCGGATTCGACGGTCACCGGGGCGGCATCCACCTCGTCCAATACCTTGGCGGCCTTGGCCAGCAGGGCATTGGCGGCATGCAGTTCGAGCTTGAGGCGGCCGATATCGGCGATCACGTAGGGGTCGTCGCTGGCCCGCTCGACGCCGGCATCGATCCACGGACGGGCGCGTTCACGGACGAAGGCGATGGTGTCCTCGATGGCCGCTTCGGCGATCCCCGCGTCGATGGCGGCCTGGATCAGCTGGGACACGGCGCCCTGGATATTCGGGGTAGCGCCGATGCGCCAGTTCTCGATCACCAGATCGGCCTCTACCGGCACTTCGTTCAGCAGCACGGTGCCGCTGGCGGTGGTGCGCTGGCCGAAGCCGGACCAGTCATCGACGATGCGCAGCCCCGGGCTGCCGCGACGGACGAACGCCATGACCTGGCGCCCTTCGTCGTTCAGCGCCTTGACCGCCACCCAATGGGCGAACAGGGCGCCGGTGGAATAGAACTTCTGGCCGCTGATGACATAGCCGTCGCCCTGACGGGTGATGCGTGCCTTCAGTTCCAGGGTGTTTTTCGTGCCACGCTCGGGGCCGGCGTTGCCGATGCGCCAGCCGTCCAGCACGGACTGGAACAGCACTTCTTTCTGCTGTTCGGTGGCGGCACCGCGGATCAGTTGCAGGATACCGACCTGGTTCTGCGGTATCTGCCCCAGCGCCGGATCGGCGGCGCTGACGATGCGGAACACTTCGGCCAGGGCGGCGAACGACAGCCCTGGTCCGCCGTATTCACGGGGAATGCTGATGCTGCCCAGGCCGCTGCGGGTGAACTGCTCGACCTCGGCCCAGGGCAGCTTGCGTTGCTGGTCGCGCTTGCCGGCCTGGGGGCGGGCGATGGCAGCCAGTTCGTGGGCGGCCTGGATGGCCTCGGCGTCGCTGCGCAGGACCTTGGCGGGCAACAGCAGCGGCGCGGTGTCCAGATCGCTATGGACGGTGGTAGTGGCGAGATTGGACATGACCTGACCTCATCTTCTGGGAACTCGACAGAAAAGCGTTGGGGTCCGGTGGTCCGGTGCATATACCGTAATCGTGTATAAAAAATATTTGAACTAACGATTGGGAATATGAATAGACAGCGGGTTGTTGCTGGAGCAACACAGATTCAACAGGTGGTTTTTCGGTGCACGCGGTCCCTGTGGGAGCTGGCTTGCCAGCGATAGGGCCCTCAAGAGCCCCATCAATCTTTGTCTCCTAAGCTAATTCGAAAAAGTTATTTATTTCTGTTTTCTTAGATCAATTAATCTTCATCACATTCACCACACTACCGTCCCGCCAGGAGTGCAACATGACCTTCTTCGCCCCGCTGCGCCTGTTTTCCGCCCTGGCCCTGGCCGGTGCTGCCGTTTTCGCCCAGGCCGCCGACCTGACCGTGGCCTACCAGACCACCGTCGATCCGGCCAAGGTGGCCCAGGTCGATGGCCGTTACGAGCAGGCCAGCAAGGCCAGCATCGATTGGCGCAAATTCGATAACGGTGCCGATGTGATCACCGCTGTCGCCTCCGGCGACGTGCAGATCGGCTACCTCGGCTCCAGCCCCCTGGCCGCCGCCGCGACCCGCAAGCTGCCGGTGGAAACCTTCCTTATCGCCACCCAGATCGGCGCTGCCGAAGCCCTGGTCGCCCGTGAAGGTTCGGGCATCAATTCGCCGCAGGACCTGATCGGCAAGAAAGTCGCCGTGCCCTTCGTCTCCACCGGCCATTACAGCCTGCTGGCTGCACTGAAGCAGTGGAATATCGACCCGTCCAAGGTACAGATCCTCAACCTCGCCCCGCCGGCGATTATCGCCGCCTGGAAGCGCGGTGATATCGATGCCACCTACGTTTGGGACCCGGCGCTCGGTGTAGCCAAGGAAAACGGCAAGGTGCTGATCACCTCCGGCGAGCTGGCCAAGAAAGGCGCACCGACCTTCGATGCCTGGATCGTGCGCAAGGACTTCGCCGCCAAGCACCCGGACGTGGTCAAGGCCTTCGCCAAGGTGACCCTCGACGCCTACGCCGACTACCGCAAGGACCCGCAAGCCTGGCTGGCCGACAAGGCCAACGTCGACAAGCTGGCCAAGCTGTCCGGCGCCAAGACCAGCGATATCCCCGGCCTGCTGCAAGGCAACGTGTTCCCGCTGGCGGCCGACCAGGTCGCCGCCCTCGGCGCGCCGACCACCCAGGCGATCACCGAGACCGCCAAGTTCCTCAAGGAGCAGGGCAAGGTCGAGGCGGTGCTGCCGGATTACTCGCCGTACGTGAGTTCCTCGTTTATCACCAACTGATTCCCGGAGTCGTCATGGCCCTGTTACAACTGGAGCGCATCAGCGCACAGTATCCCGGCGCCGCCGAACCGGTGCTCGCCGACATCTCTCTGAGCCTGGGCCCGCAGCAACTGCTGGTGGCCCTCGGCCCTTCCGGCAGCGGCAAGACCTCGCTGCTCAACCTGATCGCCGGCTTCGTCAGCCCGAGCGCCGGACGCATCACCCTCGACGGGGTGCCGGTGCAAGGCCCGAGTGCCGAGCGCGGCGTGGTGTTCCAGGACGATGCCCTGCTGCCTTGGCAGGACGTGCTGGCCAACGTCGCCTTCGGCCTCGAACTGGCCGGTGTGCCGCGCCCGCAGCGCGAGCAGAAGGCGCGGGAAATGCTGGCCCTGGTGGACCTCGCTGGCTTCGCCGAACGGCGCATCTGGCAGCTTTCCGGCGGGCAGAAACAGCGCGTCGGCCTGGCCCGTGCGCTGGCGGCCGACCCTCGGGTGCTGCTGATGGACGAACCTTTCGGCGCCCTCGACGCCTTCACCCGCGAGCAGATGCAGGAACTGCTGCTGCAGGTCTGGCAGCGTACCGCCAAGCCGGTATTCCTGATTACCCACGACATCGAGGAAGCGGTGTTCCTCGCCACCGACCTGATCCTCCTGGCGCCCAACCCGGGCCGGGTAGTGGAGCGCCTGCACCTGGACTTCGGCCAGCGCTACGCGGCCGGTGAGTCGGCGCGTTCGATCAAGTCCGACCCGCGCTTTATCGAAACCCGCGAGCATGTGCTGGCGCGGGTCTTTTCCCAACGCAGCGCCGCTGGCCGGCAGGAGTTCGCATGAGCAGCCTCGACCTGCCGGTAACGGCCAAACCGGTAGCCAGCGCCCACCGTGCGCGGCGCACCCTGAGCACCCGCTGGATCAGCGGCCTGACCCTCGGCGGCCTGTTGGCGCTGTGGTGGCTGGTGACTGCGGCGGAGTGGATCGAGCCACTGTTCCTGCCCTCGCCGCAAGCGGTACTGGGCAAGGCCTGGTTGTTGCTGACCCAGGGCTATATGGAATCGACCCTGTGGCAGCACCTCGGCGCCAGCCTGAGCCGTATCGGCCTGGCCCTGGGGGCGGCGATCCTCACTGCAATCCCGATCGGCATTGCCATCGGCCGCAACCGTATCGCCCGTGGCGTACTCGATCCGCTGATCGAGTTCTACCGGCCGATCCCGCCGCTGGCCTATCTGCCGCTGATCGTGATCTGGTGCGGCATCGGCGAGCTGTCCAAGGTGCTGCTGATCTACCTGGCGATCTTCGCCCCGATCGCCATTGCCACCGCCACCGGCGTGCGCACCGTCGATCCGGCGAAACTGCGTGCCGCGCAGTCGCTGGGGGCGAGCAAGGCGCAGTTGATCCGCCATGTGATCCTGCCCAGCGCGTTGCCCGACATCCTTACCGGTGTGCGCATTGGCCTTGGCGTAGGCTGGTCGACCCTGGTCGCCGCCGAGCTGATCGCGGCCACCAGCGGCCTGGGTTTCATGGTCCAGTCGGCGGCGCAGTTCCTGGTCACCGATGTGGTGGTGCTGGGCATCCTGGTCATCGCCCTGATCGCCTTCGCCCTGGAAATGGGCCTGCGCGCCCTGCAGCGCAAGCTGGTGCCGTGGCACGGCCAGAGCCATTGAAACGAATTCATCAGTGAGACAGACATGAGCCTGATCATAACCCCGCTGAGCCCGGCGCTCGGCGCACACATCAGTGGCGTGGACCTCAGCCGCGAGATCGACGCCACCACCCGCGATGCCATCGAGCAAGCCCTGCTCGCGCACCAGGTGCTGTTCTTCCGCGAGCAATCGATCACCCCGCAGCAACAGGCCAATTTCGCGGCGCGCTTTGGCGACCTGCATATTCACCCGATCTACCCGAACATTCCGGAAACCCCGCAGGTGCTGGTACTCGATACCGCGGTCACCGATGTGCGCGACAACGCCATCTGGCACACCGACGTCACCTTCCTGCCGACCCCGGCGCTGGGCGCGGTGCTGGCGGCAAAGCAGGTGCCGGCGTTTGGCGGGGATACCTTGTGGGCCAGCGGAATCGCGGCGTACGAGGCGCTGTCCGAGCCGTTGAAGCGCCTGCTGGACGGGCTGACGGCGACCCATGATTTCACCAAGTCGTTCCCCCTGGCGCGCTTCGGCAGCACACCGGAGGACCTGGCGCGCTGGGAAGCCACGCGCAAGGCCAACCCGCCGATCTCCCATCCGGTGATCCGCACGCATCCGGTGAGTGGCAGGAAGTCGTTGTTCGTCAGTGACGGGTTCACCACCCGGATCAATGAGCTGAGCGAGCAGGAAAGCGAGGCGATCCTGAAGCTGCTGTTCGCCCACGCCACCCGCCCGGAATTCACCATCCGCTGGCGCTGGCAGGTGGGTGACGTGGCGTTCTGGGACAACCGCGTGACCCAGCATTACGCGGTGGATGATTACCGGCCGCAGCGGCGGGTGATGCATCGGGCGACGATCCTGGGGGATGTGCCCTTCTGACAGTTTTGTAGAGGATTTGATGGCCCTATCGCTGGCAAGCCAGCTCCCACAGGTTTTGCGGTGCACGCGATCCCTGTGGGAGCTGGCTTGCCAGCGATAGGGCCATCAGCAACAACCTAGATAATGCGGGCCTCGACAGTGGCCGGCTTCAGCTGGATCGCGACGAACTTCGAGGTCGGGGTATGGCTGCCATCCCCCACGCTCTCCAGCGGCACCAGCGGGTTCACCTCCGGATAGTAGGCCGCCGCCTGTCCCGCCGGAATGTCGAACGCCAGCAAGGTGAAGCCGGTGACCCGACGCTCCAGGCCATCCCCCCACAGCGACACGATGTCTACCTTGTCACCCGGGTTGAAGCCCAGGCGAAGGATGTCCGCCTCGTTGGCGAACAGCACGTTGCGTTGCCCGCGCACCCCGCGATAACGGTCGTCCAGCCCATAGATGGTGGTGTTGTACTGATCGTGCGAGCGCATCGATTGCATGATCAGGTCCGGCAGTTTGCCGCTGGCCCGCACGCCTTCGTGAATCAGGTCGTCCGGCAGGCGGTTGGCCTTGAAGTTGGCCTTGCCGCTGGCGGTTTTCCAGATGCGCTGGCCGGCGTTGTTGCCGAGGTAGAAACCACCCGGGTGCTTGAGCCGTTCGTTGAAGCGGTCGAAGCCGGGGATGGTTTCGGCGATCAGGTCGCGAATGCGGTCGTAGTCGGCGATCAGCCAGTTCCAGTCCACCGGATGGTTGCCCACGGTCGCCGCCGCGATACCGGCGATCACCGCAGGCTCCGAGCGCATCTGCGACGACAGCGGCTTGAGCTGGCCATTGGAGGCGTGGACCATGCTGAACGAGTCTTCCACGGTCACGGCCTGCGGGCCTTCGCCTTGCTGGTCGATATCGGTACGGCCAAGGCAGGGCAGGATCAACGCTTCCTTGCCGTGGACCAGGTGGCTGCGGTTGAGCTTGGTGCTGATATGCACGGTCAGGTCGCAGTTGCGCAGGGCCTGGGCGGTGCGCTCGGTGTCGGGAGTGGCCTGGGCGAAATTGCCGCCCAGCCCGATGAACACCTTGGCCCGGCCAGCGAGCATGGCGTGGATCGCCTCGACCGTGTTGTGGCCGTTGTGCCGCGGCACCGGGAAGCCGAAACGACGCTCCAGCGAATCCAGCAGCGCCACCGGCGGGCGTTCGTTGATGCCCATGGTGCGGTCGCCCTGCACGTTGCTGTGGCCGCGCACCGGACACAGGCCGGCGCCCGGCTGGCCGAGGTTGCCGCGCAGCAGCATGAGATTGGCGATTTCCTGGATGGTCGGCACCGAGTGGCGGTGTTGGGTGATGCCCATGGCCCAGCACATGATGACTTTGCTGGCCTTCACGTACATCCGCGCGGCCAGTTCGATCTCGCCCAGGGGCAGGCCGGATTGGGTCTGGATCTGTTCCCACGAGGTGGCATCGACCACTGCCAGGTAGTCGTCGACGGTAGCGGTGTGCTCGGCAATGAAATCGTGGTCGAAGATCGGCGCTTCACCCTTGGCCAGCGCCTCGCGCTCCCACTGCAGGAGGAACTTGGCCATGCCGCGCATCATCGCCATGTCGCCACCCAGGGCAGGGCGGAAGAAGGCGGTGTTGGTCGGCTTGTCGCCGTTGGTCAGCATCTCGATCGGGTGCTGCGGGTGCTGGAAACGCTCCAGGCCGCGCTCCTTGAGCGGGTTGATGCACACCACCTGGGCGCCGCGCTGCACGGCCTCGCGCAACGGTTCGAGCATGCGCGGGTGGTTGGTCCCCGGGTTCTGGCCCCAGACGAAGATCGCATCGGCGTGTTCGAAGTCGTCGAAGGTGACCGTGCCCTTGCCGACCCCGACGCTCTGGCTCAGGGCCACGCCGCTGGCCTCGTGGCACATGTTCGAGCAGTCCGGGAAGTTGTTGGTGCCGTAGGCGCGGACGAACAGTTGGTAGAGATAGGCCGCTTCGTTGCTGGCCCTGCCCGAGGTGTAGAACTCGGCCTGGTCCGGGCTTTCCAGCGCGTTCAGGTGGCGGGCGATCAGGGCGAAGGCATCGTCCCAGGTGATCGGCCGGTAACGGTCGCCCACCGGGTCGTAGACCATCGGGTCGGTCAGGCGGCCCTGGTATTCGAGCCAGTAGTCACTCTGCGCGAGCAGCGAGGTGACGCTGTGGCGGGCGAAGAAGGTCGGGTCGACCCGGCGCTTGGTCGCTTCCCAGTTCACCGCCTTGGCGCCGTTCTCGCAGAACTTGACCATGCCGTGTTCCGGCGAGTCGCCCCAGGCACAGCCCGGGCAGTCGAAACCGCCGTTCTGGTTGGTCTTGAGCAGGGCGCGGATGTTCTTCAGGGCGTTGTCGCTACCGACCCACGCCTGTACCACGCTGCGTAGTGCGCCCCAGCCTCCGGCAGCGCCGTTGTAGGGTTTGTAGCGCGGAACGGGTTTCTGGTCGGCTTGATGATGCAGGCTCACGATCTGTTCTCCCGTGCAGGGCTGTAGACCCTTGGTGCACTGTGCTGCGGCAGGTGGATGAGGTTCAGGTTATGGCGCCGGGCCCATTGCAGGGCCAGGCCGGTGGGCGACGACAGGCTGACCAGGGTCTGGATGCCGGCGCGCAGGACTTTCTGGATCAGTTCCAGGCTGCAGCGGCTGGTGACCACGGCCAGGCCGCCCCGGGTGTCGATGCGCTGGCGGACCAGGGCGCCGATCAGTTTGTCGAGGGCGTTGTGCCGGCCGATATCCTCTCGGCCAAGGAGCAGTTCGCCGCTGGCGTCCATGAATGCCGCCGCGTGGACCGCGCCGCAGTGTTGGCCGAGGGGCTGGAAGGCAGCGATACGCTGGCGCAGGCCGACCAGCCATTCAGGCGGTGGCAGCGGTGCGCCAGGCAGCACCTTGAGGTCAGGCAGGGCCTGTTCCACGGCTTCCACGCCGCACAGGCCGCAGCCGCTGGTACCGGCCAACTGGCGGCGTTGGGTCTTGAGGTTCCAGAACGCGCGGCTGGCGATTTCCACCTGGGCATGCAGCGCCGAACCGCTGCCGGCGAGCTTGATGTCGTAGATCTCGTCGGCGCTGTCGACGATGCCGCTGCCAATGCTGAACCCGACCACGAAATCGTCGAGATCGGTAGGGCTGACCAGCATCACCGCCTGGCTGATGCCGTTGTAGGCGATGGCCAGGGCCACTTCCTCGGCGAGGTCGGCACTGGCGGGAGACTGGTCTTCGAGCTGGCTGTAGTCGTAACGCACGCTGGCGGCAGGGGCTTCCAGGCTGGTGGAGGCCGCGCAAACCGGGGGTTTGCTGCTCATTTATTGGATTACCGGCAAGGCTGATCAGGCTTTAAGCCTAGGCCTGCGCTCGGGTACCGTCTAATCGCTTCTGCCGATGTGCTGATAGAGGCCGTCGATCATGCTTCGTCGAGCAGTTTGCGGTATTCGCTGAGGCAGGCTTCGGCCAGGGCCGAGCGTGGTGCGGTACGGCGCATGATCAGGCCCAACGGGGCGAGGGTGGTGGCCTGTTCGATGGGGTGCAGATGCAAGCCACCGGTTACCGCTTCGAGGCCGCTGCCCAGCGGCATCACCGCGCAGCACAGGCCGCCGTGCACGGCCTGGACCAACTGATGGACAGCGTCGGTCTGCAGCAGCAGGCGCGGGGTGATGCCGCGGCTATGGAAATTGTGGTCCACCGACTGGCGGAAATACATGCCGGCGGTAAGCAGGCCCAGGGGCAGTCCGGCCAGGGCTTCCCAGCGCAGCGGTGCATCGTGGAACTGGAAATGCGCTGGGTCATAAAGCAGGCCCATGGGCGACTCACCCAGCGGCAGGGCTTCGAAACGCTCTTGGTCGAGGCGCTCCAGGTACGACAGGCCGAGGTCGAGGCGGTTGCTGGTGAGCTGTTCGAGGATCTGTTCGGAACTGAGGGCGCTGAGTTCGAAGGCCAGGTCCGGGTGTTGGCGGTGCAGGCGTTGCAGCAGCGGCAGTGGATCGAAGCTGGACAGCGGCACCATGCCCAGGCGCAGGGTACCGGCCAGGTGCCCGCGACAGGCGGCGGCCTCGGCCTGCAGCCCGTCGTAGGCGGCCAGCACCGAGCGGGCCCAGGCCAGCACCCGTTCGCCCTGGGCGGTAAAGCCCTCGAAGCGCTGGCCACGGTTGACCAGCTCCAGCCCCAGTTCGCGCTCCAGGTTGCGCAGGCGCATCGACAGGGTCGGCTGGGTCACGTGGCACAGCGCGGCGGCCTGGCCGAAGTGGCGGGTTTCGTCCAGGGCGATGAGGAATTTCAGCTGTTTGATGTCCATCGTCGTCTCGGGGCTGGCGGGCGGGGCATTCTAACCTGTCCTAGACTTTGGGCTCCGAGATTCCTTTATCAGGGAGAGCACTATGAGTCTGTTCAGTTTCGTGAAAGAAGCGGGGGAAAAACTCATCGATCTGCTGACGCCCGGCAATGCCAATGCCGGTGAGCAGCTCAAGGAGCACGTGGCCAAGGTGGGGCTCGGCAACCCCAATGTGCAGGCCACGGTGGAAGGCGACAAGGTTATCGTCACCGGTGAAGTGAGCAGTCAGGAAGAGAAGGAGAAGATCCTTCTGGCCCTGGGCAATATCCAGGGTGTGGCGTCGGTGGATGACCAGATCACCGTGGCCGGGCCGGTGGCGCAGGCGGCGCGGTTCGTCACGGTGGAGAAGGGCGATACCCTCAGTGCCATTTCCAAACGGGTGTATGGCGATCCGAACAAGTACCAGAAGATCTTCGAGGCCAACAAACCGCTGCTGAGCCATCCGGACAAGATCTATCCGGGGCAGGTACTGCGTATTCCGGAGTAATCCTTCGAGCCTTGTGTTGTGTCTGAGGGCCTCATCGCTGGCAAGCCAGCTCCCACAGAGTCCGCGGTGCATGCGATCCCTGTGGGAGCTGGCTTGCCAGCGATGAGGCCGGGTCAGCTTTCACAGTCCTTCCAGTAAAGCCCGGTAGTCTTCCTGCGCCGCGAATTCCTCGGTATCGCGCGCAGGCTTGCGGCTGTCCGGCTGGCGTACGGCAAGCAGGTGGGCGACGCCGAAGGTGCGGGCGCTGCGCAGGATCGCCAGGGTGTCGTCGATGAACAGGCTACGCGACGGGTCGAAGCCGGTATCGGCGCGCAAGGCGCTCCAGAACTGCTGGTTCTCCTTGGGGAAACCATAGTCGTGCGAGCTGATCATCCGTTCGAAGTATGGCGCCAGCGCTACCCGCTCCAGTTTCAGCGACAGGGAATCGCGGTGCGCGTTGGTGATCAGGATCACCCGTTTGCCGGCTTCTCGCAGCGCGGCCAGAAACGTATCGGCATCCGGTCGCAAGGCGATCAGGTCGGCACTCTGCTGCTTCAGCTCGCGAATCGGCAGGTTCAGTTCCCGGGTCCAGAAATCCAAGCAATACCAGTTCAGCGACCCGGCGTGCCGCTCGAACAACGGCTGGATTTCCAGCTCGGCCATGGCCCGGCTGATCCCGTGGTGCTCGGCATAGCGCTGGGGCAACAGCTCCAGCCAGAAGTGGTTGTCGTAGTGCAGGTCGAGCAGGGTGCCGTCCATGTCCAGCAGGACGGTGTCTATATCGCGCCAGGCGAGGGGAAGCATGTGCAAGATTCTCGTTCGGTCAGGCCGTGGTGGGCGGTATAGTACCCCGTTACCGCCAAGGAGCCGCCCCCTCATGCGCCAGAAACCCACTGTCCTCTCCAGCGAGATCGTCGCCAGCAGCCGCCTGTTCCGTGTCGAAGCCGTGCAGTTGCGCTTTGCCAACGGCACCGAGCGCACCTATGAACGTCTGGTCGGGCGCGGCAACGGCTATGGCGCAGTGATGATCGTGGCGATGCTCGACAGCGAGCATGCGGTGCTGGTCGAGGAGTATTGCGGCGGCACCGACGAATACGAGCTGTCCCTGCCCAAGGGCCTGATCGAGCCGGGCGAGGACGTGCTGGCGGCGGCCAACCGCGAGCTGAAGGAAGAGGCCGGCTATGGCGCCCGGCAACTGGAGCACATCACCGAACTGTCGCTGTCTCCTGGCTACATGAGCCAGAAGATCCAGGTGGTACTGGCCACCGACCTCTACGAGGAAAGCCTGCCGGGCGACGAGCCGGAGCCGATGCGCGTCGATCGCGTCAGCCTGCGCGAGCTATCGGCATTGGCCCAGCATCCGCAGTTCTCCGAAGGCCGGGCGCTGGCGGCGCTGTACCTGGTGCGTGATCTGCTGACCCAGCGTGGAGTCTTCCCGGTATGAACCCTGTCGACCTTATGCCACAGGTGGTGGACCTGGCCCGCCGCGCAGGTGAGGCCATCCTGCCGTTCTGGCGCGCTGACGTCGCGGTGGTTGCCAAGGCCGACGACTCCCCGGTAACCGCCGCCGACCTGGCTGCGCACAAGGTCATCGCCGAAGGTTTGCAGGCGCTGGCACCGGAGATCCCGGTGCTATCGGAAGAGGATTGCGACATCCCGCTGCAACAGCGCCAGGCCTGGCAGCGCTGGTGGCTGGTGGACCCACTGGATGGCACCAAGGAATTCATCGCCGGCACCGAGGAATTCACCGTGAATATCGCCCTGGTCGAACAGGGCCGGGTGGTGTTCGGAGTGGTGGCGATGCCGGTCAATGGCCGCTGCTACTACGGCGGCCAGGGCATCGGCGCCTGGCGTGCCGAGGCCGATGGTTCAGTGGAGGCGATCCAGGTACGCCTGGCGCCGCCGGCGGGCGAGGCATTTACCGTGGTTGCCAGTCGCCGCCATTCCAGCCCGCAGCAGGAGCGCCTGCTGGCCGGCCTGGGCGAAGCGCTGGGCGAGCTGGAGCTGGCGAATATCGGCAGCTCCCTGAAGTTCTGCTTGCTGGCCGAAGGCGCCGCGGATTGCTACCCGCGCCTGGCGCCGACCTCGCAGTGGGATACCGCCGCCGCCCAGGGCGTGCTGGAAGGGGCGGGCGGCGAAGTGCTGGGGCTGGATGGCGAGGCGTTCGTCTATCCGCCTCGCGAGTCGTTGCTCAATCCGTTCTTCCTCGGCCTGCCGGCCGCCGCCCCGTGGCGCGGCAAGCTGCTGGCACTGGCCTCAGCGATGTAGCACGTACTGCCCGTCGAACTCCACGGCGGGCGCTTCGGCGTTTTCGTTGAACACCCGGGTATGCAGGCTCAAGCGTGCCCGGCCATGGCGTTCATAGGTCTTGATGAAGCGCTCCCAGACCTTCTCTTCCGGCGCCTCGCACACTGCGATGGCCGCGCCTGTCACGGGCAGCGGATAACTGATCGTCCCTTCCTGGATGACGATATGCCCGTCATCGACCCCCACTTCGCGCAGGCGCAGGTGCAGCCAGCCCCAGCCCGCCAGCACCGCGCCGCAATACAGGCTGCCGCCGAACATGGTGCTCTTGTGGTTGACGTTGGGCTCCAGCGGCAGACGCAGGCGCAGGCAGTGTGCCTGCCAGTCCAGTACGCCCATGCACATCTCGCGGGTCAGCGGGATGTCGTGGTGCAGGATGTTTTCCAGGTAGTGGCTGTCGCTGCTCATCAGCGGGTGTCCTCGGGGTCATCGGCGACATGGCTGTCGGCGAAGCTCAGGCCATGCTTGCGCAACTTGTCGTGCAGGGTCTTGCGCGGAATGCCAAGGGCTTCGGCGAGGCTGCGCATGGAACCGTGGGGGCGGGTCAGTTCGGCGGCGATCAGCGAGCGCTCGAAGTGCTCGACCTGCTCGCTCAGGTTGCCCTGGGCCGGCGGCAAGTCCTGCGAGGCGCTGCTGCTTTCGGCCTGGCCGTCGAGGGCCAGTTCCAGGCCGAGGGCGAAGCGTTCGGCGGCGTTCTGCAGTTCGCGCACGTTGCCCGGCCAGTCGTGGCGCAGCAGCATGGCCCGCTGCGCCGGTTGCAGCTCGTGGGCCGGCAGGCCGTGACGCGCGCTGGCGGCATCGGCGAAATGCTGGAACAGCACGAGGATGTCGTCGCCGCGGTCGCGCAGTGGCGGAATGCGCAGGGGCGCGACGTTCAGGCGGTAATACAGGTCGGCGCGGAAGCGGCCCTGGTCGGCGGCCTGGCGCAGGTCTTCCTTGGTTGCCGCGATCACCCGGATGTCCAGGGGGATCTGCTGGTTGCCGCCGAGGCGCTCCAGCACCCGCTCCTGGAGCATGCGCAGCAGCTTGACCTGCACGTCCAGGCTCATGCTTTCGATTTCGTCGAGGAACAAGGTGCCGCCATTAGCGAATTCGAACTTGCCGATGCGCCTTTTCTGCGCGCCGGTAAAGGCGCCAGGCTCGTGGCCGAACAGCTCGCTTTCCACCACCGACTCGGCCAGCGCGCCGGCGTTGATCGCTACGAATGGACCGTCTCGACGGCTGGACAGGTCGTGCAGGGCACGGGCCACGACTTCCTTGCCGGCACCGGTTTCGCCGAGGATCAGCACGTCGGCGCGGGTGCCGGCGAGGGCGCCGATCTGCTCGCGCAGGCGCTGGATCGATGGCGAATGGCCGACCAGGCGACCGCTCAATTCCTGGCGGTCGCTCAGGGCCAGGCGCAGGCTGCGGTTGTCCAGCACCAGGCGGCGCAACGAAAGGGCGCGGCGCACGCTGTCGAGCAGGGCATCGCTGGCGAACGGCTTTTCCAGGAAGTCGTAGGCCCCGGCACGCATGGCCTGGACCGCCAGCGGCACGTCGCCGTGGCCGGTGATCAGCAGCACCGGCAGGTCGGGGTCCTGGCCGTGCAGTTGCTCGAGCAATTGCAGACCGTCGATGCCGGGCATGCGGATATCGCTGACCACCACGCCTGGCCAGTCGGCCTCGATACGCCCGGCCAGGCCCTGGGCATCGCTCAGCGGCAGGACGCGCAGGCCGGCGAGGTCGAGGGTCTGGCTGAGGGCCTGGCGCAGGTGCGGGTCGTCGTCGACCAGGATCACCTGGGTGCGGCTGTCGATCAGGGGCTCGGTCATGCCAAGGAGTCCTCCGAAGTCTGAAGATTGGCGCCGGGCTTGGCCACGCGCAGTTGCAGGGTCAGCAGCGCACCGCCCTCCGGGTGGTTGGCCAGCAGCAGCTCGCCGCCCAGCGCGCGCATCAGCGTGTCGCAGATCGCCAGGCCCAGGCCAAGGCCCTGGGTGCGGGTTTTGGTGGTGAAGAACGGCTCGCGGGCGTGGGCCATGGCCTGGCTGGTAAAGCCGGGACCGTTGTCGCGGATCGTCAGGTAGACGTAATCATCGCGGCGTTCGGCACTTAGCCAGAGCTTGCGCGGGTTGGCCTTTTCGGTCAGGGCATCGAGGGCGTTGGCCAGCAGGTTGCCGAGCACCTGGCGCAAGCGCGTCTCGCCGGCCTGGACCCACAGAGTGGCTTCCGGCAAATCGCGGATCAGCTCCACGGCCATGGCCCTGCGACGCTTGGCCAGCAGGGCCAGGGCATCGTCCAGCGCCGGTTGCAGCGCCACGCTTTCCGGCGCATGGCGGTCGCGGCGGGCAAAGGCGCGCAGGTGGGCAATGATCGAGGCCATGCGCCCGGTCAGTTCGTTGATCAGCTTGAGGTTGCCGCGTGCGTCGTCGATGCGCTGGTGGTCGAGCAGGATCTCGGCGTTTTCCGCGTAGCTGCGGATTGCCGCCAGTGGTTGGTTAAGCTCGTGGCTGATGCTCGCCGACATGGTCCCGAGCACCGACAGCTTGCCGGCCTGGACCAGCTCGTCCTGGGCGCGGGCCGCCTCCTGCTGGGCCTGCTCGCGCTCCAGTACCTCGGTCTTCAAGCGCCGGTTGAGGCCTTCGAGGTCGGCGGTACGCTCGGCGACGCGTTTTTCCGAGTCGTGGCGGGCATGGGCTTCGAAGTCGATGCGGTCCATGTAGTGGCGACGACGCTGCATCACCAGGCCAACCAGCAGCATCACCACCAGCAGGGTGGCGCCGCCGACGGCCATGACGGTGCTTACCGAGCGGTCTACCAGCACTCGCGGGGCAAGGATGTTCACTTCCCAGCCGGTCTCCGGAATCGAGCGGGTCTGCACCAGCCAGGCCTTGCGGTCGAGGTTGAGCGGCTGCGGTTCCTGGGTCGGGTAGGGCTGGATCGCGGTGATCGACTGGCGCTCCTCATCACTGAGCGGCCGGGTGGCACGGAAGCGCCATTCAGGACGCGAGGTCAGCACCACGACGCCGTTGCTGTCGGTCAGCAGCAGTTGTTCCGGGCTTTTGCCCCAAAGGGTTTCGGTATGGTCGAGATCTACCTTGACCACCAGGACGCCGATTACCTGGCCGTTGTCCCAGACTGGCGCGCCGAAGAAATAGCCGCGCTTGGCCGAGGTGGTGCCTTGGCCGAAGAAGCGCCCCAGGCGCCCGGCGGTGGCGTCGCTGAAATACGGGCGGAATGAGAAGTTGCGGCCGATGAAGCTGTCCTTCTTGTCCCAGTTGGACGCGACCAGGGTGTTGCCCTTGGCGTCCATCAAATAGATGACTTCGGCGCCGGTCTGGGTGCTGATTTCCTTGAGCCTGCGGTTGGCGTTGGTCTGGAATTCCAGGCGCAGCGGGTCGGCCAGCACGGCGCGCAGGGTCGGCAGGTCGCCGAGGATCTGCGGCAGGGCTTCGAAGCGGCGCAGGGTGCCGAGCAGGTTGGCGACGTACAGGTCGAGGGTCTGGCGGTTCTGGCTGGCCAGTTCGTCCTGGTAGTAGTGCTCGGCGAGGCGGTTCAGCGGCCAGAGCAACGGCGCCAGGCACAGGGCCAGAAGGGCGAGGCTGCGCCAGCGGGGGCGGCGGGGAAGGCTGGGGGTCATGGTCATCGCGAAAATGCGCCAGAAGGATCTGGCGCATTATGCGCTACTTCAGGCAGTCGATCAGCGCCTGGTGCCAGTCGGGCTGGCTGACGTTCCACTCGCGTTGCAGGCGGCTGCAATCGAGGCGCGAGTTCAACGGCCGGCGGGCGGGTGTCGGGTACTCGCTGGACGGGATCGGCACCAGGTTGGCACAGGGCCTGCCCTGGGCCTTGAGCTGTTCGCCGATGGCCTGGGCGAAGCCGAACCACGAGGTTTCACCCTGCGCGGTCAGGTGGTACAGGCCCCAGGCGCCGGCCTGGCCGGCCTGCAAGCGCTGGATGAGCCGACGGGTGCTTGCAGCGATGGTCCCGGCCCAGGTCGGCGCGCCGATCTGGTCGGCGACCACGCGCAGTTCCGGCTTCTCTTGCAGCAGGCGCTGCATGGTCAGCAGGAAGTTGCGCCCATGGGTCGAGTAGACCCAACTGGTGCGCAGGATCAGGTGCTGCCCGCCGACCGCGGCAATCGCCTGTTCGCCCGCCAGTTTGCTCTGGCCATAGACGCCCAGGGGATTGGTCGCATCGTCCTCGGTGTAGCGGCCTTGCTTGCTGCCGTCGAAGACATAGTCGGTGGAGTAGTGGATCAGCGGGACGCCCAGGCGCGCGGCTTCTTCGGCGAAGATGCCCGGGGCCGTGGCATTGATTGCGAAGGCCGCTTGCGGCTCGCTTTCGGCCTGGTCCACCGCCGTATGCGCGGCCGCGTTGATGATCAGGTCGGGGCCGATGGCGCGGACCTTTTCGGCAATGCGCTCGTGATAGGCCAGGTCGAGCTGGTCGCGGCCGAACACGTGCAGTTCGCCGAGGTCGCCCAGCGCCTGTTGCAGTGCCTGGGCGAGCTGGCCGTTGCGACCGCTGATAAGGATCCTCATGGGAACAGGTCCGCTTCTTCCAGCAGCTTGCCATTCTGGTCCTTGGCCGAGAGCAGCGGCGCGCCCTCGATCTGCCAGTCGATGGCCAGGGTCGGATCGTCCCAGCGCACGCAGCGCTCGGCTTCGGGGTTGTAGTAGTCGGTGGTTTTGTAGAGGAACTCCGCAACGTCGCTGAGCACCACGAAACCGTGGCCGAATCCTGGCGGAATCCATAGCTGTCGGTTGTTCTGCGCCGAAAGGCGAATACTGGTCCAGCGGCCAAAATTCGGTGAGCTGCGGCGCAGGTCCACGGCCACATCAAGCACCTCGCCCGCCGTGACCCGCACCACTTTGCCTTGAGCATTTTCAATCTGGTAATGCAGACCACGCAGCACGCCTTTTTGCGAGCGCGAGTGATTATCCTGGACGAAATGAGCGCTGACGCCGGTCTGTGCAGCGAATTCCCGCTCGTTAAAGCTTTCGTAGAAAAAACCTCGCGCATCACCGAAAACCTTCGGTTCGATGATCAGAACTTCTGGCAGCGTACTGGTGGTGACTTTCATCGTGTCTTGCTCATCAACCCAAGCAGATATTGACCATAGCCGGTCTTGCTCAAGGCTTCTGCCCGGGCGGACAGTTGCTCCGAGCTGATCCAGCCGTGCTGGAAGGCAATCTCTTCCAGGCAGGCTACTTTCAGGCCTTGGCGATGCTCAATGGTCTGCACGTACTGCGAGGCTTCCAGCAGGCTGTCGTGGGTGCCGGTGTCAAGCCAGGCAAAACCACGGCCGAGGCGCTCGACACGCAGGTCGCCGCGCTTCAGATAGGCATTGTTGACGTCGGTGATTTCCAGCTCGCCGCGCGGCGAGGGCTTGACCGCCTTGGCGATCTCGACCACGTCGTTGTCGTAGAAATACAGGCCTGTGACCGCGTAACTGGACTTTGGCTGCTTGGGTTTTTCTTCGATCGACAGGGCGCGGCCTTCGGCATCGTATTCCACCACGCCGAAACGCTCCGGATCCTTGACCCAGTAGCCGAAAACCGTAGCACCGTTGGCATGGCTGGCCGCCTTGAGTAGTTGGGGGGTGAAGCCCTGGCCGTGGAAGATGTTGTCGCCCAGCACAAGGCAGACCGAGTCGTTGCCGATAAACTCTTCACCGATCAGGAAGGCCTGGGCGAGGCCGTCCGGAGACGGCTGCTCGGCATAGCTGATCTCGACACCGAACTGGCTGCCGTCGCCCAGCAATTGGCGGTACTGCGGCAGGTCCTGCGGAGTGGAAATCAGCAGGATCTCGCGGATGCCGGCGAGCATCAGTACCGAGATCGGGTAGTAGATCATCGGTTTGTCGTAGATCGGCAGCAGTTGCTTGGAAACGCCGAGAGTAATGGGGTGCAGGCGGGTGCCGGAGCCACCCGCCAGGACGATACCTTTGGTCATGCAATCAAATCCTTGAAGTCGGTGGTGCCCATGCGTTGTCCCTGGTAGCTGCCGTCCTGCACATGGCGGCACCATTCCAGGTTATCCAGATACCACTGGACGGTCTTGCGCAGGCCGGTCTCGAAGGTTTCTTCGGGAACCCAGCCCAGTTCGCGTTCGATCTTGCTGGCGTCGATCGCGTAGCGCTGGTCGTGCCCGGGACGGTCCTGAACGTAGGTGATCAGGTCGGCGTAGCTGGCCACGCCCTGCGGGCGCTGTGGCGCCAGTTCTTCGAGCAGGGCGCAGATGCCGCGCACCACGTCGATGTTCTTTTGTTCGTTGTGTCCGCCGATGTTGTAGGTTTCGCCGACCACACCCTCGGTGACCACCTTGAACAGGGCGCGGGCGTGATCTTCGACGAACAGCCAGTCGCGTACCTGCAGGCCGTTGCCATAGACCGGCAGCGGCTTGCCCGCCAGAGCGTTGAGGATGACCAGCGGAATGAGCTTTTCCGGGAAGTGGAACGGCCCGTAGTTGTTCGAGCAGTTAGTCAGCAAAACCGGCAGGCCATAGGTGCGGTGCCAGGCGCGGACCAAATGATCGGACGCGGCCTTGCTCGCCGAATACGGTGAGCTTGGCGCATAGGGTGTGGTCTCGGTGAACAGGTCATCGACGCCGTGCAGGTCGCCATAGACCTCATCGGTGGAGATGTGGTGGAAACGGAAGGCTTCGCGTTCGCCGGCCGGCAGTTTCGACCAATAGCCACGAGCGGCCTCCAGCAGGCTGTAGGTGCCAACGATATTGGTCTGGATGAAGTCCGAAGGGCCGTCGATGGAACGGTCGACATGCGACTCGGCCGCCAGGTGCATGATCGCATGAGGCTGGAAGCGCTCCAGGACCGCGCTGACGGTCGCCTGGTCAACGATATCCGCCTGGACGAATTCGTAGCGGGTATTGGTGGCGATGCTGGTCAACGACTCCAGGTTGCCCGCGTAGGTCAACTTATCCAGGTTGAGCACTTCGTGATTGGTGTTGTTGATCAGGTGGCGCACCAGTGCCGAACCGATGAAACCGGCTCCACCGGTGATGAGAATTCGCATGTCGGGCTGCCTTTCTTCCATAACTGACATTGAGCAAAAAGGCGCATAGCTTGTGTGCAGATACCGATCCGTGCAAGCACATTGCGCTGGATAACCGTTTTGTCGCGTTTTATTCAACGAGTGGCGCTGAATTGTGCGGAATTTTAACCACCCCCCTTGCGTAATGTCAGTGCAAATGGCGATATAAGCCGCAAAAAAACCGAGGTCTCCGCCATGCCCCTCAGCACGCTTGTCCAACGCGCCAGCCAACCTTGCCCGACCCTCAGCGAACGCCAGGCCCGCGCCTTGCTCAACCAGCACTATGGGCTGGACGGTGGGTTGCAGGCGCTGGGCAGCCAGCAGGACCTGAACTTCCGGGTCGATAGCGACCAGGGACGCTTTGTGCTCAAGGTTTGCCATGGCGAATACTCGGCGCAGGAGCTGGAGGCCCAGCACGCGGCCCTGGGCTATCTGCGCGAGCGTGGCGTGCCGGTGCCCGGGGTGCGTGCGGCGGTGTCCGGCGAGCCGTTGTTGTCGCTGGATATCGACGGCCAGAAGGTGCGTGCCCGGTTGCTGGACTACATTGACGGCCAGACCTTGACCCGCCTCAAGCACATCGACCCGCGCCTGGTCGCCGAACTGGGCGCGCTGTGCGCCCGGGTCGGCCAGGCCCTGGCCGGTTTCAGCCACCCGGGCCTGGACCGCACCCTGCAATGGGACCCACGGCATGCTCAGGCCTTGGTCGGTCACCTGTTGCCGGTACTGGCCGAGGGGCCGCGCAAGGCGCGCCTGCAGGCCGCGTCGGCCCGCGCGCACGAGTTGCTGGGGCAGGTCCGGGACTACTTGCCGTCGCAGGCCGTGCACCTGGATATCACCGACGACAATGTGGTCTGGCAGCGTGATGCCGAGCGGCAATGGCAACTGCAAGGCGTGATCGACTTCGGCGATCTGCTGCATACCTGGCGCATCGCCGACCTGTCGGTGACCTGCGCGGCGCTGCTGCATCATGCCGAGGGCGACCCGCTGCGCATCCTTCCGGCGGTGGCCGCCTACCACGCCATCAACCCATTGACCGAGGCCGAGCTCAAGGCGCTTTGGCCGCTGGTGGTCGCCCGTGCCGCCGTGCTGGTACTGAGCAGCGAGCAGCAACTGGGCGTGGAGCCGGGCAATGCTTATATCCGCGACAACCTGGCCCATGAGTGGGAAATCTTCGACGTCGCCGACAGCGTACCCTTCGAGCTGATGGAGGCGGCGATCCTGCAGAGCGTGGGCCTGGAGCCGGTGGGGCTCGACCTGGATGGCTGCACGCCGCTGCTGCCTGGCCTGGTCGGCCAGGTGGTGACTCGCCTCGACCTTGGCGTGCTCAGCGAGCATTACAGCGCCGGCAACTGGGAAACACCGGGTATCGACCGGCAACTGCTGCTGCAACAGCCGGCACCGGCCTCGTCGTTGTATGGTCAGTACCGCTTGTCCCGCACCCATATCGACACCCCGCGCGAGCCGGAAACCTTCGCGTTGCAGGTGGAGTTGCTCCTGGAGCCGGGTGCCGAGGTGCGGGCCCCGTTCGCCGGAACCTGGCAGGTCGGAGGGCCGAATGCCGGCTGCCTGCAAGGCGCGCAGGCCGGCTTGTGGCTGTGGGGCTGTGGCGATGGGCTGAGCGATGGACAGGTGGTCGAAGCCGGGCAGTCGCTGGGCCGGGTCGAGGGTACGCTCACCGTGCAACTGTGCCGGGTTCCCGGCCTGCGTCCGCCGGCGTTTGTCGTGCCGTCCCGGGCCAGGGCCTGGCAAGCGCTCTGCCCCTCGCCGGCGGCGCTGCTCGGTTTCGACTGCGATGCTACGCTACCTGGCGATCCGCAGGCCCTGCTGGCGCGCCGCGACGCCAGCTTCGCCCGCTCGCAGAAGCATTATTACCAGCAGCCACCGCAGATCGAGCGCGGGTGGCGCAACTACCTGATCGACCTTCAGGGCCGGTCTTACCTGGACATGCTCAACAACGTTGCGGTACTTGGCCACGGTCATCCGCGCATGGTCAGCGAGGCGGCCCGGCAATGGTCGCTGCTCAATACCAACTCACGCTTCCACTATGCAGCCATCGCCGAGTTCTCCGAACGCCTGCTGGCCCTGGCGCCCAAGGGCATGGACCGGGTGTTCCTGGTCAACAGCGGCACCGAAGCCAACGACCTGGCGATCCGCCTGGCCTGGGCCGCCAGCGGCGGGCGCGACATGCTCAGCGTGCTCGAGGCGTACCACGGCTGGTCGGTGGCTACCGATGCCATCTCGACGTCCATCGCCGACAACCCGCAGGCCCTCACCACCCGGCCGCAGTGGGTGCACCCGGTCACCGCGCCGAACACCTACCGTGGCAAGTACCGAGGCAGCGACAGCACCGCCGACTATGTGCGCGACATCGAGGGGACCCTGGCCGAAGTGGACGCCACCGGTCGCCAGCTGGCCGGCTTCATCTGCGAGCCGGTGTATGGCAATGCGGGCGGGATCGCGTTGCCGCCGGGCTACCTGCAACAGGTCTATGCCCGGGTGCGCGAGCGCGGCGGGGTATGCATCGCCGACGAAGTGCAGGTCGGCTACGGGCGCATGGGCGAGTATTTCTGGGGCTTCGAGGAGCAGGGCGTGGTGCCGGACATCATCACCATGGCCAAGGGCATGGGCAACGGTCATCCGCTGGGTGCGGTGATCACCACCCGGGCCATCGCCGAAGCGCTGGAAGCCGAGGGCTACTTCTTCTCCTCCGCCGGCGGCAGCCCGGTGAGCTGCCGCATCGGCATGGCGGTGCTGGACGTGATGGCCGAGGAGGGGCTGTGGGAAAACGCCCGTGACGTGGGCGGATACTTCAAGGCGCGGCTGCAGCAGCTGGTCGATGAATATCCGCTGGCAGGCGCGGTGCACGGCTCAGGTTTCTATCTGGGCCTGGAACTGGTACGCAGCCGCGACACCCTGGAACCGGCTACCGAGGAGACCATGACCCTGTGCAATCGCCTGCGTGACCTGGGGATCTTCATGCAGCCCACGGGGGATTACCTGAATATCCTCAAGATCAAGCCGCCGATGTGCACCACTCGTCAAAGCGTCGATTTCTTCGTGGACAGCATTGCCCGGGTGTTGTCAGAAGACCTCTAGATCGTGAATCGCAGCCGGATAAAGCCGATTCTTATCGGGTTATCCGGCTTTTTTATGCGCTCCGTTTTTGCTTAATAGCTTTCATTATCGATATTTATCGGATATAAATTCGCTCACTCGATCATCCACCCAGGTGCGCCCCATGAAGACCTTGACCTCTACCCCCCGTGACGATGGCTTCCATATGCCTGCCGAATGGGCACCGCAAACCCAGGTCTGGATGATCTGGCCCGAGCGTCCGGATAACTGGCGCCTGGGTGGCAAGCCTGCCCAGGCTGCCCACACTGCCGTGGCCAAGGCCATCGCCCGCTTCGAGCCGGTGACCGTCGGCGTGTCCGCTGCGCAGTACGAGAATGCCGTGTCGCGCCTGGGCGACGAGCCGAATATTCGTGTGGTCGAACTGAGCAACGACGACGCCTGGGTGCGTGACACCGGCCCGACCTTCGTTATCAACGACAGCGGCGAAGTGCGTGGCGTGGACTGGGGCTTCAACGCCTGGGGCGGCTTCAACGGCGGCCTCTATGCGCCCTGGAACCGCGACGAGCAGGTCGCCGGCAAGATCATGGGGCTGGAGCGCACCGCGCGGTATGTCACCGAGGGCTTCGTGCTCGAAGGCGGCTCGATTCACGTCGATGGCGAAGGCACCTTGATCACTACCGAGGAGTGCCTGCTCAATGCCAACCGCAACCCGCACCTGAACCGCGAGCAGATCGAAACCATCCTGCGCGACAACCTCGCGGTGGACACCATCGTCTGGCTGCCGGATGGCCTGTACAACGATGAAACCGATGGCCACGTCGATAACTTCTGCTGTTACGTCAGCCCGGGCGAAGTGTTACTGGCCTGGACCGATGATTCCAATGACCCCAACTACAGCCGTTGCCGTGCGGCCATGGCGGTACTGGAAAGCCAGCGCGATGCCAAGGGGCGTTCGTTCGTGGTGCACAAGATGCCTATTCCGGGGCCGATGTACGCCACCCAGGACGAGTGCGATGGCGTAGACATGGTTGCGGGTAGCCAGGAGCGCAGCCCGTCCTCACGGCTGGCCGGTTCCTACGTGAATTTCCTGATCGTCAATGGCGGCATCATTGCCCCGAGTTTCGACGACCCGGCCGATGCCGAGGCCAGGACAATCCTGGCGCGCCTGTTCCCGGAACACGAGGTCGTCATGGTGCCCGGCCGTGAGCTGCTGCTGGGCGGTGGCAACATCCACTGCCTGACCCAGCAACAGCCGGCACCGGCACGTCGCTGATTCGACGTTAGAAAAAACCCGTCTTACGACGGGTTTTTTTATGCCTGGGCGACAGGCGGCTTTGGTGCGTGGCATAGCTTTTGTATTAATTCGAAAGCTGGAAAGCGGTAACAAGATGGACGGCCCGTGGTGACCCACGGATTTGTCATAAATCTTGAGTAGTTTGCTCAACTCACGCTCTGGGGAGTACGTGTGAAATGAATACTGCACGTGAGTTGGCTTCGCACCCGACAGTCATGAACCATGAAGCGCTCCAGGTACTGGCGCAGTGGTTGAAACACAATGGACCAATCCGGGTCAGGAAGACCGATCCACGGCGGCTGCTGGCGGAGCGTTATCCCGCCGGCCTGATCAGCGAAGCGGAGCTCGATGCGCTGGCGGGTATCTGGCACGGTTGAAAGGCGCGGTTGCAGCAGGAAGAAAGGGCGATGCCGGGGAGGCATCGCCCTTTTTCATGGGCGTCCTGAGCCAATCCGGAACGGCGATTTCTGACGGACCCTGTGGCGCATTCCGCGTCTGTTATTACGGAATTTCCGAGAAAAACGACGGAAAACATGAATTTTGTCATCAGCTTTTCACGAACTTTTGACATGGCATTCCGCCCGCGGCTAGGATTCGGCCCCTGCGCCTGCAGGCCGTTCGGCCAAAACACTAATAATAAAAGGCCCGCTGCGATCACTCGCACGCGGGCCTTTCATTTTCAGTCCGTGAGCGTCAACCCACGCAGGGGGCGTGGTTCTGGCGTTTGGCTGCAGTGCGTACCAAATCACGTAATAAGGAAAACAAGATGTTGAAAACCCGGATCAGTCTGCTCGCACTGGGGCTCATGGCCGCTACCCAAGCAATGGCCAACGATCAGGAAGCTTCCAAGGGCTTCGTCGAAGACAGCAGCGCCACTCTGTTGCTGCGCAATGCCTACATGAACCGTGACAAGAAGCACGACACCCCTGACCAAAAGCAGTGGGGCCAAGGCTTCATCGGCAATTTCAGCTCCGGCTTCACCCAAGGCACCGTCGGTGTTGGCGTCGATGCCTTCGGCCTGTACGCCGTGCGCCTGGACGGCGGTAGCGGTCGCAACGGCGGCGGCGGTATCGACTTCTTCAAACGTGGCGACAGCGGCAACGCCCAGCACGACATCGCTCGTGGCGGCGCAGCGGTCAAGTTCCGCGTGTCCAACACCGTGCTGAAGTACGGCGACCAGATGCCATCGCTGCCGGTCCTGCAATACGATGATGCCCGTCTGCTGCCAGAGAGCTACACCGGTACCTCGATCAACTCCAAGGAAATCGAAGGCCTGGAGCTGAACGCCGGTCGCTATACCCGCGAAGCGCGCAAGTCCACCGAGCAGCGTGACAGCGGCCTGAAGTCGATCAACGTCTTCGGCGGTAGCTACAAGTTCCTGCCGAACCTGACCGCCTCGCTGTACACCTCCGATGTCGAAGACGTGCTGAAGAAGCACTACCTGGGCCTGAACTACGTTCACGCCATCGCCAAGGACCAGTCGCTGACCCTGGACTTCAACGGCTACAAGTCTGACATCGACAAGAAGTATGTGCAGAAGGCCGGCCTGACCGGTGACGACAACACCATCTGGAGCCTGGCGGCCACCTACGCCTTCGGCCCTCACTCGGTGACCCTGGCGCACCAGCGCAGCACCGGCAGCACCGGCTACCAGTACGGCTGGTACCAGAATGGCGGCGGCGTGGGTGACGGTGGTTCGACCATCTACCTGGCCAACTCCTACTGGTCCGACTTCAACGCCGAAGACGAGCGTTCCTGGCAGATCGCCTACGGCTTCGACTTCAGCGCCGTCGGCGTACCGGGCCTGACCTACAACATCGCCTACGTGCGTGGTGACAACATCAACACCCACGGCTTTGGCGAAGGCACCGAGCGCGAGATCTTCAACCAGGTCAAATACGTAGTACAGGAAGGCCCTGCCAAGGACCTGAGCGTGAAGCTGCGTGGTTCCTGGCTGCGGACTTCGGACAACGTCCGCGTCAACGGCTACAACGACGACGGCAACGAAGTCCGTATCTTCGTCGAGTACCCGATCAGCATCTTCTGATTCTGGTTTCTGGGTAGGAAAGGGGCCGCTGATGCGGCCCCTTTTTTGTTTTGGACAGAGAGATTTACGTTGTCTGGAAGGGCCTGATCGCTGGCAAGCCAGCTCCCACAGGGTGGCGTGCACCGCTGGACCTGTGGGAGCTGCGTTTCGGCGCCCCGACTTGCCAGCGATTAGGCCAACAAGAGCTCATCCAGTCCTTCGGTGGATAGCTGCCCGTCACTGGATGCCGCTACCCCCGCCGCCCCCGATACTCACTCGGCGACACCCCGAACGCACTCTTGAACGCTCGGGAAAAGTGACTCAGGTCCTTGAATCCCCAGCTCAGCGCGATATGGGTGATCTTCACCTCGCTCTGCAGGATCGCCTGCGCGCAGCGGCTCAGCCGTCGTTCGAGGATGTAGCGGCCGACGCTGGTCTCATGCTGGGCGAATAGCCGGTGCAGATTGCGTACCGAGGTTCCCGCCGCCGTGGCGATGCGCTCCGGGCTGAGGCTTTCATCGGCCAGGTGCCGTTCGATCACGGCCTTGGCCTTGGTCATCAATGCCGGTGGCGGTGCAATGAGCGGTTCGTCCTGGCGCGGCGCCAGCACCGGACGCAGCAGGGCGAGGATGGCGTCCAGCACGGCCTCTGCCTCGCTGCTGGCCAGGTCGCGGTTGTCCATCAGTTGGTTCATCAGCATCGCGCTCATGCCACCGATTGCCGACCTGGCGTCGATGCGCTGGTTCAGGCGCAGGCGTGGTTCCCTGAAGCGCTGCAATACCTCGTCGCGCGGCAGAATCACCGAGACCTGGTCGCTCAGCCCGCGAAAGTAGAAGTCGCTGGGGCGCGCCACGTCCAGCAGCACCAGGTCGCCGCGGCCCAGGCGGGTTTCCTGGTCGCTGTGGCGGATCAGTGCCTCGCCGCTCAGTTGCATCACCAGGTAGAAGAAGTCCTTGTCGTCGCCGCGGATATCCCGCAGCGAGCGGTGCACGTGGGAGCAGTTGCTGGTGATGCGCGCACCTTCGATGTGACTGCGCTGGCTGTCCAGCGCAGTCACCGCGCCGCGGAAGCGGTTGATGGGGGCGGCGGGTGGTTCGACATGGAAGGTCCCGCAGCTGCTGGCAAGATCACCGTGCCAGACCTCGAAACCCTCGCGCCCCTGAAACAGATTGGCGTGCTGCAGATTCATGCTTCACCTCGGGCCGGCTGCAACCGGTGTTTTTCTTGTGGTGCGCCGTCCGGGCTGGCGCCGAAGCTTTTGCACATTTACTAACATGTTAATTGTTTTGGCAAGCCAGCCGCCGCGCGCCGCGACCGCTGGCACGGCAAGCCAAGCGTCTGGCGCTGTGAGCAGTGGTGGCAACGCGGCGAAGGGCCTTTAATCGGGGCTCATCTTCCGTCACTGCGTAATCGGTCATGAATAACAACAACAGCCAGCATCTGCAGCAAACCTTGCGCTGGACCGACGCCTTCGCCCTGTCGATGGCGGTGTCCGGCTCCATTTTCGCGTCCTTCGGCTTCGCCCTCGGCGTTCTTGGCCCGCTGGGCGCCCTGGCGCTGTGGGTCGGTTCGGCAGCCATCGGCGCCTGCCAGAACTGGATCTTCCTCGAAGTCACGGCGATGTTCCCGGACAAACCCGGCGGCATCGCCATGATCGCTACCGAAGGCTGGCGCCGGCGCTGCACCCTGGTCGGCCCGCTGGCCTCCTTCGGCTACTGGCTGGGCTGGTCGGCGGTGCTGTCGATCGTCAGCGTCAGTGCCGGTGCGCTGATCCAGGCGCAGTGGTTCGCCAACCAGAGCTGGAGCTACAGCTTCGGCCCGCTCAGCGTCGGCCTGGCGCAACTGATCGGTGCCGGCCTGCTGCTGGTGTTCTGGCAGTTCAACCGCCTTGGCGTACATACGGCGGCGTCGGTTTCCAGGTACATGGGCGCGCTGTTGCTGGTGCCGATCCTGGTACTGGCGGTGTCGCCGGTGTTCGGCGACGGCTGGAGCTTCGAGCGTTTCCGCCACGCGCTGGAAGAGCCGTTGGTACTGGACTGGGGCTTCTGGCGCACTGCGCTGGTCTGGCTATTCCTGGTCAGCTGGAGCGCCTATGGCACCGAGATGTGCGCGGCCTTCGGCCCCGAGTACCGCAGCCAGCGAGATATGCGCCTGGCGCTGCTGACTTCCGGCACCTATACCGTGCTGGTGTTCGCCGCCGTCGCTTTCGGCCTCGGCGGCCTGGTAGACCGGGAAACCGCCCTGGCCAACCCCAGCGGTTTCTACATCGATGCCTTCAATGCCGTGGTCGGCAGCGGCTTCAGCGACTTCTTCATCGTCGCGCTGCTGGTCGGCCTGTTCATGGGCCTCAACGCCGCCCTGGCCGATGGCTCCCGCGCCCTCTACGGCATGGCCCTGGAAGGCCTGACCATCCGTCAGCTCGGTACCCTCAACAAGCACCAGGTGCCGGGGCGCTGCATGAGCGTGGCGGTGGTGCTCAACCTGGCGATGATCTTCCTGCTGTCGTCACCGCTGGCCATGCTGGTCACGGCCAATATCGGCTACCTGGTGGCGATCTTCTTTGCGCTTTCCGGCTTCATCCTGCTGCGCCGCGATTCTCCGGACCTGCCGCGGCCCGTGCGCCTGGGCCGTGGCTGGATTCCGCTGGCCTGGGTGCTCAGCCTGTTCACCGGCGTCGTGGTGGTGGTCGGCACGGCCTCTGCCGAGCTGGCCGGCTATGGCGGGCTCAAGGAAGTTGCCACCGGCATCGGTGTGCTGCTGCTCTCGCTGGTGCTCTACGCCATTCGCCGCCTGCAGGATCGCCAGGCCGGCCAGGGTGCGATGTCCCGATAACCTTTTGCTGCATGACAAGAACAAGGTGAACCCATGCTGTCCGTCGAAACTCCTACCACCTACTACACCGCAACCCGCAAGTACGACCTGAAGTTTCCCGATCTGGAGCAGGATCTGGACGCCGAGGTCGTAGTGATCGGCGGCGGCTTTTCCGGGATCAACACCGCCCTGGAGCTGGCCGAACGGGGTGTCACCGATGTCGTCGTGCTGGAGGCGCGTTACCTGGGCTTCGGCGGCTCGGGGCGCAACGGCGGGCACATTATGGCCGGCATCGGCCACGATCTGGAGAAGATCCGCAAGAGCGTCGGCGACGAGGGCCTGCAGGCGGTGTTCGAGATCAGCGACCTGGGTTCGAGCATTATCCAGTCACGCATTGCCAAGTACGGCATCGACGCCGACTTCCGTCACGGCTACGGCTATCTCGGCTTCAACAAGCGTCAGGGGAAGCTGTTGCAAGCCTGGGAAAAGGAGTTCAAGCAACTCAGCCCCAACCATGACATTGCCTACCTGGAAGGCAGCGAAGTGCGCAGCATCGTCGGCTCGGATGCCTACACCTGTGCCCTCAAGCACATGGGCAACGGCCACCTGCATTCGCTGAACATGCTGCTGGGCTCGGCCAAGGCGCTGGTGGGGCTGGGCGGACGGATCTACGAGAACACCCCGGTGCTTGAAGTCACCTACGGCGACAGCATCCATATCCGTACGGCCAAGGGCTCGGTTCGGGCAAGGAAGATCCTCTGGTCCTGCGGCGCCTTCCTCGATCGCCTGGAGCCGGAGCTGCACAAAAGCATAATCAACACCTATGCCTTCCAATTGGTCACCGAGCCGCTGCCGGAGGCGCTGATCCAGCAGATCAGCCCGATCCGCGGGGCGTTCAGCGATATCCGGCCGGTCATCGAGTATTACCGGGTAACCAACGAGAACCGCCTGCTGTTCGGCTCGGCCACGCGGTTGCTGGAGTACATCCCCAACGACCTCAAGGAGTGGAACCGCCAGTTGATGCTCAAGGTGTTCCCCTACCTGGAACCGGTCCGCATCGACCTGGCCTGGGGCGGGCCGATGGAGTGCACGGCCAACCTGTTTCCGCAGATCGGCACCCTGCCCGGACGCCCCAACGCCTACTTCGTCCAAGGCTACTCGGGCTTTGGCGTGACTCCGAGCCATGTCATCAGCCAGGTGGTGGCAGACGGCATGACCAGCGGCTCGCGGCATTGGGACGTGATGAGCGCGATCCCGCGTACGCGCATTCCCGGCAAGGACAGCCTGCGCAACCTGATCTGCACCTTTGGCAAGGTGAGCCACCAGCTCGCCGGCTACCGCAACGGCCGTCGCTGACCCCCGACGTTTTCTTCCGACCGCTCCCACAAGGGAGCCCCCACTTCGACCGAGAGGATTCGAATATGCCTGCTGTCGCCTTGAGAAATGCCCTGCAAGCCCGTCTCGACCTGCTGCAACACCTGTGGGAACGCCGCGACGGCAATGCCATCGTCCGCGAGCTGTACACGGAGCACACCGAAATCACCGGCGCCGGCAGCGATGCGCTGTACCACGGCACCGCGCAACTGGAAGAACTGCTGGCTGCGCTGGTCAATGACTCGCGTGGTGCCTCGATCCGTATCGACCGTGTCACCGGGCTGGGCGAAAGCGCCGCCTACACCTGGGTGACCTGGCGCGTGCTGCCGCTGGAAGGCGAGGCGTTTTCGATGAAGAGCCTGTTCGTCTGGCGCCTGGTCGAGAGCGAGTGGCGTGTGGTCGCCGACATGTACGCCGAAGGCGAAATTCCTGCCTGACTTTTCCTGGGGACTGACGATGCGCAAACAACAACTACAAGCATCCCTGCCGCTGCTGCTGGCGCTGTCGCCCATGGCGGGTGCGGTGACACTGTACGAGGACGCCGATACCGAACTGTCCGCCAAGGTGCAGGGCGCTGTCGGGGTTTTCCACAGCCGGGAAAGTTATGCACAAACCGGCGTGCGCGAGGCCGGCAGTGTCGATTGGCAGGAGGCCACGCTGCAATACGGGCTTGAATTCAAGCGACGTGAAATCGCCACGGGCGAGGTCTTCGGTGGGCTCGACTGGGTCAGCAGTGCCAGCTTCGGCGACGGCGATGCGGCGGGCTGGACGGTCGGTGACGAGCGCACCACCAAGATCGAGAACGCCTACCTCGGGTGGCGCGGCGAGTCGTTGGAGTTTTCCGGGGGCCGGCAGAACGTGGTGGTCGGGGATGGCTTCCTGATCTCTGGCGACGCGCTGAATATCGGCAAGGGGTTGCTCGATGGCGAGGTCAATCGCGGCGGCGCCTACTACCTCACCGGGCGCAAGGCCTTCGACCAGACGGCCATTGTGCGCTGGGGTGGGAAAGAGGGCTGGCGTGGTGACCTGATGTGGCTCAAGTCCGACAACCCGGCGCAGGCGAGTCCTGAATTGTCCGTGGCGACGCTGGAGCATCTGGCCGAGGCGGGTACGCTGGGCGTGACGGCGATCAAGGTCAGTGATACCGATCAGGAGCTGGCCGACATTCTCTATCCCGAGCGCAAGGGCATGAAGCTCTACAGCGTTCGGGGGCAGGGCAATGCCGGGGTCAGCGATCTGTTCCTGGCGGGTGAACATGCCTGGGAGCGCAAGTCTGGCGGGCAGGAAAGTGCGTGGTACCTGGAGACGGGCTGGACCTTCTCGCAGTTGCCGGGCAAGCCGGTGGTCAACTATCGCTACAGCCGGTTCTCGGAGGGCTATGACCCGTTGTTCTACGGTAATGGCCGGGCGTTGGGGACCTGGTTCCAGGGCGAGGTGGCCTCCAACTATGCCGGGCCGTTCAGCAGCAATACCCGAGTGCAGCATGTCGGGGTGAAGGCGGCGGTGAGTGACAGCGTCAATGTCGGGGCGCTGTTCTATGACTTCGACACGATTGATCGCAGCCTCGGTAACCGCGATGCGCGGGAGCTGGATGTGTACGCCGAATGGGCGGTTGATGAGCACTGGAGCGTGTTGCCGTTGGTGGGGTACTACAAGCCGTCGCGGAGCGCGGAGGCAGGTGGGAGCCAGTTGGGGACGGCGCGGGGGAATGTGTATGGGCAGGTGTTATTGGTTTTTGGGTTCTGAGTCCAGTACCACGTAACTGGTGGGCCTGCTGATCACCTATTCGGTGAATGGCGGTAAACCCCTGTGTGTGGGGTTTACCCGCGATTGCTATGGTGGACTCACTACCGCAATCGCGGGCGAACCCGCTCCCACAGGGTTTGAGTCAGCTCGCGTTTTCGTCTTCGGCTCAAGGCGGTCCAGAGACGGATTCGTAGGCCATAAAAGTCAGGAAATATCTCACCTCCAATTGAGCCGTCTTGATGACTGATAGAAGGAAATGATGCACAAGACTTTTGCCTAGGGCTGATCGAATGATGTGCATGGTGTGTATTAAATTTCTTGCCTTCTGAAATTTGGTGTGTACGGTACACACTTGAGAGAGGCACTGAAGGCCATGCGTAGCAGGGAAGTCATGCATTACTGGAGGCTGATGGATGGGCGTTGGTAGGCATCAGAGGTAGCCATCATCACTTCAAGCATCCGGTGAAGCCGGGGCGGGTGACGGTCCCGCATCCCAAGATCCAGCTCCCCGTCGGCACCCTGAGCAGCATTCTCAGGAGCGCCCGCCTCAAGTAACCAGGAGAACCCCATGAAATTTCCCATCGTCATCCACAGAGACCCTGATTCCGACTACGGCGTAACCATTCCCGATGTTCCCGGCTGCTTTAGCGGCGGTGAAACCGTCGAAGAAGCGATGGACAACGTTCAAGAGGCACTGTCCCTACATTTCGAAGCACTGGTTGCCGATGGTGATCCTCTGCCTCAAGGCAGCACCATCGACACCTGGTTGGCGGATCCTGACTACGTAGGCGGTGTATGGGCGGTGGTGGACTTCGATATCACCCCCTACCTTGGAAAATCCATCCGCTTTAATGCCACCCTGCCTGAGCACCTGCTGAATCGTATCGACGACTATGTGAGAAACCACCCTGAGCAGAGAAGCCGCTCGGGTTTTCTAGCCTCTGCTGCTTTAAGGGTACTTTCCGGTAGCTGATTTGTTGCCAGGTATGGGAGTGCTGCGGCGGGGCGATTACGCCGGGAGGATAAGCACTACGGAAGGAACCGAATGGCTCCTTCCGCACGCCTGACGCAAAGAACTTACTTCGAAGCGGCCAACTTGCAGCAACCCTTCAGGTCGCGCTGAGCTTGTTCTTCGGAGATCTGCTCCAGGTTAGCGCCGCCAACGAAGGCGCCCATCTTGATGTATTGGCGCAGGTAGTAGTTCTTGCCTGGCTCGGTGACCAGGGTCAGGGTGTTGTCGCTGAACTCGGACTCGGTACCGATCACGTGCTTGCCTGGCGCCAGGAAGCGGTGGAAGTACACGCCCTTGGCAGTTTCGCCGATGATCTGACCGTCGATGCTCACCGACTTCTTCAGTGCCTGGCCGACGAAGCTGTCACGGTAGATGTACAGGCCGGACTGATCTGCAGGTGGGGCAGTGAAGGTCTTGAGTTGAGCGTCTGCTTCGGAAGAACCCATTGGGACCGAGGCGCAACCGGTGAGGATGGCGAAGCCCAGGGCGGTGCTCAGCAGCTTGATGCTGTTACGCATTGAAAATCCTTTTTTGCGAGGGATGAAAAGCAGGAACGATGAATAGCGCGGTGGCATTGTGCCATGCCATCGATTGGATATTCTTTCTCTATTTCGGGTTTTTCGAGGGTGTGTGAGCGGCGTCAATTTCTGGTGTGGCTGGTGATCTGATAGCGCGTGCTTCGCCCGCCGCCCGCCAGCTTCTCCAGTACTCCCTTCTCCAGCAGATCGGCGAGATGGCGCGTAGCGGTCGCCTTGCTGACCTTGGCCACGGCCTGATACTGCGCTGCGCTGATCCCGTCCTCGAAGCCCTTCGGGCCGCCGTCCAGCAGGCGGTTGATCCCAGGTAGGGGCCATCTCTGCCTCTGAGCCGAATAGGAGGGCTAATCGGCTCACTTGGTGAGCCGAATAAACTGTCTATTCGGCTCACAGAGGGTGGCAAGTGCCGATGCGAGCAATGTGGGACGCCCAGCCTTTCAGGCAACAGTTCCAAGGCACGACGCATACCCTGTGGGAGCGGGTTTACCCGCGATTACGGTAGTGGGTTCACAATAGCAATCGCGGGTAAACCCGCTCCCACAGGGTATGCGTTGGCTGCCCTTGCCTGATCCCGGTATGAAATGTAGGCTCTCGCGGTCGCTGCGGTTTGGCGATCGGGTTTGGTCGCCCGGCTGACAAAAATGCAAAAGCTGTTCATTCACGGGTACGGGCGTTCTGCGCTTGTAGGTTCGTGCTATGGCGGCTGTGCGCGGGAGGCATTCGTGCCTGCTGGGTTTTGCCTTTTTGTCCCAGTCGACCAACCTGCGTACAGTCGTCACCAACCCTGTTTGGTCGCAGGCGGTGGCTGCTTAATTGACAAAAAAGGAGCTTCACCATGAACAAGATTGTTCCAGACCCACCCCACGCCATCTTCGGCAAAACCGCCATGGTCGCCTTCGGGCACTGCAAGGCCGGTCATACCCCGATGTTCACCGTCCGTGCGGAAATCGACACGGAGGATGCCCTGGTCCATGCATCCCTGTTGATGAAGGGGATCTACGACACCCTCCAGCAACTCACCGAATTCGCCGAAGACGTGCCCAAGAACGGGCTGCTCTTCTCGTCGCTGTACTCGGCGGAAATGGCCAAGGGCCTGGTGGATGCGGTGATCGACGGGATCGAAATGGGGCGGCTGAGGGTTAGCGCCTAGCCGCGCGATACGGGAAGGCTCACCCCTCGGTGGGCTTTCCTGAAGCTTCCCTGACGGTCAGCTTTTCCAGGAAGCGCATCAGCAGGCTCTCTTCGGCACGCAGGCCCTTGCGGGGCGCGGCCATGCGCAGGTTCGCCAGTTCGCCTGCGTGGAAGGCCTCGATCACTGCCGGGTGGATATAGCACTTGCGGCACACGGCCGGGGTGTTGCGCAGTTCCGCCGCCACTTCCTTGATGATCGCCACCACGTGCTTCTTCGCAGCACTTTCCGGCTGCCACTCCAGCTCGCGCAACAGGGTCAGGGCCAGGGCGCTGCCGGCCCAGGTGCGATAATGCTTGGCGGTGAACTCGGCACCGGTCAACTCCTGCAAATAACGATTGATATCGCTCGACGTCACGCTATGGCGCTCGCCGTTGTCGTCCAGGTACTGGAACAGCTGCTGGCCGGGAAGCTCCAGGCAGCTCTTGATGATGCGCGCCAGGCGTCGGTCGTTGACGCTCACCTCATGCTCGATGCCGCTCTTGCCACGGAAATGGAAACGGATGGTGCTGCCGCTCACCTCGACATGGCGGTTGCGCAGGGTGGTCAGGCCGTAGGAACGATTCTGCTCGGCGTAGCGGGCGTTGCCGATGCGGATCAGGGTTTCGTCGAGCAGATGGATAACGGTCGCCATCACCTTCTCGCGGCTGTGCTCGGGGCGGGCCAGGTGGCGTTGCAGGGTAGCGCGCAGCTTGGGCAAGGCCTTGCCGAAGGCCAGCAGGCTGCCGTACTTGTCGGCATCGCGGATCTCGCGCCAGCGCGGGTGGTAACGATACTGCTTGCGACCTCGGGCATCGCGGCCGGTCGCCTGCAGATGGCCGTCGGGGTCGGGGCAGATCCAGACGTTGGTGTAGGCCGGCGGGATGGCCAGCGCGTTGATTCGGGCGATCTCCTCAGCCGCACGCACGCGCTCGCCGGCAGGGGTGAAGTAGGCGAACTTGCCACGGAGCATTCGGCGGGTAAGGCCGGGGGTGGTGTCATCGACGTAGTGAAGGCCGGCGGGGAGGAGGGGGGATTCGCTCACTTTGGGGGCTCGCTTGCAGGTCCGGGACAATCGCGGTGTCGGTATTCAGTTAGCCCGGTTGGAGGGGGATTAAGTTCCGGGATTTTCTGTCGTTGAGCCAGGTGACATCTCGTGACGATTTGGCGGGTATGGCAGACATGATCCGATCGTCATGCAATGCAGGTTGCTGAGGACCGGATGAAGGAACTCAAGCAGGAGCTCAGAAACATGGGCTTCAAGGTTTAGCTGTTCTGGGCTTGGGCGATGATGATTCGAGGGGAGGACCCCGCGTCATCAGGGCCGGTGAAGCTGGTACGGAATCCGAGCTTGTCGAGCATGTCCATCATGGCGTCCAGCGTGAACTTCTCGATCTTGCCATTGGCCAGTTCGGATACACGAGACTGGGTCACGTTTAGCCTGGTTGCGGCCTCACTCTGCTTGAGGCCCATTTTTTTGATGCAGTCTGTGATGAAGATCGACAGGTCCATCTTCAAGGCCATTTTGCTGGCCGTTTTGTCGTCGTGAGTGACGTGGAAAGGGCTTTCGTGGAATTGAAGTGCCATTGGGCGGCCACCTGGATTATCTAAAATTTAAGATAAAAGGTTATTCACCAAGGAGCTGGTTGTCAAAGCGCTCTGACGTTTGGGCTTCTTCAGGCTCTAGCGTTGCTCAACGCCTGCACCCAGCACTGATCTGAGCAGCGAGGGCATGGGAGGTTCTGGCCTGCTTGCAGCGTTGCCAATTCCCCGCAATGGAAGCAGGCATGCAAGCCGTCGTGCTTGGGCTGGCGATGCACGGCCTTCAAGCTCGGCGGCAGAACAGGCAAGCCGGGGCGGGTTTCGTCCTTGTCATAGAAATACAGGCTGACGCCGCCGTTGATCTCGACGATGCCCAGGCGCACCTGGCCCAGATGTTCCACGCCGCCCTGGCGCAGTTCCATGAGGAATTCGTCGTGGGCGATATTGCCCTTGTTCAACGTCTCCAGTTCGAAGCGTCCATCCCTGATCAGGATGAAAGGCTCTCCCTCCAGCCAGCGTTGCAGGCGGTGATAGCGACTCAACAGGCGGGTAGTGAGTCGGTAGGCGATGCCCATGGCGACGAACACCATCAGCACCGGCAGGATCGGCACGTCGTGATAGAAGGTCACGTCGCCGGCTGCAGAGCCCAGGGTCAGGATCACCACCAGTTCGAATAAGGAAAGCTGCTTCACGCCACGGCGGCCGGCGACCTTGAGGAAAATGAAGACCACGGCATAGGCCAGCAGAGTGCGGACCATGACTTCGCCGAGGAAAGCCAGGGGGTGATCGTCGAGGAGCATGCGGGGCCAGTCGAAAGCGGTCATTTTTCTGGGCTGAGAGACTGTCGATACTGAGTTAGCCCTGGGCGTGGTCGATTAGTTCAAGTGGAAGAGTCTAAGGGATGGGCTGTCGAGGGGCAGACACTGGCTATTCAGATAGGTGTAGACACCTTGTTGCTGGGCAGGCTTGCCCAGGCAAGCAGGACTAATGCTTTTCCAGCGTCGAGTACCCGCTCGGTAAATTGTGCTCATCGACAAAGTGCCGGGTTGAATGCATCGGCATAGTAGTGGCCATTGACCCGCGTGGAAGGGCGGACTTCAAGAAAGCGCATGGCCCGATCATCGTTGGCGACGTGCAGGCCTCGTTTCTTTAGCAGTTCCAATTTCTGTTCTACTGAAGGCCGGCTTGTCGAAGGGCCTCATGTAGTTTTCTCCAGGCAGAAAAAACCCGCACGATTTGAGCTTGCTGACTGGGTCAACCTAGGCTTGGCGGGTGTGTTGGGGGGCATTTTAGGTAGATGTAAGAGCCCGTCAA
>NZ_JAOECN010000043.1:0-39988 GCF_029836855.1 Pseudomonas sp. GD04058
CGATGAGGCCCGAAAGATCACCGCCTCCGTGCCTGCTCCCTCAACCATGCAACAAGCTCCACCAACCCCGGTGCCGCCACCTTTCCCGGCCTTGCCAGGTAGTAACCCTTCCCGGTAGGCACCTTCAAATCGAATGGCATTACCAACCTGCCGCCGACCAGATCATCCCCGATCAACGCCCAATCCCCGATCGCCACCCCGGTTCCTTGGGAGGCCATGGCCATCGCCATATCCAGCGTCTCGAAATGCTGGCGCCGGCCCTGGATCTCCAGCCCGCTTCCGGCCGCCTCCAGCCAGGTCTGCCAATCCCGTTCGTCCCGAGTCGGGTGCAGCAGCATGTGCCCGGCCAGATCCGCCACCTCGCGCAGCGGCGTGGTACCCGCCAGCAAATGCGGCGAGCAGACCGGCGTCAGTTGCTCGTCGAACAGTTTCAATGCCTCGCCCTCCGGCTCGGCGCCATAGACCACCGCCGCATCGAAGCCCTCCCGGCGAAAATCCACCCCGTGCTGGATGGTGGTGGTCAGTTCCACCGGCACGTCCGGCCGCAACGCCTGCCATTCCATCAACCGTGGCAGCAGCCAGCGCATCACGCAGGTCGGCGCTTTCAATTGCAGGGTGCCGCGTGGCGCGCCGATCTGCTGCACGCCGTCTTCGATCAGGCTGAACACCTGCTGTACCCGGGGCAGCCATTCCTGCCCTTCGCGGGTCAGGCTCAAACCGCGGGCCTGGCGGATGAACAGCGGATAGCCGAGGTGTTCCTCGAGCCCGGCGATCTGCCGGCTGACCGCCCCCTGGGTCAGGTGCAACTGCTGGGCGGCACGGGTGAAGTTGCAGCATTGGGCCGTCACCAGGAAGGTATGCAGGGCGGCAAGGGGAGGGAGTCGTTTCATCGGAATAAGCCATGATCTGGGCGCATGGCTAGTATGAGGAACTTTGCCTTGTGCCGGTAGCCGCCCGGCGGTCCAATGAAGGCCTGGCCCCGAACACAGACAATAGGCTCACGAACATGGCGACTTGCGGCGAAGTGCTGGTAAAACTCCTCGAAAACTACGGTGTGGACCATGTGTTCGGCATCCCGGGCGTGCATACCGTGGAACTCTATCGAGGCCTCGCGGCGTCCGCTATCCGGCATATCACCCCGCGCCATGAGCAAGGCGCCGGCTTCATGGCTGACGGTTATTCGCGCACCCGTGGCAAACCTGGCGTCTGTTTCATCATCACCGGCCCGGGCATGACCAACATCACCACCGCCATGGGCCAGGCCTACGCCGATTCGATCCCGATGCTGGTGATTTCCAGCGTGCAATCGCGCAGCGCCCTGGGCGGCGGGCGGGGCAAGTTGCATGAACTGCCGAACCAGAGCGAACTGGTTCGCGGTGTCGCTGCCTTTTCCCATACCCTGATGTCCGCCGACGACCTGCCGCAAGTCCTGGCCCGTGCCTTTGCCGTGTTCGATGGCGCACGTCCGCGGCCTGTGCATATCGAGATTCCGTTGGATGTGATCGTCGAGCCGGCCGATCACCTGCTGGGCAGCGAGCCGGTGCGCGTCGAGCGTGCCGCCGCAGCTCCGGGCACAGCGGCGAAAATGGCCGCCCTGCTGGCCAGTGCCCGTCGTCCGCTGATTCTTGCCGGTGGCGGCGCCATCGGCGCCAGCGCCTCGCTGACCCGCCTCGCCGAGTACCTCCAGGCGCCGACCGCGCTGACCATCAATGCCAAGGGCACGTTGCCGTCCCGTCATCCGCTGCTGATCGGCTCGACCCAGTCCCTGGCCGCCACCCGTGAGCTGGTGCGCGAGGCCGATGTGGTACTGGCCATTGGCACGGAACTGGCCGAGACCGACTACGACGTCACCTTCAAGGGTGGCTTCGAGATCCCCGGCACCCTGCTGCGCATCGACATCGACCCGGACCAGACCGTACGCAACTACCCGCCGAAGCTGGCCATGGTCGCCGATGCCGGGCATGCCTGCGATGCGCTGCTGCATGCCCTTGGCGAACAGCCATCACCGGTTCGCGCCGGTGAGTGGGGCCCGGCCCGCGCGGCGCGGCTGAAAGAAACCCTGGCCGCACAGTGGGACGACGCGGCAACCGCCCAGACCCTGTTCCTCGATACCATTCTTGAAGCCTTGCCACAGGCCGTGCTGGTGGGCGATTCGACCCAGCCGGTGTACACCGGCAACCTGACCCTCGATCTGGACCATCCGCGCCGCTGGTTCAATGCGTCCACTGGCTACGGCACCCTTGGATATGCCCTGCCGGCGGCCATGGGGGCCTGGCTGGGCAGTGCGCAGGAAGCCGCACAGCGCCTGCCGGTGGTCTGCCTGATCGGCGACGGTGGTATCCAGTTCACCCTGCCCGAGCTGGCCAGTGCCGTGGAGGCGCAGGTGCCACTGATCGTCCTGTTGTGGAACAACCAGGGCTACGAGGAAATCAAGCGCTACATGGTCAACCGCGATATCGAACCGGTGGGCGTGGATATCCACACGCCGGACTTCGTCACCATCGCCAAGGGCTTTGGCTGCGCGGCGCAAGCGGTGAGTGAAGTCCAGGCCCTGAAGGCGGCGCTGGTCGCCGCTGCCGGCCGCCAGGGACCGACGCTGATCGAGATCGACCAGCGTCGCTGGACCGACAACGCCCTGGATTAAATCGCGTTACGCAGGCGCGCCATATCCCGCAACGGGGGCGCGCCGTACAGCCGGCTGTATTCGCGGCTGAATTGCGACGGGCTTTCATAGCCGACCCGATAACCTGCCACCGCCGCCTCCAGGCCATCGTTGAGCATCAGCCGACGAGCTTCCTGGAGGCGCAGTTGTTTCTGGTACTGCAACGGGCTCATCGACGTCACCGACTTGAAACGGTGATGCAGTGCCGAGACGCTCAGGTTCACCTCCCGGGCCAGGTCCTCGATGCGCAGCGGCTTGTCGTAGTAGTCGTTGAGCCACTGGATCGCCTGGCAGACCCGATGGGTCTGGCTGTTGGACATGGCGATTTCATACAGGCGGTGGCCCTGTTTCCCGCGCAACAGGCGGTAAAGGATTTCCCGTCGGATCAACGGTGCCAACACCGGGATGTCCTTCGGCGTATCCAGCAGGCGGATCAGGCGAATCAGCGCGTCCAGCAGCGCCGGGTCCAGGCGCTCGACGAACAGCCCGCGCTCGGACGCCGCCGGCACGCCCATGGGTCCGGCATCGGCGATCAGGTTGTTGATTTCTGCGGGGTCGATGTCCAGGCGAATGCCCAGGCTCGGGTTTTCCGGGCTGGCATCCAGGTACACGCCGCTGATCGGCATGGCCACCGACACCACCATGTAATGCAGCGGGTCGTAGACATAGCGCTCGTCGCCCAGGTGCACGGCCTTGCTGCCCTGGGCCAGGATGCACAGGGCAGGGTGGGCCAGGGTCGGCATGGAGCGGATGTTCTCTTCATGGCGGACCAGGAACAGGCCATTGATCGCCGGCGAGTCGACGTGTCGGCGGACCAGGTCGGCAAGGGCTTCACGCAGCGATTCGAGGGCAGGATCGAGAGGTTCGGCGGATGACATGGACGAGCTTCCTCAGCAGGATTTTCGCAGCATAGGTTTGTGCAAGTCCCGGCGCTAGCTGAAAGCTGTCGGGTTCTTGCACGATCCTGCCGGGACAGGCGGATCGCTACCAACCTTAAGCGATTGGCCTGTCCCGGGGGATTCATGGCGCCGCCTGGGCGTTTCATCGACTGCCCGGCCGTCTCATGGTCGTCATGCAGGATCAGGCAATTTACCGACAGCATCGGCCTAACGGCGATGGCGGCGGGCTGGCTAATCTTGGCAGCCTGGCAGTTTCCCCTGACCGCTTCAAAGGAGCACCGCACATGACGACATCTCGACCGGTCAGCCATCTCTCCTTCGTGCGCGCCAGTGCAGGGCGCTCGGCAGAGCTGGGCGAACGTCTTCAACAATTGCGCGAGCCGACCCGCAGCACCCCGGGTTGCCTGGGCTTCAGCCTGCAACGCTCGTCTTGCGACAGCCACCTCTGGTTGCTCAGCAGTCAGTGGCAGGATCCGTCGGCGATGAACGACTACTTTCACTCGCCCAGCCTGCAACTGTTCGGCGAACTGGTGCAGGCACGGGTTCTGGAGAGCCTCGATCTGCACACCTTCAGCTAGAATGACGGCCTTTTTCGCAATCATCGGGTTTGACGACAATGGCGCGCAGGGTATTCGTAGGGTTTGAAGCGGTGGCGGCGATGGTGCCGACCGAGGGTGGCTACCATGCCGCGATCGCGGTAAAAGGCCTGGGCGCCGTGGGCGCGCCGACCTTCCACAAGGTACTCGATGGCCAGGTGTTCAAGACCGCCACGGCCGCCGACGAAGCGGCGAATGCCGAACTGCAGCGCCTGCAAGGCGTCAGCGCCGACGCCGAGCTGGTCTGGTAGGCGCGCTTCAGCGCTGCGGGCGGCCCATCTTGAACAGGTTGCCCAATTCGAAATAGTCCGCCGGGCCGCCGCCACGCAGGATCGGCTCGGCGGCGGCGGTATCGTAGATACCGTCCTTGAGCAGATGCTCGGCAATATGCACCGCCACCACTTCGCCCAGGATCAGCCAGCTGGGTACCGGTTCCTGATCGGCGCGCTTGAGCTGGATGATCTGGCTCACCTTGCACTCGAACGACACCGGGCTCTCCTGGACCCGCGGCACCGCGATCACCCGCGAGGCTGCCGGGGTCAGCTGGCTCAGGGCGAACTCATCGACCTCCGGCGCGACTGGCGCGCAGCTTTGGTTCATCGCCTCGGCCAGCGGACGGGTGGCCAGGTTCCAGGCGAACTCACCGGTCTGCTCGATATTGTTCAGGCTGTCTTTGCGCCCGACGCTGCAGAAACCGATGATCGGCGGAATGTAGTTGAAGGCGTTGAAGAAACTGTAGGGCGCCAGGTTCAGGCGGCCTTCGGTGTCGTGGGAAGAGATCCAGCCGATCGGGCGCGGACCGACGATGGCATTGAACGGATCATGGGGCAGGCCGTGGCCTTTGGCGGGTTCGTAGTAGTACATCGGGCGGGCCTTGTTGGCGGGTACAGGGGGAAGGACACCTAGTGTGCCAAGAGTGGCGGGCCCTGAAAACGATTAAGCCCGGCCGAAGCCGGGCTGTGGAAGGTGAAACCGCAGGTCTTAGCTGAAACGATGGGCCTGGGTGCGGTCGAAACCATCGGCGGCGAATTGAGCGCCCTTGGTGCGATCGAAGCCGTCTTCAGCGAATTTGGCGCCGTTGGTGCGATCGAAACCGTCTTCGGCGAATTTGGCGCCGTGGGTGCGATCGAAACCGTCTTCGGCGAATTTGGCAGCGCCGGTGTGATCGAAACCATCTTCGGCGACTGCGGCCGCGTGGGTTTGCGCCTGGCTGAAGTTATGGCTGCCAGTGCGGTCGAAGCCGTCGGCGGCAAAAGCATTGGCGGTCAGGACAGAGAAGGCCAGGGTCAGGATCAGTTTGCTTTTCATGGTGGTTGCTCCGGGGTAGTGAGTGGGTTGCTTGTTTCTATGGGTTTAATGCTACGCCGATTGATTTGATAAAAAAGCGCAAAAAATCGGCCATAAAGATCGTATAAATAGATATGAATGGCGACAGAAATCCCTGTGGGAGCTGGCTTGCCAGCGATAGCGTCAGGCTGGGCAACATCACTGCTCCTGCTGGCCTCATCGCTGGCAAGCCAGCTTCCACAGGGTTGCGTGTCGACGGGTAGAAAAATGAAAGAATTTTCACCTACGCATTTTTCATTTTTCACCCACGCTTTTTTCATCGCTCCCTGAGCAATCTCCGCGGCAATCGACCCTGGAGCGACTCCCACAATGAATAAACTCCCGCAAATCACCCTGGCGTTCTGGATCATGAAGATCTGCGCCACCACCCTTGGGGAAACGGCCGGCGACCTGCTGTCGATGACCCTGAACGTCGGCTACGCGCTAAGCTCGGTGATCCTGATCAGCCTGTTCCTCGCCACGCTTCTGGCGCAACTGGTCTCGCGCAAATACCACCCGGCGCTTTACTGGCTGGTGATCCTCTCCACCAGCACCGCCGGCACCACCATGTCCGACTTCATGGACCGCACCCTGGGCCTGGGCTACGCCACCGGCTCGGCGATCCTGATCGGTATCCTCGCATTGACCTTCGCCCTGTGGCGCATGAGCGGCAACACCCTCAACGTCAACCACATCAGCAGCCGGCGCGGCGAGATCTTCTATTGGGTGGCGATACTGTTCTCCAACACCCTGGGCACGGCGCTGGGCGATTATCTGGCGGATGATTCGGGACTGGGCTTTGCCGGTGGTGCGTTGCTGATCGGTTCGGCGATCTGCCTGGTGGTGATCGCGCGCTACGTGACCCGGATTTCGCCAGTGGCGCTGTTCTGGATCGCCTTTGTCCTGACCCGGCCGTTCGGCGCGACCCTTGGAGATTTCCTGACCAAACCCTACGAGAAGGGCGGGCTGGATTTCGGCACCGTGGGCTCTTCGGCAGTGCTGGGCGGGGTGTTGCTGCTGATGGTGGGGATGGCTTATTACTTTAATGCCCGGCGGACCCAGCAGGCTGAGTTGGCGCGGATATCCTGAACGTCACTTTGCCACGAGAGGTCGTTGTGCGATCCCTCGTGGCAGGTGGATTCAGAGAGGGGGGTACCCTGACTTCAAATTGTGTGCATCCACATAGTGGCGTGTCTGGAAATCCAGCACCGAGGAAAACAGGCGGCTAGCGTCCTCGTCCACCCCCCATGCCTGGGCGAGCTTGTCCCTGGTATGCACCGCTGTCTGACGCCACGGGCCGGCTGCGCTGAGCCGCTTTTCCCATGCTTGCACGAAGCCCTTGAGTAATCCGGCATCGTGATCATCCAGACAGGGATAGCGGCGCAAGCGGTCCATCAGATAGAGCAACCTGCGCTTGCGTAGCAAGGGCAGTGCAGGGTCATCCAGACGCTCATGAACCTTCGCTTTGGCATGATCGGTATCGAACCAGACAGATTTGGCAAAGCAGGCAAAAACATCCTCATCCACTTTGTGGAGAGGTTCTTTGCTGACTTTCACCACGACCTGCTCGAGTGCATCGTGCTTGCGGGCCTTAGCTTTAGGATTGGTAACCAAACTCATCCAATACCAGTCTCAGATAGCTCAGGGTGGTCGATTTGTCGCAAGGACAGTAGTCGATGGCTTGCCTGGCAAGCATATCAAGACTTTTCAGGTTCACATTCCTTGTTCGGATAAGCGTACGAATATCTTCGTGGTCACGATCGGTGAAACGACCGAGTTTGGTAATGATGAGATCGATGGGAGCTGCCACGAAAACCTGCAAGCGAGCGGCCTCTTGGCCGGGGGAGAGCGGGATGGCCCGTTCGTTGAAGTCCTCATGGATCGGACACAGTGAGGTATTGAAGCGCGTGTCGTATTGGACCTGCATGTCACGTCCGTTCAGTTCATAGTCTTCTGGCTCGCCGTCAAGTAATGCGATTATCTCCGTTCGGTTCACCCCCGCAGCTATCTCTAGCTCGGCGTCGACATCTGCGCTGCCGCGAGCGTTGGTCAGCATATGCAACGCGCAGCCGCCAAAGATGTAAGCCTTGAATGCACCCGAAGGCTTTCCTTCCAGTAGCGGAAGAACGCGATCAAACAGACGAATCACAGCAAGAGTAAGAGGTGTCTCGAAGTATTCTGGTACGTGGTTGTTCATTGATGTCTCCAATAAAAAAGCCCCCGACTTTCCGGTCGAGGGCTTCGTTTTCAGCAGATCACGGGTGATCTAATCAGTCAGTCACGATCCGCGAGTGCTTCTGTGTGTCCTTCATGAACACATACACCAGCAGCGAGCAGGCGATGCAAGCGGTGACGTACCAGTAGTAACCGGTCTCCATGCCCGCGCTCTTGAACCACAGCGCTACGTATTCAGCCGTACCGCCGAAGATCGATACCGTCAGCGCGTACGGCAGGCCGACGCCCAGTGCGCGGATCTCGGTAGGGAACAGCTCGGCCTTCACCACGGCGTTGATCGAGGTGTAGCCGCTGACGATGATCAGCGCCGCCATGATCAGGAAGAACGCGCCCCACCAGCTTTGCACGGTGTGCAGGGTCGAGAGGATCGGCACGGTGAAGATCGTGCCGAGTACACCGAAGGCGATCAGGATCGGACGCCGGCCGATCTTGTCCGACAGCGCGCCGATCACCGGTTGCAGGCACATGAACAGGAACAGGGTGGCCGCCGAGATCATGGTCGAGTCGGTAATGCTCATGCCCACGGTGTTGACCAGGTACTTCTGCATGTAGGTGGTGTAGGTGTAGAACGCCAGGGTGCCGCCCATGGTCAGGCCGACCACGGTGGCGAGTTCCTTCGGATGGCGCAGCAGGGTGCGCATCAGGCTTTCCTTGGCCTTGGGCTTTTCCTTTTTGGTGAAGGACTCGGTCTCTTCCATGCCGCGGCGCAGGTACAGCGCAACCACCGCGCACAGCGCGCCGATCACGAAGGGTACGCGCCAGCCCCAGGCGTACAACTGCTCGGTGGTCAGGGTCTGTTGCAGGACGATCAGCACGGCGAGGGCGATAAGCTGGCCGGAGATCAGGGTCACGTACTGGAAGCTGGAGAAAAAACCACGGCGTTTCTTGTCGGCCATTTCGCTGAGGTAGGTGGCCGAGGTGCCGTATTCTCCACCCACCGACAGGCCCTGCATCAGGCGGGCGATGACCAGCAGGATCGGTGCGGCGACGCCGATGGTTTCATAGCCCGGGGTCAGGGCGATGACCAGGGAGCCGAAGCACATCAGCAGCACCGAAGCCATCAGCGCCGCCTTGCGTCCCTTGCGGTCGGCGTACAGGCCCATCAGCCAGCCGCCGATCGGGCGCATCAGGAAGCCCACGGCGAAGATCGCGGCGGTGTTGAGCAGTTGCGCAGTGGTGTCGCCGGCCGGGAAGAACGCCTTGGCGAAGTACAGGGAGAATGCGGCGTAGACGTACCAGTCGTACCACTCGACCATGTTGCCCACCGACCCGCTGAAGATCGATTTGAGGCGGCTGGAGGTGGTCTTTGGCGCAGCCGTGGCAGTGGCTGCCCCGGCAGGCAGGGTGGAAGTGTTATCCATTGGACGGAACCTTCATGTTGTTTTTGTGGTGGCGCGTTGGAGCGCGGCCTGCGGGGGCTATAGCAGGAGGTGTGCCAGGGGAACCGGGGTGGCCCCAATCGCTGGCAAGCCAGCTCCCACAGGTCCTGTGTCAGGCCCGTATTCAGCGGCTTGCAGGGAACCTGTGGGAGCTGGCTTGCCAGCGATGAGGCCAGCCCAGGCAACAACAATGAAGGGCTTGATAAGCGGATTTCCGCTTATGGAATGTAGGAAGCAAGCGGAAATCCGCTCATGGCCTATCGAGAAAATCCTCCCGCACCAGCCCATGGCGCTGCATTTTCTCGTTCAGGGTCCGCCGCGGCAGTTGCAGCTCCTCCATCACCGCCTTGATTTCCCCTTTATGCCTCCGCAGCGAGGTACGCAGGCAGTTGGCCTCGAACGCCTCGCTCTGCGCCGCCAGCGAGGAGTCCGCCGCCACCTGCGGCGCCGAGGGATCGCTCAGGCCCATGGCATGGCGTTCCGCCGCATTGGCCAGCTCGCGCACGTTGCCCGGCCAGTCATGCCCGAGCAATTGCCCGAGCTGGGCGATGCTCAACGGCGGCGCGGTGCGGCCGATGCGCTCGGCGGCATGCCGGGCGAAATGTTCGAACAGCAGGGGAATGTCCTCGCGCCGCTCGCGCAGCGGCGCCAGGCGCAGCTCGGCAATATTCAGCCGGTACACCAGGTCCTCGCGAAAGCGCCCGGCGCGGGCTTCTTCGAGCAGGTCCGGCTTGGTCGCGGCGACGATGCGCAGATCCACCTCGATGCTCTGGTTGGCCCCCAGGCGTTCCAGCCTGTGCTCCTGGATCACCCGCAGCAGCTTGGCCTGCTGGGCCAGGGGCATGCTTTCGATCTCGTCGAGAAACACCGTGCCGCCGTTGGCATATTCCAGCTTGCCGATGCGCTTGCCCTGGGCGCCGGTAAAGGCCCCGCTCTCGTGGCCGAACAGCTCGGCCTCGAACAGGTGCTCAGGGATAGCCGCGCAGTTCAGGGCCACGAAGGGTTTGGCGGCCCGCGGCCCGAAATCATGCAGGCAACGGGCGACCTGCTCCTTGCCGCTGCCGGTTTCGCCGCGGATCAGCACGTTGACCGGCAACGCCGCCAGTTCCAGCACCTGGCGACGCAACTGCTGCATGCCCTGGGTCATGCCGAGCAGGGTGGCTTCCAGGCGGGTCCTGAGATCGGCCTGTTCGTGCAGGCGGCGGTTCTCCAGGATCAGTCGACGCTTCTCCAGCGCTCGTTGCAGGCTGCCCAAGAGGCTTTCCGGGCTGAAGGGTTTTTCCAGGAAGTCGTAGGCGCCGTTGCGCATGGCCTCCACCGCCATGGGGACATCACCGTGGCCGGTGAGCAGGATCACCGGCAGGTCGGCATCACGCGCTTGCAGCGCTGCCAGCAGTTGCAGGCCATCCATGCCGGGCATGCGTACATCGCTGAGGATCACCCCGGGGAAATGCGCCGGCAGTTGCGCCAGGCATTCTTCGGCGCGGCTGAACGGCTGCACCTCGAAGCCGGAGAGCCCCAGCCATTGCTGGACCGCCGTGCGGATGCTGGCTTCATCGTCGACGACAATCACCGAATTCAACATACGGGCTCCGGATCACGGGGAAGGGTAAAGCTGAAACGGGCGCCGCCCGGCTGGTTCTCGACCACCAGGCGGCTGCCGGCCTCGTGGATGATGCCATAGGAAATCGCCAGGCCCAGCCCCAGCCCCTCACCTACCGGCTTGGTGGTGAAGAACGGATCGAAGACATTGCCCAGGTGTTCCGGGGCGATGCCGCCACCGCTGTCCAGCACGCTCAGGCGCCAGCCATCGGTCTCGGCCTCGATGCGGATTTCCAGGCGGCGAAAGCCCTTGTCGAGCATGGCGTCGAGGGCGTTGTGCAGCAGGTTGATCAGTACCTGTTCCAGGCGGATCGCATCGCCGCGCACCCAGGCCGGTCGCGCCAGGTACAGCGCGGTGCTGACGTTTTCCGCGCGGATGCGTGCATCCAGCAATTGCAGGGCGTGGTCCACCACCGTGGCCAGGTCCAGCCGTTCGCGCAGGCCACTGGGGCTGTTGCGGGCGAAGGTCTTGAGGTGGCCGGTGAGCGAGGCCATGCGCGTGAGCATCTGTTCCAGCGGCACCAGGGCCTGGCGGGCGTCTTCCAGGCGATCGTGGTCCAGCAGCAGGCGCAGCGTCGCCAGTTGCATGCGCTGGGCCGTCAGTGGCTGGTTCAGCTCGTGGGCCAGGGCGGCGGACATCTGCCCCAGCGCCGCCAGCTTGGTCGATTGCACCAGGCCTTCCTGGGCAGTGCGCAGCTCGCGTGTGCGTTCTTCCACCAGCCGCTTCAACTCCTCGCGGCTGCGCTGGCGCAGGCGGGCCAGGCGCAGGCGCTGGCTGATGAAGAGCAAGGCGAAGACCAGGCTCAGCCATATCGCCGCTGCCGCCAGCGCGGCGTTCCTGCCGTCGTTGCCGGTCTGTGGCTGGCGCAGCAGGTGCAGGGTCCAGCCTTCGCTCTCCAGCGGCAGGCTTTCCCACAGGTAATCGACCGATCCCTGTGGCCCCTGCACCCGCACCAGGTTGCTGGTGTCGTCGAAGCGTTCGAGCACCTGGCGCTGCAGCGGTACCAGCGCTTGCTTGTCGTACTGCCGGGTCTGTTCCAGCTCGTTGAAGTCATGGGCCGACAGCGTATTCAGCTTGCGATAGCGCCAGCCATCCTGGTTGGCGATAAAGATGATCCCGCGCGAGTCGGTGACCAGGACCACGTCATTGCCCTGGCGCCACTCCCGTTCGAGCTCGGGAAACTCCAGCTTGACCACCATGGCGCCGATGAAGCCCTGCTGTTCGTCGGTCACCGCACTGGAGAGGAAATAGCCGGGAATCCCGCTGGTCACCCCGACCGCGTAGAAGCGCCCGGTGCCCTGGCTGCGGGTCTGCTTGAAGTAAGGGCGGAACGCATAGTTGTGGCCCACGTAGGTGGTGGGCAGCCGCCAATTGCTCGCGGCCACGGCCAGGCCGGTGCGGTCGAGCAGTTCCAGGGTCGAAGAGTTGGCCGCGCCGTTGATGCGCTCCAGCTTGTGGTTGAGATGGTCCTGGGTGGCTCCCTCGACCGGGCCGCGCAGGGCGCTGATCAGTTCGGGATCGAGGGCCAGCACCGCTGGCAGGGCGCGGTAGCGTTCGATCAGGGTATGCAGCGAGTTGGCGTACAACCCAAGCTGCTGGCTGGCGCGGGCGGCGTCCTCGAGCATTGCCTGCTGCTCGGCGTGCTGCCGCGCCCAGGTGGCGGCGATCAGGGTGCCGGCGGCGATCGCGAGGACGATCAGGCCCAGGCGCAAGGTGCGAAAGGAAAGCGACATGGCAGGCCATCCGGGCGAGGGGGAAGGCCGGAGGGCGCTTCCCCTTGGGCGTGGCGACGCTTACAGCAGCTCGAAGCTCTGCTGCTGCACCGACTCGGAATCCAGGCCGACCTGTACGTTGAACTCGCCCGCTTCGGCGGCGTACTTCAACTGGCTGTTGTAGAACTTCAGGTCGTCCTCGCTGATGCGGAAGGTCACCGTACGTTCTTCGCCCGCCTTGAGCAGGATCTTCTGGAAGTTCTTCAGTTCCTTCACCGGCCGGCTCATCGACGCGGCGACGTCCTGCACGTACAGCTGGACCACGGTTTCGCCGTCACGCTTGCCGGTGTTCTTCACCGTGACGCTGGCTTCCAGGCTGCCGCCTTTCTTCAGGGTCTTGCCCGACAGGGTCAGCGGCGACAGCGAGAAGTCGGTATAGCTCAGGCCATAGCCGAACGGATACAGCGGGCCGTTGGGCTCCTCGAAGTACTGCGAGGTGTAGTTGCCCGGTTTGCCCGGGGTGAACGGCCGGCCGATGCGCATGTGGTTGTAGTACATCGGGATCTGCCCCACGGAACGGGGGAAGGTGATCGGCAGCTTGCCCGACGGGTTGTAGTCGCCGAACAGCACGTCGGCGATGGCGTTGCCGCCCTCGGTGCCGGAGAACCAGGTTTCGAGGATGGCGTCGGCCTGCTCGCGCTCCCAGGCGATCGACAGCGGACGGCCGTTCATCAGTACCAGCACCAGCGGCTTGCCGGTGGCCTTCAGGGCCTTGATCAGGTCGCGCTGCACCGCCGGGATTTCCAGGGTGGTACGGCTGGAGGATTCGTGGGACATGCCACGGGATTCTCCGACCACGGCCACCACCACGTCGGCGCTCCGCGCGGCCTTCACCGCTTCGTCGATCAGTACCTGGGCCGGACGCGGGTCGTTGACGATTTCCGGGGCGTCGAAGTTGAGGAAGTTCAGGTAATCGAACATCGCCTTGTCGCCGGTGATGTTCGAGCCCTTGGCGTAGACCAGCTTCGCCTTGTCGCCGATGGCGCGGCGCAGGCCTTCGCGGACGGTCACCGAATGCACCGGCTTACCGTCGGCGGCCCAACTGCCCATCATGTCGATCGGCGCATCGGCCAGCGGGCCGACCAGGGCGATGGTGCCGCTCTTCTTCAGTGGCAGGGTCTGCGCGCGGTTTTCCAGCAGCACCAGGCCGCGGCGCGCCACGTCGCGGGCGGCCTCGCGGTGCAGGCGGGCGTCGGCGTAGTAGTCCGGTACATCGTTCTCGGCCTTGCCGATACGCACGTAAGGGTCCTTGAACAGGCCCATGTCGTACTTGGCACCCAGCACTTCGCGTACCGCCTGGTCGAGCTCGGCCTGGCTGACTTCACCGGACTTGAGCAGGCCCGGCAGTTCCTCGCCGTACAGGGTGTCGTTCATGCTCATGTCGATACCGGCCTTGATCGCCAGCTTCGCCGCCTCGCGGCCGTCGCGGGCCACGCCATGGCGGATCAGTTCCTGGATGGCGCCGTGGTCGCTGATGGTCACCCCATCGAAGCCCCACTCCTTGCGCAGCAGGTCGTTCATCAACCAGGTGTCGGAGGTGGCCGGCACGCCGTTGATCGAGTTCAGCGCCACCATCACCCCGCCGGCACCGGCGTCGATGGCCGCGCGGTAGGGAGGCAGGTAGTCGTTGTACATCTTCGGCAGGCTCATATCGACCGTGTTGTAGTCGCGCCCGCCTTCCACCGCGCCGTACAGGGCGAAGTGCTTGACGATGGCCATGATGCTGTCCGGCTCGGCCGGGCTCTTGCCCTGGAACGACTCGACCATCACCTTGCCGATCTTCGAGGTCAGGTAGGTGTCTTCGCCGAAGCCTTCGCTGGTGCGGCCCCAGCGCGGGTCACGGGCGATATCGACCATGGGTGCGAAGGTCATGTCGAGGGAGTCGGCGGCGGCTTCGACGGCGGAGGTGCGGCCGACGGTGGCGATCGCCTGCATGTCCCAGGACGAGGCCATGCCCAGGCCGATCGGGAAGATGGTGCGGTTACCGTGGATGGTGTCGTAGGCGAAGAACATCGGGATCTTCAGGCGGCTGCGCATGGCGGCGTCCTGCATCGGCCGGTTCTCCGGGGCGGTGCGCGAGTTGAAGGTGCCGCCGATGCGGCCGGCGGCGATTTCCTCGCGGATCTTCTCGCGGGGCATTTCCGGGCCGATGGAGATCAGGCGCAACTGGCCGATCTTTTCGTCCTGGGTCATCTGGCCCAGCAATTTGTCGACGAAAGCCTTCTTTTCCTGCAACTGCGCGGCGGCGGCGGAGGTATCGGCCAGGGCGACCTGACTGGCCAGGCTAACGAGCAGACCCAGCAAACACAGTTTCTTCATGAATTCTGTTCTCGTGGCTCACACCGGTATTCACGGGCGATACCGGCCAGCCGAAATTGGGGGAGCGGCTATTGTTGTAGTTTGCTGGGGCACGTTTTTAGCCGATGGAACCCGTACTCGCCAGCAGCGGTCACGGATTATGCCTCAAGTGCGGCGGCAAACGGACAAACAAGGAGCTTCACACGATGGTTGCAATCACCCGTGGCAAAACCTGGCTGCTGATCCTGCTCGCCAGCCTGCTGGCCGGCTGCGGCATCAACAACATTCCCAGCTACGACGAACAGGTCAAGGCGGCCTGGGGCCAGGTGCAGAACCAGTACCAGCGGCGTGCCGACCTGATTCCCAACCTGGTGGAAACCGTGAAGGGCTACGCCAGGCATGAACAGGACACTCTCACCGCGGTGATCGAAGCCCGGGCCAAGGCCACCTCGATCCAGGTGGATGCGAAAACCCTCGACGATCCGGAAAAGCTCAAGCAGTTCCAGGCCGCCCAGGCCCAGTTGACCGGTGCGCTGAGCCGCTTGATGGTGGTGGCGGAGCAATACCCCAACCTCAAGGCCGACCAGAATTTCCTCGCCTTGCAGTCCCAGCTCGAAGGCACGGAAAACCGCATCGCCGTGGCGCGCAAGGACTTCATTGCGGCGGTGCAGAAGTACAACACCGAGATCCGCACCTTCCCCGGGCGCATCTGGCACAGCCTGATGTACAGCGACCTGCCGCTGCGCGAGAGCTTCGAGGCTACCAGCGCCAATGCCGACAAAGCGCCTGAAGTGAAGTTCTGATGCGCGCGTTCAAGGCCTTTGCCTTGCTGGCGCTGCTGCTGGCAGCGCTGGTGGTGCGTGCCGACGTGGTGTTTCCCGCGTTGAGCGGGCGGGTGGTGGACGATGCCAACCTGCTTGACGCCCACACCCGCGTCCAGTTGAGCCAGATGCTCGAAGCCCATGAACAGGCCACCGGCGAGCAGGTGGTGGTGGCCACGGTGCCTGACCTGCAGGGTTTGCCCATCGAGGAGTACGGTTATCAACTCGGCCGGTACTGGGGCATCGGCCAGAAGGGCAAGGACAACGGCGCCCTGCTGATCGTCGCACCGCAGCAGCGCAAGGTGCGGATCGAGGTGGGTTACGGCCTGGAAGGGCTGCTCACCGATGCGCAGAGCTCGGTGATCATCAACCGCATCATCCTCCCGGCGTTCAAGCGTGGGGAAATGAGCCAGGGCATCGTCCAGGGCAGTGCGGCGATCCTCCAGGTGCTCGGCGGCAATCCGCTGGCGCAGCCGTCGCGGGCCAGTTCCGCGGACGGCGAGGGCGAGCCGCCGTCATTGTGGGCGATCGGTTTGTTCATCGTGCTGGTGGTGGTTGTGCTTTATCTCCAGGGCCTTGGAGGCGGAGGCCGGCGCGGTGGGCCTGGCGGTGGATTCGGTGGCGGGTTTGGCGGGTTGGGGGGTGGTCGCGGAGGTGGCGGCGGCTTTGGTGGAGGCGGTGGCAGCTTTGGCGGTGGCGGCTCCTCCGGTAGTTGGTGATCCCACCATTTCCCTAGCCCCTGGAGAACCCTGTGGGAGCTGGCTTGCCAGCGATAGGGCCCTGACAGACACCATCATTGCTCCTGCTGGCCTCATCGCTGGCAAGCCAGCTCCCACAGGGTTCTGTGGTGAGGCTGAAACTGTTCAAAGGAAACACAATGGCACTACTTAACGAATTCCAGCAACGCCAGGTCGCCGAGGCCATCGCCGCCGCCGAGCGCGAAACCGACGCCGAGCTGGTCACCGTCCTGGCCCGCAGCGCCGACGACTACGCCTATGTCCCGCTGGTCTGGGCCAGCCTGCTGGCGCTGCTGGTGCCGGGACTGCTCTTCTACCTCACCGGCTGGTTCAGCGCCCACGGCCTGCTGCTGACCCAATGGCTGACCTTCATCGTGCTGGTCCTGATCCTGCGGTTACCCGTCTTCACCAGCCGCCTGGTGCCGCGCCGGGTTCGCCAGTGGCGCGCGTCGAACCTGGCCCGCCGTCAGTTCCTCGAACAGAACCTGCACCACACCGCCGGCCGCACCGGGGTGCTGATCTTTGTCTGCGAGGCGGAGCGTTACGTGGAGATACTGGTGGACGACGGCATCGCCGCGCGCCTTGACGACCAGGTCTGGGAGGCACTCGTCGCCACGTTCACCGCCCAGGTTCGCGCCGGTCAGGTGCTCGAAGGCTTCCTCACCTGCATCGCTGCCTGCGGTGACCTGCTCAAGGCCCATGTTCCGGCCACCAGCCAGCGCAACGAACTGCCCAATCGCCTGGTCCTGCTGGAATGACGCGCTGATCGAAAACCTGTGCGCTGGCCGGGCATCCACGTAAAATGCTCGGCATTGAACCCGAGGCACCCCTTTCCCATGTCTGCTATTCCCTCCACCCAGGCCGCGCCGGATGCCCGTGCGCAGTTTCTCGCCCTGCTCGCCGACGCCCTGCACCAGCAATCCCTGGTCAAGCTGGTACTGGCCCGGCATGTCGGCGACGAAGCCGACCTGCAGCGCATCACTGCCAAGCCGCTGACCGTCAAGGGCACGCCCAGCCTGCAATTCGTCTATCGCTACAAGACCCGCGACATCACCCGCAACCTGGCGCTGGACGAGGCCCTGGCGCAGATCGGCGAATGGCTGCCGGGTTCGTTCCGCAACGCCCACCTGCTCAGCCTGGCGGATGAAGCGCAACTGGAGTTCAGCAAGAAGGGCAAGCCCATGCTCCACCGCAACGCCGCGCAGCAGGTGCGCCAGGTTGCGGCAGGCGAGCATGACCGCGAGAAGAAGCGCTACCTGGAACTGAGCCGGCCCTTCCTCCACGACCTGGGCGTGACCGACAAGCAGCAGGCGCTGATTCCGGCGATGTCGCGCAAGTGGAAGCAGATCAACAAGTTCATCGAAGTGTTCTCCCACGCCTTCGGCAGCGTGGCGTTGCCGGTCGAACAGCCGGTGCGGGTGGCGGATTTCGGCTCGGGCAAGGGCTACCTGACGTTCGCCATCCACGACTACCTGAGCAATACGTTGCAGCGTCCGGCGCAGGTCACTGGCGTGGAACTGCGCGCGGACATGGTCGAGCTATGCAACAAGGCCGCCAGCCACCTGGAGCACCCGGGGCTGGTGTTCGAACAGGGTGATGTGCGCAGCGTGGTGCCGGCCAGTATCGACGTGATGATCGCCCTGCATGCCTGCGATATCGCCACCGACTACGCGATTAATACCGGCATCCGTTGTGGCGCCGCGATCATCATGTGCTCGCCATGCTGCCACAAGCAGATCCGCCCGCAACTGAGCAGCCCGGGGCTGCTCAAGCCGATGCTGCAATACGGCCTGCACCTGGGCCAGCAGGCCGAGATGCTCACTGACAGCCTGCGGGCCCTGTACCTGGAAGCGTGCGGGTACGAAACCAAGGTCTTCGAGTTCATTTCGTTGGAGCACACAAACAAGAACAAGATGATTCTCGCGACCAAGCGCAAGGAGGCGGGGGATCCGGCGGTGTTGCTGGGGAAGATTGCCGAGTTGAAGGCGTTCTATGGGGTTTCGGAGCACTGCCTTGAAACGCTGCTGCGGGCTGATGGGTTGATTTGAGGGGGTGGCTGATGGCCTCATCGCTGGCAAGCCATCCATAAACTGTTGCATATCAGTCGTGAACTTCACCGATTTCCGACTTTCTTGTAGGTAATTTCCCAAGCATACTCCCCGACCCCGCCTGGTGGTTGCGTCATGTGGAAACGCTGCCTAGTCTGCGTCGGTCGTCGCGATATTGACGATGCCGGATTAGCAGTTCGGCTATGAGCAAACCATCAGCCAGCGCTTTATGGCGGCTGTACGTGTGGGCGCCTTTGGGCGCGCCGGGTTTGCTCATTGACCGGTCTGCTAACCCACGTACAGTCGCCACCCTTCGTTTAGCAGCGGATGTGGCCCACTCGAACTTCAGTGAGCACCACACCATGAAAAAGCTTGTCCCCGATCCACCTCCCGCCCTCTGCGTCGGCCCCGGCCTCTCCCATGAAGAAGCCATCACCCGCGCGGTGGAACACCTCACCAGAGCCATCCTCAAGACCTCATACCTTCCCGACCCGCCCGATGCACGGCACCGGGAAATGCTCAGTGACGCCGTGCTGAACATGCGGATCTCCAAGGCCTTGCTGGCGATTGCCCAATCGCCGTCGCCGGTGACCATACCGGTATGAAAAAAGCCGCGGGGCCTGGCTCCGCGGCTTTGTCGTTTATGGCTGCTGTACGCGAGGGCACCTCAGGGTGCGCCGGGTTTGCTCGTTGACCGGTCTGCTAACTCTCGTACAGCCGCCTCCACCCCCCTCAGAAGAACCGCGTCATACTCACCCTCGCATTGCGCCCCGTGCTATAGACGTTGTTGTCACTCAGCATCGGCGCGTAATCCCGGTTGAACATGTTGTCGAGGACAAAGTTGACCTCGGTGCCCTTGAGGTATGGCTGGCGCGGCTTCCAGCTGGCGAACAGGCCCTGGACGTTGTAGGCGTCGTTGGCGCGGTGGTCCCAGGCGCTGTCGCCGAGGGCGCTGCCCAGGTCGCCCGGGCCGTACTTGTCGCTGGGCAGGCGGTCGGTCTGGCGTACCCATAGGCCTTTCCAGCCCACCACCGCGTCCCATTCGGGAATCTTCACGCCCAGGCGCGCCACCCATTTCGGTGCCTGCACATCCCGCGCCCAGACGTCCTCTGCCCAAGGGTTGGTGTAGGCACCTTCATGCTTGCCGGTCATCCAGGTGTAGGACAGGGTGCCGAACAGCCTGCTGGAGTCGTAGAAGCTTTCCACCTCGAAGCCCTTGTAGGTCACGCCGTCGAGGTTGCGGTAGTTGCCGATCAGGTAGTTGCCACAGGCCCTGCTGATACTGGCACCGGTCGGGTTCTGCGCCTGGCACTCGACACCGAGGTTCTTGAAGATCTCGTCCTTGACCTTGTTGCGGAACAGGGTGGTGCGCACCTGCAGGTTGTCGTCGTTGAACAGCAACCCGGAGAAGTCGGTGACATTACCGGCGCGCAAGGCGGTGATGCGTTCCGGGTCGAGGTCGCGGCTGGTGGCGCTGCGGGTGCTCGCGGCGCTCTGCACTTCGTACTGCTCGTCGATCACCGGGGCCCGCCAGGTTTTCGAGTAGTCGGCGAAGAAGGCCGTGTTATCGGTGGCACGCCAGAACAGCGCCAGGCGTGGCGACCAGCCAGTGTAGGTCTTGTCACCGTAGTCATGGCCGGCGGAGGCGACGTTGTAGAACGGTGCGTCGTTCTGCTCGCCACGGTTGCGCACGTGGTCGTAGCGCAGCGACGGGGTGAGGGTCACCTGGCCCAGGGTGATGGCGTCCTGCACGTAGGCGCTGTTGGTGTCCACCTTGCCGTGGGGCATGAAGGCCGGCTGGAAATGGCCGTAGTTGTAGTTCCGGGTGTTGTACGTGGCGCCGGGCATCCACATGTCGACTTCCCGGGCATGCCGGTGCAGTTCGACGCCGGTAGTCAGCGAGTGCTCCAGCACGCCGGTGTCGAACTGCGAGGTGTTGCGCACTTCGACGTTGCGATCCTTGTACTCGGTGTCCATCCTGCGCCCGCCGGTGGCGAGCTGGAAGAAGGCGTTGGGCCCGCGCTCGTCGGTCTGGTCGACGTCGGATTCCGAGTACTTCACCTCGAGGTTGAGCCACGGGTTGTCCACCGGCTGGTAGCGGTACTTCACCGACCAGGTGGTGTCGATGGTTTCGCGGTCGGCCAGGAAGCGGCGAATGGCCTGGTCGTAGCCGTAGCGGTCGATGTTGGCCTGGGTGGGGGGCGTGGAATAGTTGGTCGACGAATAACGGGTCATGCGCTCGTTCTTCGAGCGCGAGTAGGAGAGGCCGAGGGACTGCTCGTCGGTGAGCTGGACATTCAGCTTGAACAGCCCGCCTTCCAGGTCCTGGGCGCTGTCGGGCAGGCGCTTGGGGTTGATCGGGTACTGGTTGCGCGGGTCGGGCAGCGACGAGGCCAGCTTGAAGTCATCGCCATCGCGCTTGGTCAGGTACACCAGGGCGTCGATGCGGCGGTCCTCGGTGCGACCGAACAGTGCCGAGCTGTACACCTGCTGATGATCGTTGCTGGAGTAGCCGTACTTGACCATGGCGCCGCTGTCGCGACCTTCTTCGAGCAGGTCCGGGGCGTCCTTGGTGGTCATGTTGACACTCCCGCCGAGGCCGCCGTTGCCGACGAAGGGCGAGTGCGGGCCTTTCTCCACTTCGATGTGCTTGATCAGTTCCGGCTCGATGAACATGGTGCCTTGCTGATAGCGCTCAAAGCCGGTCTTGGTGGCGCCATCGACGGTCAGCTGGATGTCCTCGGCGTCGCCCATGCCCCAGATGTTGATCTTCTGTCCGCCGGGCAGCATCGAACCGGCCATCTCCACGCCGGGCAGGGTGCTCAGCAGCGTGGGCACGTTGTTCGCCTGTTCGCGATCGATATCGCGCTGGGTCAGGGTCGAGCGGCCGACGGTGGCGGGGGTGACCTGCTGGCCGTCGCCGACAATGCTCAGGGCGCCAAGCTGGAGGCTGGTGTTGTCGTTGCCGGGAGGCGTGGTCTCGCTCTCCCGGGCCCGGACCACGAAGGTGTTGCCGACCTTGACCAGGGCGAAGCGGCTGCGGGCGAGCAGGCGGGTGATGGCTTCCTCGGCGCTGAACTCGCCGTTGATGGCCGGCGCGGACACATTGCGCAGCAGGTTTTCGTCGAACAGCAATGGCACCTTGGCCTGCTGCGCCACCTGGCTCAGCGACGTGGCCAGCGACTGCGCCGGCAATTGCAACTGCACCGGCGCGGCCTGGGCCTGCAGACTCAGGGCCAGGCACACGGCAAGCAGCGATGGGCGGGCTGGCAACGGCTTGAAAGCTCGAAACATGAATTCCCCCGGAACGGCCAAAGGCCAAAAAAAGACGGTGTTGACGGCGCAGTCGGGGAGGAAGACGCGGGGCGGGGGAAAACCCTCACCTGCGAATGAAAATATTTCTTACCAAGCTCTTCTGAGACAGAACACGGACCCTGTGGGAGCTGGCTTGCCAGCGATGAGGCTGGCATGGGCAATGATGTTGCCAGGTCTGGCCTAATCGCTGGCAAGCCAGCTCCCACAGGGTTTTTTGGCGCTCCCGTCAGATTACTTGCGCTCGATACGCATCCGCCCGTCCGCCAGCGCCACGGTCTTCACCGGCAGCAACACCGGCAGGGCATTCAGCAGCGCATCCGGATCATGCACATCGAGGTTGCCGGAAACCTTGTATCCGGCCAGCCCCGGATCGGCCAGCAGCACCGCCGCCGGCCGGTACAGCGACAGCTCGTCCACCAGGCTCGCCAGCTCGCGATTGCGGAACGCCACGTGCCCGCCGCGCCAGTCAGCCACTTCGCCGTCGCTCAAGGCCTGCCGACTCAGGTCGCCACGGGCCAGGTTGTACACCGCGCGCTGGCGTTCGCCCACCAGCAAGGGCTGGCGACGTTCCCCCGGGGTTTCGAAGGCGACCAGGCCATGGGACACGCTGAGCACCAGCTCGCGCTCGCCGCGGCGCAGGTCGAAGGCCGTGCCCACCACCCGCAAGCGCGCAGTGCCGGCATCGACGAAGAGCGGCCGTTCCTTGTCCGGGGCGACATCCAGATAGACCTGGCCCTGCTCCAGATGCACCAGGCGCCGCTCGGCATCGAAGTCGATGCTCAGGCGCGTGTTGGCATTGAGCTGCAGGCGCGTGCCGTCGGGCAGGGTGACGTTGGCGGGCTGTCCGTCCTGGCTGGCCAGCTGGCGCTGGACCGAAATGGCAGGCACGCCGATAGTGCCGGCGAGCAGGGCGCAGACCAGCGCCGCCGCCGTTGCCAGCGCTGGGCGCCAGGACGCGGTCCTGCGTGGCCGCAACTGGACCGGTTTGTCCAGGGCCTTCAGCGCGGCGAGATCGTCCCACAGCTCTTCGAACTGCTGGTAGGCGCGGGCGTGGCCGGGCTGTTCCAGCCACTGCGCGAAGGCCTTGCGCGAGGCCCGCGTGTGGTCGTTGCGGTTGCGCGTGAACCAGCTCGCCGCCTGGGCGTCGAGCGAACGGATGTCCGTTTCAGGTAGGGTCATTCCGGTTGCTCCGCAACGTTGTCACTGTCCAGGCGCTGTTTGCAGTAGAGCAATCCAGCGGCGATGTGCTTTTCCACCATGCTGACGGAAATCCCCATGCGTGCGCTGATCTGTGCCTGACTCAAACCTTCGAAGCGGTGCAGCATAAGGGCTTCGCGGCGGCGCGGCGAGAGTTCGGCCAGGACTATTTTCAAGCGTTCCAGGCGTTGCATGCGCTGCGCTGCAGCCAGGGGATCGGCCGCGCAAGCTTCGCTGGTGCCTGCTTCCCCGCTGTCGGCCTGGTCGTCGATCACCCGATGGCGGACTTTCTGCCGGCGCCAATGATCGCGCAGCAGGTTGCGTGCCATCTGGAACAGGTACGCGCGCGGCTGCTCGACCCGGGCCCTGTCGCGGTAGCCCAGCCATTGGGTGAAGACGTCCTGGGTCATGTCCGCGGCATCGCTGGCGTTATCCATGCGCTTGCGCAGGAAGTGCAGGATATCGGCGTAGAAGCCATGGCAGGTGTCCTGTGCGAAGCGATCGGGTTTGGTGCGCTGCATGCGAACTTTCCAGGAAATGCCGGAAGGGAAAGGTCGCGAATGTTATCGAGAATTATTGCTATTTGCTACTCGATATCAGCGGCGTTTCCGAGTGATCGCCGCCGGCGCTGGAACGTTAAGATCGGCGCTGCCCAGCGGGTGGCTGGTGGCGTCGAAGAAATACAGGGCGATATCCGGCGTGTCCCCGAAGATCCGCATGAAATGCTGTTTCTGGCTGATGATGGCGGCCTCGCTCAACGGCAGGATCGCGATGGCCAGATGAGGCGGCCGGGCCTGCTGGATGGCGTGCAGCAGATGGCGGTCGGCGCGGTCCAGGTGATGGCCGAACAGGCACAGGCCTTCAGCATGGTTGGACAGGGCAGCGTAGCTCCAGGTCAGGTAGTCGGAGCTGCGGATCGCCCTGAGCTTGTGCTCGCTGGTGCATTCGTTGACGAACAGGGGCACGTCCCCCGGCGTGTTGATGGCAAAACCGTCGAGCAACTGGCTGCCAGTGGCGGCGCGCAGGCGTGTACCGCCGTTTTCGGTGCGCAGCAGGTGCAGGCCGCCATGCAGGTAGTGCAGGCGGGTGCCTTGGCCATGGGTGCGGCTGACATCGAAGTGACCATCCTCGTCGAACAGAGACTGGAAGCCTTGCGGGTCATGGCTCATCGCCCAATGGCAGAGCAGGTCGTAGTTGCCGCTGAATACGCTGCGGTAGTTGCGCAGTTCGCTGTTGATCGTGGCGAGGGTGGCCTCGGGCAGCAGTTTCCAGGGGATGTGCACGCTGCGCACGGCATGGATCAGCGCTTCCTTGATCGCGTAATAGCGGTTCAGCGGCGCCGACGAGCCGATCGCCAGCGCGGCATTGACCCGCACCGTGGTGTTGAGGGCGCTGAGCACGGGCTCGAACAGCTCGCTGCCCAAGGACTTGAACAGCGCCTGGTCGCTGACCCCGAGCGGCTTGTTGCGCACCCGCTGGGCGATTTCGAACAACGAGAAGTAGCTGAACGGCCGCCAGACCGCCCGGCTGGCACCATTGCCCAGCAGCAGGCCAGTGCAGGGATGGCGGGCGGCGAGGTCTGGCCAGGAGGCGAGGGAGGCGTCTAGGTCGGCGGTCATGGCGTATCTCGTAGGAATCTGTTGCAAATCGGCAGGGCGGGACTTTAGCACGCTACGGGTTGTCATCCGGGACGGCAACTATGCTTCGGGCCGGTTTTTACAAGGAGACAGCCAATGCGATTGAAGGACATCTGCCTGGGCCTGGCCCTGTTCGGCCTCACATTCCAGGCCCAGGCCAGCGACACTGCGGCGCTGGCGAAAGCCCAGGGCATTCCGTATCCCGCCGTTATCGCCCACCGCGGTGCTTCCCATGACGCCCCGGAATCCACCGCCCCGGCCTACCAGCTTGCCCGGGACCTTGGCGCCGACTACCTGGAGCTGGATCTGCAACGCAGCAGCGATGGCGTGCTGGTGGTGGTGCATGATGACGACCTGGGTCGCACCAGCGACGTGGCCGAGCGTTTTCCCGAGCGCAAGGCCAGCCCGGTCAGTGCCTTCACCCTGGCCGAATTGAAGACGCTGGATGCAGGCAGCTGGTTCAACCGTGCTTATCCTGACCGCGCGCGACCCGCCTTCGCTGGCTTGAAGATCCTCACCCTGGATGAGGTGATGGATATCGCCGAAGCCAATCCGGCGCGCACGCCCGGGCTGTATATCGAGACCAAGGTGCCGAACCAGTTTCCCGGGATCGAACAGGACCTGCAAAAGGCCCTGGAAAAGCGCGGCTGGCTCGATCAGCCCGGGCGGGTAGTGTTGCAGACCTTCGACCGCAACAGCCTGGCCCTGCTGCACAAGGCCATGCCGCAAACGCCGAAGGTCTTGCTGTTGTGGCTGGGCGAGGACCATGTCGAGGCAGCGCCGGGCCAGGCCTTCGCCGAATCCGGCCTGCCCGACAAGGCTGCCTGGTATGCCCGCCAGCAGCCGAAGGACCGTGGCGAATTCGAGCGCTGGCTGGACATCGCCAAACACACGGGCGCCGTCGGCATCGGGCCGTCCACCGCACTCGCCGCCGGCGGCGAGCAGAGTTATGCCGACCTGGCCCAGCCGTGGATGAATCGCATGGCGCATGAAAAGGGCCTGCTGGTGCATGTCTACACCGTCGATGAGCCGGTGGATTTCAAGCGGGTCAGCGAGGCGGGCGTGGATGGCATCTTTACCAACAGGCCGGGTGCGCTGCTGAAATACCATGGCCGACCGGTAGCGCAGGATGAAGCGCTGCTGCTCGGGGCCGGCGGCTGGTAAGCCTCCCTGGAGGCGGCGTAGACTGCGGCCTCCACCTTTTGGGACCCCAGCGTCATGACCTTCTCGCTGCTGCTCGCTGTGCTTGCTTCCGGCTTCATCTACGGCATCACTCCGGGCCCCGGAGTGCTGGCCGTGCTCGGTATCGGCGCCACCCGCGGCCGGCGTGCCGGCGCCGGGTTTCTCTGCGGTCATCTGCTGGGTGATGTGCTCTGGTGCAGCACTGCACTGGTGGCGATCGTCGGGGCGCGGCAGATCGGCAGCTCGGTGTTCGACATCCTTGGCGTGATCAGCGGCCTGTACCTGGGCTGGCTGGGCTGGCGGGCGTTGCGCAGCCAGCCGGGCAATGGCGCCGAGCAGGGCGCGGTGCGGCGGCCGTTCTGGCATGGCGTGGTATTCGGGCTGACCAATCCCAAGGCTTATCCGGTGGCGGTGGCAACCTTCACCGCGCTGCTGTCGAGCCGGGCCGAAGCGCTGGACTGGTCGATGCTGCCGGCGTTGATTGCCCTGAGTTTCCTCGGCGGGCTGCTGGCGTACCTGATTCTGATCGTGCTGGTCGGGGCGCAGCAGGTGCGTACCTTGTATATGCGCTATGAGCTGTGGATTACCCGGGCTTGCGGGGTGATGTTCATCGGGTTTGCGCTGAATGCGCTGATGCATGCCGTACCCGGCTTGATTCTTCGGAAAGGCTGATGGCTTCATCGCTGGCAAGCCAGCTCCCACAGGTCCGGCGGCGCACGCGGTCACTGTGGGAGCTGGCTTGCCAGCGATAGGGCCCTCAAGCACTAAGGAAGATTCGGAACGGGCGCGGCTTTCCCGGCATCCGCCTCCTCCCTCCTGACCCGGTTACGCCACAGCCGGTAAGCCCGGATCCCCGCCCTGACCGACCCATACAGCAGGTGATTCTCCATCTCCCGCGCCAGCCCCGAGCGCACCAGCATCCGCAGGAAGGTCCCGCGTGCCCGGGCGATCCCCAGCTCGATCCCTTGAGCCTTCAAGGTATCGCGCACTTCCCGCAACGCCGCGATGCCGCTGACATCGATGCTGCTCACCGCCTCGGCATCGAATAGCACCGCCTTGGCATCGCCCTCGCGCTGTACCGCTTCGAGCAGGCGCATCTTGAAGTAGTCGGCATTGAAGAACAGGATCGCGTCGTCGAAGCGGTACACCACCAGCCCCGGCACGGTGCGCGCGTCCTTGTGCCGGCTGATGTCTACCTGGCCCTCGACCCCCGGCGCCCAGCCCAGCACCGCATCGGTGGGCTGGTAGATGCTGTAGAGCAAACGCAGGATCGCCAGGGTCACGGCGATGATGATGCCCGGCAGCACGCCGACGCCGAGCACGCCGATGGTGGTGAGCACGCAGAGGCACAGTTCGAAACGGCTCAATGCCCAGATCTTGCGCAGCGACTGGATATCGATCAGGCCCCAGCCGGCCATCAGCAGCACGGCGCCCAGCGCCGCCTGGGGAATCCAGGCCATTGGTGCGGTGAAGAACATCAGGATCAGCGCAATCACCAGCGCGGCGACGATGCCCACCAGTTGGCTCTTGCCGCCGACCATGTCGTTCACTGCGGTGCGCGAGTCGGCGCCGCTGATGGCAAAGCCCTGGGATACCCCGGCGGCCAGGTTGGACACGCCGAGGGCGACGAATTCATGGTTGGCGTTGATCGCATAGCCATGCCGCGCGGCGAAGCTGCGGGCGGTGAGCATGGCGCTGCAGAAGCTCACGGTGGCGATACCCAGGGCATCGCGCAGCAGGCTTTTCATTTCTTCCAGGGAGGTCTGCGGCCAGGCCAGCTCAGGCATGCCGCCGGGCACATGGCCGAGTACCGCGACACCATGGTTGTCGAGGCCGAAGACGCCGGCGATCAGGGTGAACACCGCCACCGTCACCAGCGCCGCCGGCAGTTTCGGGTAGCGGCGCGGCAGCCAGATCAGCAAGGCCAGGGCCGCCAGGCCGATGCTCAGGGTCAGCCAGCGGATCTCGTCGAGGCGCTGGAAGAAATTGATCATGGCGAGGATGAAACCGCTGCCTTCGATCTTGAACCCGACCACCTTGCCCAGTTGCCCGGCCAGCAGGCTCAGGCCGATACCGTTGAGGTAGCCGATCAGGATCGGTCGCGAGAAAAAGCTGGCGATGAAGCCGGCCCGGGCCACCCCGGCGGCGATCAGCATCAGGCCGACCAGCACCGTGACCACCACCGACAATTGCAGCAGGCGATCAGGGTCGCCCATGGCCAGTGGCGCGATGGCCCCGGCGACCATGGCGCAGGTGGCGGCGTCGGGCCCGACCATCAGTTGCCGGGAACTGCCCACCAGGGCGTATACGATCATCGGCAGGATGCACGCATACAGGCCGACCTGCGGCGGCAGGCCGGCGATCTGCGCGTAGGCGATGGCGATGGGAATCTGGATGGCGGCCACCGACAGGCCGGCCTGCACGTCCGCGCGCAACCACTCGCGCCGGTAATGCAGCAGGTTGGCCAGGCCCGGAAGCCAGCGGGAAAGAAACATGTTCAGGTCCTTTTGATGTATCTGACAGACGCTAGCGCAAAAGCCCGGCACCCGGCGCTTCGGGGAGAAGGTCGGGAGGGATTGGGCATTTGGCCAGCATCGTAACCGCTAGGGAGGGCAAGGCCAACCAAAGGAGGGTGTTCTTTCGGGCCCTATCGCTGGCAAGCCAGCTCCCACAAACCCTGTGGGAGCTGGCTTGCCAGCGATAGGGCCCGAAAGATCAATACATCACTCAGCCCACTCGGGATCCCCGGTAAACACCACGGTCAACCAGCGATCCGGCCCTTCACCGCCAATGGCCTCGCCGATCTCGTCGCGCCAGGCGTCCCATTCGGCGATGTTCCGTGCCGGCATGGTCCTGGGCACGATGAAGTACAGCTCGATCTCCCGCGAGCGCCCGACCTTCGCAACGTAGGCGCGGTACGACAACATGGCGTGCCGCTTGACGAACGCTTGCGCCACGTCGTCCACATGCTGCTTGAGGTCACCCGGGGTCACCAGGAACATATCCGCCAGTGCCTGGCGAATCACCGACAGCGGCAGCGGAATGATCACCAGGCACACCAGCCCCAGCACCGCCGGGTCGATATAGGGCGAGATCCACTCCCACTGCGTGCCCTGCACCGCAATACCCACGCAGAACGCGATCAACAGCGCCGCCGTGATACTTGCCGACATGACCCAGCCCTTGACGTCCATGCGCACGAAGTCCGAGCCGATCCGCCGGTTGGCCCGGGCCTCCAGCACGGCGATGGTCAGGCAGGCGATCACCGTCAATACGGCATAGATCAGCGCCAGGCCGAACTCCAGGTCGCGCCCGCCTTCGAGCAGGCTGAGCACGGCGTTGATCAGTGCATAGACCGCCACCCCGGTAAGCAGGATGCCGTTGAGCGCCAGGACCATCGGCTCCAGGTGCCAGAAGCCCATGGTGAAGCGCTCGCGCAGTTTGCGCGACAGGTGCGCACTGCGAGTGTGGGCGGTGATCAGCCGCACCACCACCAGCGATAGCCCGCTCATGCTCGCGTCGACCATCGAGTAGACGCCGTCGAAGACGATCGAGAACGAGCCCGAAGCGAGGCCGAAGCCGATACCGATCGCGGCGATGAACAGGGTGACGGCAATGGACGTACGCAATACGCCCTGCTCGTCGTTCAAATCGAAAAACCTGGTTGCCACCACGGGCCTCCTCAATAAGACGCCGGGCCGTCAGACCCGGAATTGCTCCATCAGCGCCTGCTGCTGGTTGGCCAGGCGATTCAGCGCCTGGCTGATACGTGCGGACTCGTCGGCCTGCCCGGACAACGACTCGGTGACATCGCGGATCCCGGCGACATTGCGATTGACCTCCTCGGCCACGGCGCTCTGCTCTTCGGCGGCGGAGGCGATCTGCAGGTTCATGTCGCTGATCACCGTGACCGCCTCGCCGACCCGTTGCAGCGCCGGTACCGCCTGCTCCATGCGGGTCACGCTGTCCCGCGCCTGGCGCTGGCCGTCGTGCATGGCCTCGACCACGCCCCGGGTGCCGCCCTGCAAAGCTTCGATCACCTGGCGGATTTCTTCCACCGAGACCTGGGTGCGTTGCGCCAGGTTGCGCACTTCGTCGGCGACCACGGCGAAACCACGCCCGGCCTCGCCAGCCCGGGCCGCCTCGATGGCGGCATTGAGCGCCAGCAGGTTGGTCTGTTCGGCAATGGCGCGAATCACCTCCAGCACCGAGCCGATCTGCTCACTGCGTCCGGCCAGGGCCTGGACCCGTTCCATGGCCAGGTCCATGTCGGCGGCGAGCTGGTCGATGGCCTGGCGGGTATGGCCGATCAGTTCCAGGCCTTCGCGGCTGGCCTGGTCCGCACCGCGCGCGGCATGGGCCGCCTGTGCAGCGTTGTTGGCGACATCGTGGGCGGTGGCGCTCATTTCGTTGGCGGCGGTGGCCACCTGTTCGATCTCGCGCTGCTGTTGCTGCATGCCGCCGCTGGTCTGGCTGGCGATGGCGGCGGACTGGTCGGCGGTGCCACGGGCCTCCTGCAGCGAGCCTTTGACCTGCACGATCACCGGTTGCAGCTTGTCGAGGAAACGGTTGAACCAGCCGCTCAACTGGCCCAGTTCGTCATCGCGGGAATAGTCGAGGCGCTGGGTCAGGTCGCCGTCGCCGCTGGCGATTTCGCGCAGGCGCTCGGCCACCGCGAGGATCGGCCGGGTCACGCCACGGGCGGTCAGCCAGATCAGCACCAGCCCGGCCAGGGCGGTGACCAGGGCGATCAGCAGGTTGCTCAGGTTGGCGCTCTGGTTGCTCGCGGCGAGGCGCTGGTTGAGCTGGATGGCCGGGGCTTGCAGGACGCTTTGCGGCACTTCCAGCAAGACCTGCCAGGGTGTTGCGTCCGGGATCGGCGAGAAGGGCCGGGCGATGCGCATCAGCCCGTCTTCCACGGACCTGGGTGCCTGCTTGCTCAACTGCGAGGCATCGGCGCTGTGCCCGGCCAGCAGCCCGGCAGGGCTGACGATGCTGACCTGGCCCTGGCCCTCGTAGACTTCCTTGCGCCCTTCGAGGGCCAACTGTTGCAGGTTGTCCAGGCCGATATCCAGGCCGACCACGCCGACCACCTTGCCCTGGTCCAGCAGCGGCATGGCGATGCTGGTCATCAGCACCTGCTTGCCGTTGACCTCGTCGAAGTACGGGTCGAGCACACAGGCCCGGGCGGTTTCCAGCGGGCAGGTCAGCCAGCGGTTGTAGGGCGAGCCGTTGGCGCCGAGGCTGGCGTCGGCGAGCATGGATTCGGGCATGGCTTCCGATTCCAGTTCGCCGGCGGCATTGCGCGACCAATACAGGGAAAAGCGCCCGCTGTCGTTGCTGCCTTGCTCGGCCTGCCCTATGAAGCGGGCGTCCTGGTGGTCGAGGGCATCGGGCTGGAACACCAGGTACAGGCCGATCAGGTCGCGGTTACCGGCCAGCGCGGTGCGGGCCTGCGTGACCAGGGCGCTGCGCAGGTCGCCGTCGCCGCGCTCGCGCAGTACCTGGGCCAGGCGGGCGAAGCCGTTGCCGTACTGGTACGCATCCATGAAATAGCGCTGGATGCGTAGCGCCTGGGTCTCGCCATGGGCCTGCAGGCGCAGGCGGGCGTTGTGCTCGAGCAGTTCGGTATTGGCCTGGAACACCTCGGCCGCACTGCGCCGCGACTGGGTCAGCGACGTGACCGCCAGGACGATGACGATGGCCAGCAGGCACAGGCCGGCGAGCAGGATGATCTTCCACTGGATGGACAGGCGGCGCGGGAGCATGAGGGGTTTCCTTCTCGGTCATGAAGCGCGCCCGCGGTCCGCGCGGGCGCGTTTGACGGGCGGTCTCACTCGGCGATGTAGCTGGGCGGCGCGACCCGGAACGACTTGGTCAGCCAGCCCAGGTACAGCACGCCGGCCGCCGCCCAGACCCCGCCGAACAGCAGCGAATGCTCGTTCAGGTCGAGCCAGAGCAGGGCGATGATGCAAAAGCCGATGGTCGGCAGGATCAGGTGCTTGAGCTTGTTGCCCAGCCCCTGCTTCATGCCCTGGCGAAGGTAGCAGTGGTTGATGACCGCCAGGTTGACAAAGCTGAAGGCGACCAGCGCGCCGAAGTTGATGATCGAGGTGGCGGTGACCAGGTCGAAGAAGATCGCCGACAGCGAGATCAGGCCGACCACGATGATGTTCAGCACCGGTGTCTTGTAGCGCGGATGCAGGCGGGCAAACAGTCCGTGCGGAATCACCTTGTCGCGGCCCATCACATAGAGCAGGCGCGAGACGCTGGTCTGCGAGGCCAGGCCCGAGGCGATGGTGTTGATCACCGTGCAGGCGATGAAGATCGATTGGAACAGCTTGCCGCCGACATACAGGGCGATTTCCGGCAGCGCCGCTTCGTGGTCCTGGAAGCGCTCCATGGTCGGGAAATAGGCCTGGATGAAGAACGAGATCAGGATGAACACCGCGCCGCCGATCAACGCAGTGAGGAAGATCGCCCGCGGGATGACTTTCTCCGGCTGGTGGGTTTCTTCCGAGAGGGTGGTCACCGCGTCGAAACCGAGGAAGGAGAAACACAGGATGGTCGCCCCGGCCATCAGCGCGCTGAGCTGGGTCTTGTCATCGCTGAACGGGATCAGCGTCCACGGCGTGCCCTGGCCTTCGCCCTCGCCGAGGCCGCGCAGGCACAGGTAGACGAACACCGCCATGATCACCAATTGCACGCCGACGAACAGCACGTTGAAGTTCGCCACCAGGTTGATGCTGCGGATATTGATCAGGGTGATCAGGGTAACGAAGGCGGTGACCCAGACCCAGCCCGGCACCTCGGGGAACATCGCGCCCAGGTAGAGCTTGGCCAGCAAGGCGTTGACCATCGGCAGCAGCAGGTAATCCAGCAGCGACGACCAGCCCACCAGGAAGCCGACATGCGGGTTGATCGCTTTTTGCGTGTAGGTGTACGCCGAGCCGGACTGCGGGAAATGCCGCACCAGCACGCCATAGCTCACGGCGGTGAAAAGGATGCCCAGCAGGGCCAGGATGTAGGCGCTGGGAACGTGCCCGGAGGTGAGGCCGGAGACGATGCCGAAGGTGTCGAACACGGTCATGGGCGTGAGGTAGGCCAGGCCGATGATCACCACCTGCCACAGGCGCAGGGACTTGCGAAGTTGCAGATTGCCGTGGGTGCTGTGCTCAGGCTGCATGCGGGCGCTGCTCCTGGTGTGGGACCAAGGACGGGGTTTGCAACGGGCACGACAGGGTCGAACGGGTGGGCTCCATGTTGTTCACCTTTTATGTTGGAGCTGGAATGGGCGCGGGCGAGGCGCCGGTGTCACTGGCAAGGACCGGACCGGTAAAACGAGCGTGCAGGTACGACGCGCGCGGGCGTCAGGGGGCGGCGCTGCTTGTTCTTGGGGTATCGGACGCTGGGCAAGGTGGGAAAAATAAGAAACGATTGGGGTGGGGTGCGTCAAGTAAATCGTTACATTATTTTTCTTTGATGGGGTTTTATCGACTTTTTTGGCGTTTTAGGAAGGGTTTACGACGGTTTCTGTCAGTTGTTCGATTTTGCTGTCCATAAAAGTTTACGTTTTGTAGGGCGATTTACTACAGGGCGCCTGTGTTCCATGCCGGCGATTGAGAGGACTCAAGCGGCGACCACTGAGAGCTCTCACATCGGGGCAACTGATCCAGGGGCTGTTTTCGTCGTGATGAGCGATGACGGGGTAATCGAGCTAGCAGTGAGAGGCAGACTGGTATGTCAGAAAGATCCGAGATTCTGGATCAATGAGCAAGAAAGACTACAGACCAGAAGGAGTCTTTGGCGGGGCATAGCGCAGGGAATCTGGAGCGGGTGAAGGGAATCGAACCCTCGTTATCAGCTTGGGAAGCTGGAGTAATGCCATTATACGACACCCGCGCAGGGCCACTTTGTACCAGAACATTGCGCCAATTTGAAGCTTTATATCGGCAGGGCGGCGATGCGGCCTGTAGCGCCGGGGCGTGGATCTTCCTTCTGCCCGTGGGGCCGATGATCCAGGTGGCCGGGCTACAGGCGCCCGTTTTCTTCAGACTGCCAGTGCATGCTGGCCCTGCACGTACTGGTAACGCGCACGCTGTTCACGCTGCGTCGGTTTCAGGAAGTCGATCAGCGCGATGCGGGTGTCGCGGCAGGCCGATTTGTTTTCCATGTCGAGGAAGTGCCCGGCGCTGCGGATCTCGCTGAACTGGGAGTTGCGCACGTGCCGGCTGAACTGCCGTGCATCGGTGGTGGTGGTGTATTCGTCCCACTCACCGTTGATGAACAGCACCGGAATATCGATGGCCCTGGCGGCAGTCAGGGCGTTTTCCAGGTCGTGGTCGAGTACCTGGTGGATATGGAAGTGCATCTGCGCGTATTCGTGGTTGTCCAGGCTGCTGACATGCCGGTAGTTGAAGCGCTTGAACAGCGGCGGCAGGTACTTGCCGATGGTCTCGTTGACCAGGCTGCCCACCTGGTAGCGATCGCACTCGCGCAGGTACCTGGAACCACGCTCCAGGTAGTCGCGCATCGGTTCGTTGATCACCGGCGAGAACGAGCTGACCACCGCCCGCTCGATGCGCCGCGGCCTGTGGGCCAGGGCCATGAGGGTGCAGGCGCCGCCCCAGGAAAAGGACATGACCTGGTCGGCCGCAAAGTGGTCGATGAGTTCGAGCAGGATCTGCCCCTCGGTTTCCTTGGTCAGCAACCGTTCGTGGTGGTTGTGCGGCTTCGACTTGCCGGCGTACGGCTGGTCGTAGAGCACCACGTTGAATTGCGGGTACAGGTTGCGCACCGCCTGGGAAAACGACGCCGTGGTGGCGAGCGAGCCGTTGATCAGGATGATCGTCTTCTCGGCTTCTTGCGAACGGTAGAACTCCGTGTAAACCCGGTACTGCCCCTGAATATCCAGCACAGCGGTTTCTGGCCTCATGTCATCGACTCCTGGCGCAAAAAAGGGTATCCGTCCAAGCAAGCTTGCACGTTCTATGTGACAGGTAGGCATACGCCTTGAAGTGAATCGAGGGGCCCTTGTCGATCCGCTGCACGCTGGTCGACGGGTGTTGTTCTAGGCGGGCGATTCCGTTGGTCGCCCGCGCATCGAGGGGCGGGTCGCCAAGGAAAAGGTGTCTTGGACTAAAGCTGTGACCGTAGAGTCACATGAAGACCGACGATTCGATTCAAGCAGCCCGGCCGCGATGTCGCAAGTGCCGTTCGGGCAATTGATGGAAAATTTTTGTTTGGCCCGTCGGCCATGTCAGACCGACAGGATCTCGTCGGCGTGCAGGGCCCGGTACTGTCCCGGGGCAAGTCCTGGATCGAGGACCAGCGACCCCATGCGCTCACGGTGCAAGCGCATGACCTTGTTCTGGTAATGACCGAACATGCGTTTCACCTGGTGATAACGTCCCTCGATAATGCTCAATCTTGCCGTGTGACTGCTGAGCAGAATCAATTCAGCCGGTTGGGTGACCAGGTCTTCGAACGCGAAGTGGAAGCCCTCGCGGAAACGCGCCACGTACTCCTCGAGGATCGGCTGTTCGGTTTCCACGTAATAGACCTTGGGCAGCTTGGTCTGCGGCTGGGTCAGGCGTCGTGACCATTGGCCGTCGTTGGTCAGGATCATCAGGCCGGTGGTGTTGAAATCCAGTCGTCCGGCGATATGCAGTTCGTGCCTGTCCGGTTCGTCGATCAGGTCGAGCACCGTTGGATGCTCGGGGTCGCGGGTTGCGCTGACGCAGCCCACGGGCTTGTGCAGCATGAAGTAGCGCGCCGGTCGGCCGGCCTGCAACACCTGATCGTCCACTTCCACCCGGCTGAAGACCCGCACTTCGTGCCTGGGATCGCTCACCGCCAGCCCGTCCACCCGCACGCGCCGCCCTGCCAGCAGCAGGCGTACTTGCTGACGATTGAAGCAGGGCAGGTTGGACAGGAAGCGGTCGAGGCGCATGGCAGTGAGGCAGGGGCAAGGAAGGGGGCGCAGTCTACTCGTTCGGCGTGTCCGCGGCAGCCTTCAATTGCTCATCGACCCGGGCGCAGGCCGGACACAGGCAGGCGGCATTGCGCAACTCCGCAGGCAGGGCTTCGAGCAGCGCCGGGTCGATGCTGACGCTGAAGCACCAGCAGGCACGATCGGCAGTGCGCGCATCGGCCAGGGTGCAGTGGTTGCTGGCGCCACAGGCGGGGCATAGACGCGGGTCAGGCATGTTCGGGGCTCGCGGGTTCGCTGCAGACACGGTTGCGCCCACTTTGCTTGGCGCGGTACAGCGCCTGGTCGGCGCGGGCGATCAGGCTGCGCAGGGTATCGCCGGGCGCCAGCCCGGTCACGCCGAAACTGGCAGTCAGCGACACGCGGCTGGCGTCGAAGGTGAATTCGCTGCGCTCGGTGCGTTGACGGATCTTTTCCGCCACCGCCATGCCCTTGGTCAGTTCGGTGTCTTTCAACAGCACGACGAACTCCTCGCCGCCCCAGCGACAAAGGATATCGGCCTGGCGCAGGCTGCCTTCGAGCAGGCGGGCGAACTGGCGCAGCACCTCGTCGCCGGCCAGGTGCCCGTGGGTGTCGTTGAGCTCCTTGAAATGATCGAGGTCGATCAGCACTGCGGTCAGCGGCAGGGCGCCACGTTCGGCGTCGAGCAGCGCCTGGGCGGCCAGCAGATCGAAGGCGCGACGATTGTGCAGGTGGGTCAGGCTGTCGAGGGTCGCCAGTTCCTGGATGCCGTCCTGGTGGCGGCGAACCATGCCGTTGATCATCGCCAGCACCACCGCCGAGATGATCGCGCAGATCGCCAGGTTCAGGTACAGCGATTGTTTCACCCCGTCCAGGCTGGCGCCGACAGGCTTTTCGACGAACAGGTACCAGTCCAGCTCGGGAATGAAGCGCACATTGAGAAAGTGCAGTTGATCGTCACGCTGGTACTCGCGGCTGCCGGTGCTCGGGATGGGCATGCGTTCGACCAGCCCGGCCAGCGACGGGATGCTTTGCAGCGTGGTGCCGGGGCGTGCCCCCTCGGGTCCGCCGGTCGAGCCGGTAAGAACGATCTGTCCGCGCGGGTCGACGAAATACACCGAACGCTTGTAGCGCAACTGGTAGGCATCGATCAGCTTTACCACCGCGTCCACCGTCAGGCCTACGCCGGCGGCACCCATGAAGCGGTTCTGCTCGTCGAGTACCTTGTAGTTGATGAACACGGTCATGCGGTCCTTGTTGGCCATGTCCATGTCGACGTTGATCTCGTAGGGCGCCTGCATCTGCTTGACGCGGGCGTACCAGAGGTCGCGCGGGGTGCTCGGGTCGATCTTCTTGAGGATGCCCTTGGCCTGGTAGTAGATGCCGCTCGCTTCGGAAACATAAAAGGCGGTGTAGGCCCGCTGCTGGCGTTCGACTTCGCTGAGATAGCGGGTCATGACCTCGGGATCGTGCTCGCCGGCCAGGGTCCAGTCGCGCAACAGGGTGTTCTGCGCCAGCATCGACGAGACCACGATGGGACGGATGAGGTCCTTCTGGATTTCCGAATACACGGTGTCCGAGGTCAGCGGCAGCTCGGTATTGATGATGCCGTCGCGGATCGCGCTGCGCGAGGCGTAGTAGCTCACCAGCGAGGTTGCGAGAAATCCACAGCCAAGCAGCAACAGCAAGGTCAACAGCAGGGAGCGTTGCGAAAACAGGGCGGAGCGAAGGGGCATGGCAATCCCGCAGGCGGAGAACCGATGGCCTCTATTCTAGAGGCGGCGGGAAAAAATAACTGGACGAATTTCAGGGTCAAAGGGGTGGTTACAAATTATTTCCAAAGTCGCACCGCACGCTGTTTTCGTTGTCTGATTCTGTGTCGATGAACGCTTGCCGATCGACGCCGACCAGCGCCGCTGGGTCCGGCAGTTTCGCGGTCCAGGAGGCCGCCATGTATCGCCGACTCGCTTTGCTTGCTGTCCTGGGTTTGCTGATTACCGCTTGTGTACCCTACGGAGGCGGTGGCTACTACCGAACCGATGTCTATTCCGTCGACCGTTACGCTTATCCGGCCTATCCCTATGGCTACAACCGTGGCTACTACGTCGCCCCGCAGCCACGCTACTACACGCCGGCGCCACGTTATTACCGTCCGGCACCCGTGCCTTACTACCGTCCGGCGCCGCCCATGCGTGGTGGCTGGGATGCCCGCGGGCCGGGACGCCCGGACAACCATGGCTGGAACCGTGGCTGGGACCGCGACCATGACCGTGGCGACAACCGCGGCCATCGCGACAACCGCGGCGACTGGCGCGACCGTCAAAACCGCCAGGGCGACCAGGACGACCGCGGTCGCGGCCGTTATCACTGAGTGACTCCGACACCCCCTACGCCAGGTCGGCGAGGGGGTGTCTTCCTTCCCACACCTTGCTGAAATGCGCCTCGACCACCGCCGCCGGCACCTGGCTGATATCCGGCCAGTGCCAGCGTGGTGCGTTGTCCTTGTCCAGCAGCCGGGCGCGCACGCCTTCGCTGAATTCCGGATGGCGGCAGCAGTTCAGGCTCATCGCATATTCCATCTGCAACACCTGGCCAAGGGACAGGTGACGCGCCCGTCGTAGTTGCTCCCAGACCAGATGGGCCGTGAGTGGACAACCCTTGAGCAAGGTTCCCGCGGCCTTGGCCAGGAGTACGTCGGGCTGGTGTTCAAGCTGCCCGATGGCGCGCCAGGCACAGGCCGGATCACTGACATCCAGCACCCGGTCGATCCGTTCGCGGCGCGGCAGCCACTGCGGCGCGGGCAATTCATCGCGGGCTTCCTGCTCCAGGGCCCTGAGCAGGCTGTTGAGCTGCATGGCGGTCTGTTCCTGCCAGTTCAGCTGCAGCAGCCCATCGATCAGTTGATCCTGCTGGTCTTCCTTCATGAACCGGTCGGCAAGCCCGAGATCGAGTGCGTCGCGTGCGTTGATCGGCGCGCCGGTCAGGCCGAGGAACAGGCCAAGGCGCCCGGGCAGCCGGGAAAGGAACCAGCTGCCACCGACATCCGGATACAGGCCGATGCTGATTTCCGGCATCGCCAGCCGGCTCGACGGCGTGACGATCCGCACCCCGGCGCCCTGAAGCAGGCCCATGCCGCCACCGAGCACATGGCCGTGGCCCCAGCACAGCAGCGGCTTGGGATAGTGGTGCAACAGATAGTCCAGGCGATACTCGGTGGCGAAGAACGTCGCCGCCAGCGGCGGCACTTCGCCGGGATGGGCGCGACACGCTTCGACCAGTTGGCGAACTTCCCCGCCCGCGCAGAAGGCCTTGGCGCCATTGCCGCGCAACAGCACGCAGACGATCGCCGGATCCTGTGCCCAGGCGCGCAGGTGGGCACCCAGTTGTTCGATCATCGGCAGCGACAGCGCATTCAGGCTCGCCGGGGCATCCAGGGTGGCGATGCCCAGGCGCGCGCCATCGACACCGGTCAGAACTTCGAACTGCACAGCCATGGAAGACCTCGCTCGGTTGGAGCAGACAAGTATGGCCGCTGTGCGCGATCGCGGCGGTTGCCGGTCGGATCGATTGACAAGCGCGGGCAGCTTTCCTAGTGTCCGCCCCATTGTTCAACGGATGGCCCCATGACCGACGACGACCGTATCAAGCTCGAACCCAGCTGGAAGGCCGCCCTGCGTGCCGAATTCGACCAACCCTATATGCACGAACTGCGTGAATTCCTGCGTCAGGAAAAGGCGGCCGGCAAGGAGATCTATCCGCCCGGGCCGCTGATTTTCAACGCGCTGAATTCCACGCCGCTGGACAAGGTCAAGGTGGTGATCCTCGGCCAGGACCCGTACCACGGCCCCGGCCAGGCCCATGGCCTGTGCTTCTCGGTGCAGCCGGGGGTGCCGACGCCGCCATCGCTGGTCAACATCTACAAGGAACTGCAGCGCGATCTGAACATCGAGATTCCGCGCCACGGCTACCTGCAATCCTGGGCCGACCAGGGCGTGCTGCTGCTCAACACCACCATGACCGTCGAACGGGCCAACGCGGCGTCCCACGCCAACAAGGGCTGGCAGTTCTTTACCGACCGGATCATCCAGGTCGTCAGCGAGCACCAGCCCAACTCGGTGTTCCTGCTCTGGGGCTCGCATGCCCAGAGCAAGCGCAAGCTGATCGATGCCAGCAAGCACCTGGTGCTGACCTCGGTGCACCCTTCGCCGCTGTCGGCCTATCGCGGCTTCCTTGGTTGTGGCCATTTCAGCCGCACCAACAAGTTCCTCGAACAGCACGGGATGGCGCCGATCGATTGGCAGGTGCCTGCCCTTTAAAGTGTTGTTGTTG
>NZ_JAOECN010000044.1:0-39844 GCF_029836855.1 Pseudomonas sp. GD04058
AGCGATGAGGCCCTCAGCTTCACAGCATCATGTCGACTTCGCCCAAATGCCCCCCGAACGGCCCGAAACTCCTCTCGACCAGCCTGCGCCGCCCATCCGCTTCAACTACCAGCACCGTACTCGCCCGGGTCCCATAGTTCTGGCTGGCAATGAACACGCTGGACAGCAGCCGCTCGGTTGCCAGGCCCACCCCGGTGCTGGGAAGCTCCGCGTCCGCCGCCGGCCGGGCATCCCCCAGCAGTTCGAACAGCTCTTCCGGCTGTGGATCATCCAGCCGCTCCCGCAGCGCCTCCCGCGCCTTGACCAGCTTCGGCCACGGCGTATCCAGGGCGGCGTTGGATAGTCCGTACACCCCGGCCTCCAGCATCCTCGGCGTATCCCCGGCATGCAGATACCCCAATTGCCCGGCATTCCCCACCAGCAGGTTGAACCCGGAATAAAGCCGGGCCTCGCCGGCCACCTTGTCCAGATAAGCCTCGACCGACAGTTCCCCGCGCAAATAGCCCGCCACCAGTTCGCCCCGCGACCGGGCGCCCAGGGCTTGCCCCGGGTCACGGATATTGGTCAGCGCCGCGAACCGACCCTGCGGCCCCACGCCCAACCAGGTCCCGCCGGCTTCCAGGTCACGCCCGGCATGCACGCCGGAGGCCTCGTCCCACGAGGCCAGGGCCTGGGTCGGGCGGGCGTAGAACTCGTCACGGTTGGCCGCGACGATCAGCGGCCGGGCATGTCCCGGCCGCCAGGCGAAAACGATCAGGCACATCGTGTGTCCCATTGTCTTGTCGGTGGTGCCTCACTCTACCTCAGACCGTCCTGACAAGGTCTTCATCTGCCTGTAGTGGAGGCAAGTGCCCGGCTTCCGTTACCATGCCGGACTGAATTTTCCGGGAGCGACAATGGAATTCGTGCTCTACCTGCTGCTGGGAGCCTGCGCAGGCGTGCTGGCCGGGCTGTTCGGCGTCGGTGGCGGCATCATCATCGTGCCGGTATTGGTCTTCAGCTTCACCCTGCAAGGCTTCGATGCTTCGGTACTGACCCACCTGGCCGTCGGCACGTCGCTGGCGACCATCGTCTTTACCTCGATCAATGCCATCAGCGAGCACCATCGCAAGGGTGCGGTGCAATGGCCGATCTTCGCCTGGATGACCCTGGGCATCCTGATCGGCGCCGTTATCGGCTCCAAGACGGCCTCGCTGATCCAGGGCCCGCACTTGCAGAAGATCATCGGCGTGTTCGCCCTGGTGGTTGCCGTGCAGATGGCCCTGGACCTCAAGCCCAAGGCCAGCCGCAGCGTGCCCGGCAAGGCCGGATTGACCCTGGCCGGCAGCGTGGTCGGCTGGGCTTCGGCGATCTTCGGCATCGGTGGCGGCTCGCTGACCGTACCGTTCCTGACCTGGCGCAGCCTGCCGATGCAGCAGGCGGTGGCGACTTCGTCGGCCTGCGGCCTGCCGATTGCCCTGGTCAGTGCCCTGAGCTTCATGCTGCTGGGTTGGCACGAGGAGCATCTGCCGCCCCATAGCCTGGGCTTCGTGTACCTGCCGGCAATGATCGGCATTGCCGTGACCAGCATGTTTTTTGCCCGCTTCGGCGCGCGTCTGGCGCACAAACTGTCGCCGCGCTTGCTCAAACGCCTGTTCGCCGCATTGCTGTTCTGCGTCGGCCTGAGCTTTTTGCTTTAACGAGAGGAGTCATCATGCTGCCTTACCCGCAGATCGATCCCGTGGCACTGGCCATCGGGCCGCTGAAAATCCATTGGTATGGCCTGATGTACCTGGTCGGTATCGGTGGTGCCTGGCTGCTGGCCTCGCGCCGGCTCAAGCGCTTCGACCCCACCTGGACCAAGGAAAAGCTCTCCGACCTGGTGTTCTGGCTGTCGATGGGCGTCATCGTCGGCGGACGGCTCGGCTACGTGCTGTTCTACGACCTGAGCGCCTACCTGGCCAACCCGACCCTGATCTTCGAAGTCTGGAAGGGTGGCATGTCGTTCCACGGCGGCTTCATCGGCGTGATGCTGGCGGCGCTGTGGTTCGGCAAGCGTAACAACAAGACCTTCTTCGAACTGATGGACTTCGTCGCGCCGATGGTACCGATCGGCCTGGGTGCCGGGCGGATCGGCAACTTCATCAACGCCGAACTGTGGGGCAAGGCTGCCGACGTGCCGTGGGCCATGGTCTTCCCGCCGTTCAGCGACCCGGCGCAACTGCCGCGGCATCCCTCGCAGCTGTACCAGTTCGCCCTGGAGGGCTTGGCGCTGTTCCTGATCCTCTGGCTGTACTCGCGCAAACCGCGGCCAACCATGGCGGTATCGGGCATGTTCGCCCTGTTCTACGGGATCTTCCGCTTCATCGTCGAGTTCGTCCGCGTTCCGGACGCCCAGCTCGGCTACCTGGCCTGGGGCTGGCTGACCATGGGTCAGATTCTCTGCGTCCCGATGATCATCGGCGGCCTCGTCCTGATCTGGTGGGCCTATAATCGCAACCCGTCGGTAAAACCTGCGGTCTGATTTTCCACGGCAGGGGCGATCCCCCTGCCGTCCTAGTTACAGGAACGCTATGAAACAGTATCTGGACCTGGTCCGCGACGTCATCGAGAACGGCACCCTGCAGGAAAACCGCACCGGCGTGCGCACCATCGCCCTGCCGGGGGCCATGCTGCGTTTCGACCTGCAGAAGGGCTTTCCCGCCATCACCACGCGCAAGCTGGCGTTCAAGTCGGCCATCGGCGAGATGGTCGGCTTCCTCCGTGGCGTCAGGAACGCCGCCGAGTTCCGCGAACTGGGCTGCAAGGTCTGGGACCAGAACGCCAACGAAAATGCCCAGTGGCTGGCCAACCCGTTCCGCCAGGGGCATGACGACCTCGGCGAGATCTACGGCGTGCAGTGGCGCCAATGGCCGGCCTACAAGCGCATCCCGCTGGCTAACCCGGCGGCCATCGAGCTGGCGCAGAAGAACGGTTTCGTAAAGATCGCCGAGTCCGAGGAAAACGGCGAAGCCTTCGTTGTGCTGTACAAGGCCATCGACCAGATCCGCCAGTGCGTCGACACCATCGTCAACGACCCCAACAGCCGGCGCATCCTGTTCCACGGCTGGAACTGCGCGCAACTGGACGAAATGGCCCTGCCGCCTTGCCATCTGCTGTATCAGTTCCACCCCAACACGCAGACCAAAGAGATCTCCCTGACGCTCTACATCCGCTCCAACGACCTGGGCCTGGGCACGCCGTTCAACCTCACCGAAGGTGCGGCGCTGCTATCGCTGGTCGGCCGCCTGACCGGCTACACGCCACGCTGGTTCACCTATTTCATCGGTGATGCCCATGTGTATGAAAACCACCTGGACATGCTCAACGAGCAACTCCGGCGCGAGCCGCTGGACGCACCGAAGCTGGCGATTTCGGACCGGGTGCCGGAGTTCGCCAAGACTGGCAGGTACGAGCCGGAGTGGCTGGAAAAGATCGAGCCGAGCGATTTCAGCCTGGAAGGGTATGAGCACCACGCGCCGATGACGGCGCCGATGGCTGTCTAGGCCGGCTCTAACAGTACACACAATCCCTGTGGGAGCTGGCTTGTCGGACCGCCGAACCGCAGCGATTTCGCCAGATCAGACGACATCATTGCTCATGACGGCCCCATCGCTGGCAAGCCAGCTCCCACAGGGTGAGCGGCCGGCCTTAGTGGCCGTGACTTCTACCGACATGGGAGTGTTCTCCCTCCGGCACAGAAACCGCCCCGTTCACCTCCAGCCTCTCCAGGATCGCGCAGTGTTCGCCTTCGGCGTTGCAGCGCCTGCGCAGTTCCACCAGTTGCTCCTGCAGCGCGACCAGCCCGTCGATCCTGGCCTGCACGTGCTCGATGTGCTCGTCGATCAGCGCATTGACGCTGCCGCATTGGTCCTGCGGGCTGTCCTTGAGCTTCAGCAGGCTGCGGATTTCTTCCAGCGTCATGTCCAGCGTCCGGCAGTTGCGGATGAAGGTCAGGCGCTCGACATGAGCCTGGGTGTACACCCGATAGTTGCCCTCGCTGCGCGCCGGCTCCGCCAACAGGTTCTCCCGCTCGTAGTAGCGGATTGTCTCTACCGCGCAATCGGTGGCCTTGGCCAGTTCGCCGATCTTCATCTGCAAATACCTCGATAGGGGTGCTTGACCCTATAGTGGCTACAGGGTGTTCACTTGGCAACAGGACCTTTCCGGTGAACCCTTATGAACCAGCCTGTCACTCACGATCATTCCCACAAGCACCACGATCATGGCCATAAGCCCTCGGGTTGCTGTGCGCCGAAGCCGGCCGCGCATTCCTGCTGCTCCGGCAGCGAGGCGCCGGCCCTGGTGCAACTGCGCGAAAAGGCCAGCGCCGACGCCCGGCTCAGCCGCTTCCGCATCGAGGCCATGGACTGCCCGACGGAACAGACCCTGATCCAGGACAAGCTCGGCAAGCTGGACGGCATCGAGCAACTGGAATTCAACCTGATCAACCGCATCCTCGGCGTTCGCCACACCCACGGCGATACCCGGGGCATCGAGCAGGCGATCGCCTCGCTGGGCATGCAGGCCGAGCCGCTGACTGATGAATCCGCCGAAGCCAGGCCGGCCCCAGTGAAGAAATCCTGGTGGCCGCTGGCGCTGTCCGGCGTCGCCGCGCTGGCTGCGGAAATCGTGCATTTCACCGCTGCTGCGCCGGAGTGGGTGGTGGCAGCCCTGGCCCTGGCGGCGATCCTTGGTTGCGGCCTGGGCACCTACAAGAAGGGCTGGATCGCCCTGAAGAACCGCAACCTCAATATCAACGCGCTGATGAGCATCGCGGTGACCGGCGCCGTGCTGATCGGGCAGTGGCCGGAAGCGGCCATGGTGATGGTGCTGTTCACCCTCGCCGAGGTGATCGAGGCCCGGTCGCTGGACCGCGCGCGCAACGCCATCGGCGGCCTGATGCAGTTGAGCCCGGACATGGCCACGGTGCAGCAAGCCGACGGCCAGTGGCTGGAGATGGAAGTCGCCAAGGTGCCACTCGGCGCCTTGGTACGCCTGCGTCCAGGCGAGCGGGTCGGGCTGGATGGCGAAGTGGTCAGCGGCCAGTCGAGCATCGACCAGGCGCCGATTACCGGGGAAAGCCTGCCGGTGGAAAAAGGCCCGGGCGACAAGGTTTTCGCCGGTACCATCAACCAGTCCGGCGCCCTGGAGTTCCGGGTGACCGTCGCCGCCGGTGAATCGACCCTGGCGCGGATCATCCGTGCAGTCGAGGAAGCCCAGGGCGCACGAGCGCCGACCCAGCGCTTCGTCGATCGGTTTTCGCGGATCTACACCCCGGCGGTCTTCGCCTTCGCCCTGGCCGTGGCCGTGATCCCGCCGCTGTTCATGGCCGGCGCCTGGTTCGACTGGATCTACCGCGCCCTGGTCCTGCTGGTGGTCGCCTGCCCCTGCGCCCTGGTGATCTCGACCCCGGTGACCATCGTCAGCGGTCTCGCCGCTGCGGCACGCAAGGGCATCCTGATCAAGGGCGGCGTGTATCTGGAAGGCGGGCGCAAGCTGGACTTCATCGCCCTCGACAAGACCGGCACCCTGACCCACGGCAAGCCGGTGCAGACCGATGCCGAAGTGCTCGACCCGCTGTTCGCCACGCGTGCCCAGCGCATCGCCGCCAGCCTCGCTGGCCGCTCCGACCACCCGGTGTCCATGGCCATCGCCCGCAAGGGCAAGGAAGACGGTCTGGCCCGTGCCGAGGTGAGCGACTTCCAGGCCCTGACGGGTCGTGGTGTCAGCGGTCAGGTGGAGGGTGTGCTCTACCACCTCGGCAACCACCGTCTGGTGGAAGAGCTGGGTCTTTGCTCGCCGGAGCTGGAGGCCAGGCTGGATGTGCTCGAACGTCAGGGCAAGACTGTCGTCCTGCTGCTCGACGGTTCCGGCCCGCTGGCCCTGTTCGCCGTGGCCGACACGGTCAAGCAGACCAGTCGCGAAGCCATCGCCGAACTGCACGAGCTGGGCATTCGCACCGTCATGCTCACCGGCGACAACCCGCATACCGCCGACGCCATCGCCGCCCAGGTGGGCATCGACGAGGCCCGTGGCAACCTGCTGCCTGCGGACAAGCTGGCGGCCATCGAGGACCTGTATGCCAAGGGCCACCGGGTCGGCATGGTCGGCGACGGCATCAACGACGCCCCGGCCCTGGCCCGCGCCGAGATCGGCTTCGCCATGGCGGCGGCGGGCACCGACACTGCCATCGAGACCGCGGATGTCGCCCTGATGGACGACGATTTGCGGAAAATCCCGGCTTTCGTGCGGCTCTCGCGGCAAAGCGCGGCGATCCTGGTGCAGAACATCGTTCTGGCCCTGGGTATCAAGGCGATCTTCCTGGCCATCACCTTTGCCGGCATGGCCACCATGTGGATGGCGGTCTTCGCCGACATGGGCGTCAGCCTGCTGGTGGTCTTCAACGGGCTGCGCCTGCTGAGAAAGTAGTACGATGAGGGGCACCGGGTCAGCTAGATTTCCAGTACCAGCCCCTCGATCTGCTCCAGTCTCTCCGCCTGGCTCAGCCTTGCTCCCGGATTCAACGAAGACCACTGCGGATGCGCCCGTGCCTTGGCCAATGCCGCCGGCAGCTTGCCCTCGCGCCACGTCTGGTCGGGCGGGGTTTCCAGATTGATCCGGTTCATCGCCGCATGCCCACGGCTGTCCAGCGCCTGCAACAACTGGCGCTGGCGCAGCGCCAACAAGCGCAGCACCGCATCATCCACCGTCAGTTCCTGCTGGCCCTTCAATTTGCCGAGCAGGCGCGCGCCGTAGCTGCGTGCCGTGCCCAGCGCGCCACCGGCAATCGCCCCGGCCAGTGCGGCGACGCCAAGGGTCAGGCCGCCCACCGCCAGATCGATCCCGGCGCCGGCTGCCGCCCCGGCCATGGCCCCGCCGCCCAGGCGTATACCCAGCAACCTGAGGGTTTCCGGATTGAACAGGTCATCGCCCCAGCGTCCATCCAGCAGCGGCAGGTCGCCGGCATTGGCGTCATCGCGACGAAACCCGTAGAGCTTGAGCAGCGCCTCGACACAGCGTTGCTCGCGCTGGCGGATGGCGTTGCGCAGGGCCTCGATCGCGGCGGCCTCCGCTTCGGGTTTCGCTTCCACGCTGCGCCGGGCAGCCGCGCAGTCCATCAACAGTTCGGCGATGAGGCGCTTGCCGCTATGCAGGCGCACCTGTCGTTGCGCCTGCTGGTCGTCGATCAGCCGCTGCAAGGCCGGGCGGGCGTTCTCCAGCATCAGGGCAAGGCTTTCGTACAGCCGTCGTTCACCGTCTTCGGGCGGCGCCACGCTGTCGAAGCGCACCAGCGCATGCAGGCCGAGGCGGGCCAGGGCTTCGCGCCAGTCAGGCTCGCGGTGCTGGCTGCTGGCGACGAAATTGAGCACCGGCAGCAGCGGCTTGCCACAGCCGGCGAGGACTTCCAGCTCGTCGCGGTACTTGGCCAGCACCGGTTCGCGAGCGTCGATCACGTAGAGTCCGGCATCGCTGGCCATCAATTGGCGCACCACCTTGGCCTCCTGTTCGAAGCGCTGTCGTGCCTCGCTGCTGTGCAGGAAGCGCTCCAGGCGTGCCGGACCATCCAGGCGCTCCCCCGGGCGCTCCAGGCGTTCCAGGTAGTCGAGCAGGGCGATGGCATCTTCAAGGCCGGGGGTGTCGTAGAGTTCCAGCAGCGGCTGGCCATCCACCGACAACCGCGCCCCTTCGACATGGCGGGTGGTGCTGGGGCGATGGGACACCTCACCGAAGCCGACGTCCCGGGTCAGGGTGCGCAGCAGCGACGTCTTGCCGACATTGGTATGGCCAACCACGGCGAGTTTCAGGGCCTCAGTCATGACCATGCTCCAGCCAGTTCAACGGTGGGGTATCGGCGTAGGCCAGGCCCAGCCGGTCCAGCGCCTGGTGCCAGTCGCCCAGGCGTTCGGCATCCAGTAGCTGGCCCGGCGGGGGCAGCAGCAGCCAGATCCGCGTTGCCGCCGCGCTGCGCGCCAGCTCGGCGAGCAGCGCCAGGCTGCCGCGATCCGGCGAGCGTTGCGGGTCGCAGGCGACGGCCAGGCGGGCGGGCGGGAAATGGCTCATCTGTTCCAGCAGGCGGCGGCGGGATTCGCGGCTGTCGAGTACGCCGGCGTCGGTGACCGAGGCGGGCAGGGCGGGCGGCCAGGGGCGCTGGTCGTCCAGTTCGAGGCCGACGATCAGCGCGCCTTCGTGGCGGACATCGTCCTGGTCAAGGCGGATCTGCGGCAACTGCTCGGGGGCGGCGTCATTGATGCCGAGGCGCTCGCTGCTCGGCATCAGCGCTTCGCGCAGGCTGCTGTAGCCGGGCAGCTTGAGGTCTGGCGCCAGCCGGGCGCGGCCCTGGCGCCAGCGCCACTGGCACAGCGCGGCGAGCACCAGCCGCGGCAGGATGCCGTAGACCACCAGCACGCCCAGCAACCAGCCGGCCCAGGCCTGGCGGCTGGGGTCGAGGGCGGGGAGGCTGTCGCCACTGGCGCGGATCATCGCCACGTCCGGCGTCGCGAAGCCGAGCAGCGAAGGCACGGCGCCCAGGGCCTGGGTCAGGCTGACGAAGGTATCGGGCTGGAGCAGGGTGGTTTCCCAGACGAAGCCGTAGCGGCGTGTCGACAGCAGCATCAGCATCAACACCAGCGCGCTGCACAGCGCCAGCAGCCACAGGCCATGGACCAGCGCGCCGAGCAGCCAGCGGGTCAGGCGCTGGCGCTGCAGCAGCACCAGCAAGGCGGGGGCGAGATGAGCGGCCTTGGCGTCGCGGGCGAGTTTCTCGCTTAGCCACAGCCACAGGCGGCCGAGGCTCGCGCCCTGGTCGCCGGCCAGGAAAAAACCGCCAGCCCAGCCCAGCAGCAACAGCAGGTTCAGCCCGAGCAGGCTGCCCAGGGCCCAGAACACATTGACCGGGCGCTGCCCGTCGCCCAGCGCGGCGAAGGCCAGCCCGCTACCGCTGACCACCGCCAGCACCAGCAGCGCCAGCAAGGCCAGGCGCGCGCCGCGCCTGTAATGTTCCAGCGCCTGGCGCAGGCCATCGCGTTCGGCCAGCCATAGGGCGCGGGTCTCGATCCGCTGCGCCAGGTCGCCGCCTTGCTGGCGGGCGCGACGGTTGGCTTCCTGGTCGTCGAGGGGGCCGGTATGTTCTTCACGCAGGCGCACTGCTTCGGTCAGCCAGCGTTTGTCCAGATCGGTCAGTCCAGTCACGTACAGCTTCCTTGAACCATTCACCGGGGAAGCATAACCCAGGCATCCTTTGCTATCCTCGCCGCCATGAAAACACCACTCCCCCTCAGCCTGATCGTGGCGCTCGCCGAGAACCGCGTCATTGGCCTCGACAACCGCATGCCCTGGCACCTGCCGGGGGATTTCAAGTACTTCAAGGCCACCACCCTGGGCAAGCCGATCATCATGGGGCGCAAGACCTGGGACTCGCTGGGCCGGCCGCTGCCGGGCCGCCTGAACCTGGTGGTCAGCCGTCAGCCGGGGCTGCAACTGGAAGGCGCCGAAGTGTTCGCTTCGCTGGAAGATGCCATCGTTCGCGCCGATCAATGGGCGCGCGAGCAGGGCGTCGACGAACTGATGCTCATCGGCGGCGCGCAGTTGTATGCGCAGGGGCTGGAGAAGGGCCTGGTGGATCGCCTGTACCTGACCCGGGTGGAAATAAATCCTGAAGGGGATGCGTGGTTCCCCGAGGTGGACGAGCGCGTCTGGAAGAAGGTGTCGAGCCACCAAGGACCGGTTGAGGAAGGGAAGCCGGCCTATCACTTCGAGGTTTGGGAACAGGTCTGAGGCCTCATCGCTGGCAAGCCAGCTCCCACGGAACCTGTGGGAGCTGGCTTGCCAGCGATAGGGCCCAAAAGACCTATGAATGACTCAGTTGCACCTGCTCATCCCCAGCCAAAACAACCTTGTCGGTCTGCCCCAGGATCTGGCTGGTAATGGTCCCGGCGGTCATCGAGCCGCTGACATTCAGCGCCGTCCGCCCCATGTCGATCAGGGGTTCCACCGAAATCAGCAGGGCCACCAGTTCCACCGGCAAGCCCATCGCCGGCAGCACGATCAGCGCGGCGAAGGTCGCACCACCGCCGACCCCGGCCACACCGGCCGAACTCAGGGTCACCACCGCCACCAACGTAGCGATCCATAGCGGATCCAGCGGATCGATCCCCACCGCTGGCGCGACCATTACCGCGAGCATCGCCGGATACAGGCCGGCACAGCCGTTCTGGCCAATGGTCGCGCCGAACGAGGCGGCAAAGCTGGCAATCGCCTGCGGCACGCCAAGACGCCGGGTCTGCGCTTCGATGCTCAGCGGAATGCTGGCGGCACTGGAGCGGCTGGTGAAGGCGAAGGTCAGTACCGGCCAGACCTTGCGCAGGAAGCGCAGCGGATTGATCCCGGCCAGCCCCAGCAGTACGCCATGCACGCCGAACATCAGCGCCAGGCCGAGGTAGGACACCACCACGAAACTGCCCAGCTTGATGATGTCGTCGAGGTTGGAACTGGCGACCACCTTGGCCATCAGCGCCAGCACTCCGTACGGCGTGAGCTTCATCACCAGGCGTACCAGGCGGGTGACCCAGGCTTGCAGGGTGTCGATGGCGGCCAGGGCACGGCTGCCTTTCTCTGCGTCGTCCTTGAGCAGTTGCAGGGCGGCGATGCCGAGGAAGGCGGCGAAGATCACCACGCCAATGATCGAGGTCGGCCTGGCCCGGGCCAGGTCGCCCACAGGGTTGCTCGGCAGGAACGAGAGCAGCAATTGCGGGATGTTCAGGTCGGCGACCTTGCCCGCGTAATCGCTCTGGATCGTCGCCAGGCGTGCGCTTTCCTGGGTACCGGCCACCAGGCCTTCGGCGCTGAGGCCGAACAGGTTGGTCAGGACGATGCCGATCAACGCGGCGATGGCCGTGGTGAACAGCAGGGTGCCGATGGTCAGCACGCTGATCCGGCCCAGGGACGAGGCATTGTGCAGGCGGGCCACGGCGGACAGGATCGAGACGAAGATCAGCGGCATGACGATCATTTGCAGCAGTTGCACATAGCCGATGCCGACCAGGTCCAGCCAGCCGATGGTGGCCTTCAGGACCGGGGTGCCGGCGCCGTAGAACGTGTGCAGGGCAAGGCCGAAGAGTACGCCGAGCACCAGCCCGGCCAGCACCTTCTTCGCCAGGCTCCAGCCCGGGTTGAGTTTGGCCAGGCCCAGCAGCAGCGCCAGGAACACCAGCAGATTGAGAAACAGCGGCAGATTCATCGAAGCTCCAGACAAAAACGAAGCAACCGCCTGGAGGGGCGGTTGCTGAAACGAAAATGCTAACAGTATGAAAACAAACGAATTTATATCGATATGGAATGACAACCGTCGTTTCCGGAATAAACACGGGTCGTTTTCAAGCAAGTGGTTGCCGCTTGCAGGCATTGTTGGCGTCGTTGCCAGAGCGGAGCGGCGAGCCGGGAGTGCTTAGGGTGAGGCGTTCATTCTTCAGGAGAACCGCCCATGACGTTCGCCCCGAAATTCCTCGCTGCCGGCCTGGCCGTGCTGCTCAGCTGGCAAGCCCAGGCCGTCGAACTGAAACACTGGCCTGCCGAGGCCGCGAAACAACTCGACGCGATGATCGCCGCCAATGCCCACAAGGGTAACTACGCGGTGTTCGACATGGACAACACCAGCTACCGCTTCGACCTCGAGGAATCGCTGCTGCCGTTCCTGGAGAACAAGGGTGTGCTGACCCGCGACAAGCTCGACCCTTCGCTCAAGCTGATGCCGTTCAAGGACACCGCCGAGCACAAGGAAAGCCTGTTCAGCTACTACTACCGGCTTTGCGAAATCGACGACATGGTCTGCTACCCGTGGGTGGCGCAGGTGTTCTCCGGTTTCACCCTCAAGGAACTGAAGGGTTACGTCGATGAGCTGATGGCCTCGGGCAAGCCGGTGCCGAGTACCTATTTCGACGGCGACCAGGTCAAGACCATCGAGGTCAACCCGCCCAAGGTCTTCACCGGGCAGACCGAGCTGTACAACAAACTGATGGAGAACGGCATCGAGGTCTACGTGATGACCGCAGCGTCCGAGGAACTGGTGCGCATGGTCGCTTCGGATCCGAAGTACGGCTACAACGTCAAGCCGCAGAACGTCATCGGCGTCAGCCTGCTGCTCAAGGACCGTACCAGCGGCGCCCTGACCACCGCGCGCAAGCAGATCAGCGCCGGCCACTACGACGCGGCAGCCAACATGGGCCTGGAACTCACCCCGTACCTGTGGACCCCGGCGACCTGGATGGCCGGCAAGCAGGCGGCCATCCTCACCTATATCGATGAATGGAAAAAACCGGTGCTGGTAGGCGGTGACACACCGAACAGCGACGGCTACATGCTGTTCCATGGTGTCGATGTGGCCAAGGGCGGGATTCACCTGTGGATCAACCGCAAGGCCAAGTACATGGACCAGATCAACGGGATGATGGCCAGGAATGCCGCAGCCCAGGCCAAGGAAGGCTTGCCGGTAACGGCGGACAAGAACTGGGTGGTGGTGACTCCAGAGGAAATTCAATAATTCAAGATGTTGTAAGCACCCATTTCTGCATCTTGCTTGGTTTTGGATCCAATGCCATAAGTGGCCATTATTTTGATGGCCATTTATGAGGTGTCAGTGGTGAGCATTCGCGATAAACGCTTTATTTACCACCTGAGCAGCTTTGAAAATGCTTTTTCAATTCTTCAGAGGGGATTGCAGCCTAGGGCAAATTTACAAGGTCATGAGTTCACGGATGTGGCAGATGCTGAGATCATCGAAGGGAGGACGCACAACGCTTTGGAAACTTTTGTTCCTTTTCATTGGTTCTCCAGAAACCCGTTCGATGGAAGGGTTCAAGCTGACCACCCCGGCAGGGATTTCGTGTTGATTGCGGTCTACCGTGATCATGCACAAAGGCAGGACTGGCGCATCATCCCCCGCCACCCGCTCGCGGGAGGCCGTCCGGACATAATGGGATACGAAGACGGCATCAAAGCCATTGATTGGGCGCTCATGGACCAAAGAGACTATTCGGACCCTGCCTGTCGCCATGTCTGCATGGCAGAATGTCTTTCCCCAGGTCCCGTACCGGTAGCCGACTTCGCCAAAATTTACACGCCCTCTGACGCGCTAAGGCGGAGGCTTGCAGCCTTGGCGGCCGAACTGGGTCACCCAAGGCTTTGGATCGAAGCGAACCCCAATATGTTTCTAATCAGATGATTTTCAAGAACCTCAACCCTCAGAAAGCTCTCATTTGGAGAATCATCCATAGGGACAATCTGCCATGGGTCCTGTCCAATGGGCTGGATGCCGTTGGGTCCGGTCGGCTCACTGAACATTATGTAAGCATTGGTAACCCTGATCTGATCAGCAAGCGGTCACAGCGCAAAGTACAGATCGCCCCTGGGGGAACGTTGGCGGACTACGTTCCGTTCTATTTCACGCCGTTTTCGGTGATGATGAAAAATATTCACTCTGGATGGGGGGTTCAGCAGCGGCGCAACGAAGAGATCGTGATCCTGGTCTCGAGCCTGTATCATCTCCAATCCATGGACTTGCAGTTCCTCTTTACTGACGCTCACGCCTACCCCAACTGGAGTAGGTACTATAGTGATCTGCAGCATTTGGACAAAGTCGACTGGGCCCTTCTGCAGCATAGGGACTTCAAGCGCGATCCGGATGACCCGCGTAAAATGGAGCGCTATCAAGCTGAGGCGTTGATCCATGAGCATGTCCCCGTTGCTGGCCTTCTGGGGATAGTCTGCTACAACGAAAATGTAAAACGACGCGTCGACAAGGAGGTTCAGCAATGTCAGCTGGACCTTCCCGTTCATGCTCGACCGGGGTGGTATTTCCAATGATTCGCTTTGCACAAGGTAACCTGCTGGAGGCGAAGGCCGAAGCACTGGTTAATACAGTCAATACCGTAGGGGTGATGGGTAAGGGGATAGCGCTGATGTTCAAGGAGCGCTTCACCGAGAACTATCGTCTCTATGGGGCTGCCTGCAAAGCGAACGAAGTGGTCATCGGGAAAATGTTTGTCACAGAGGTCAGCGAGCTGGATGGACCACGCTGGATCGTGAACTTTCCCACCAAGCAGCACTGGCGGTCGCCCTCGCAGCTCGCCTGGATCGTAGATGGTTTGCATGATCTACGAAGGTTTATAGTTGCCAATCATGTTTCTTCGATCGCGATTCCCCCTTTAGGAGCGGGTAACGGTGGGTTGCCTTGGTCGTCTGTGCGAGAGCAGATCGAGGCGGTTCTCAGTGATCTTGATGCAGATGTTCTGGTTTTTGAACCTACCGACAAATACCAGAACGTGTCAAAGCGTAGCGGGGTCGAACAACTGACTCCTGCCCGTGCCTTGATTGCCGAGCTTGTAAGGCGCTACTGGGTGCTGGGGATGGAGTGCAGTCTTCTGGAAATACAGAAGCTGGCATGGTTTCTGGAACGCTCGATTGAGCGTTTTACTCCAGACAATAATCCTCTCGCGCTCAAGTTCGTAGCACATAAATACGGACCCTACGCCAACCGCTTGGAGCATTTGCTCGACAACCTTGATGGAAGCTATCTGCATTGTGGAAAGCGCATAGGCGATGCAGGCCCTGCGGATGTGATTTGGTTCGATGATGGGCGCAAGTCCTTCGTGCATGCGTATCTGAATAGTGAGGCTAAGGAACATCTGCCTGCTTTGGAATTCACTGCTGATTTGATTGATGGATTCGAGTCGCCTTTCGGAATGGAGCTCTTGGCGACGGTGGACTGGTTGTTGAGTCGAGAAGGCGTTGCGCCCGATGTTGCGGCTATTCGAGAGGCTTTGAAAAACTGGTCCGGTGGGGCTGATGCTGGAAAAAGAAAGAGCAAGATCTTTGATGATGAGTCACTGACTATTGCCTTGAACCGACTATCGACTGTAGACCCGGGTAGGGTGCGTTCAACAGTAAAATGACCATAAAAAAACCGGCGCCCAGGGCGCCGGTTTTTTATACCGCCTGGCTAGCACTCACAGCCCTTCGAGCAGGGCCTTGTTGCGTACGGCACCCTTGTCGGCACTGGTCGCCAGCAGGGCGTAGGCCTTCAGCGCGGTGGTCACCTTGCGCGGACGCTGTTCCACCGGTTTCCAGCCCTTCTGGTCCTGCACGATGCGCCGTGCCGCCAGCTCTTCATCGCTGACCAGCAGGTTGATCGAGCGGTTCGGGATGTCGATCAGCACCTTGTCGCCGTCCTGCACCAGGCCGATGGCGCCGCCCGCTGCCGCTTCCGGCGAGGCGTGGCCGATGGACAGGCCCGAGGTACCGCCGGAGAAGCGGCCATCGGTCAGCAGGGCGCAGGCCTTGCCCAGGCCCTTGGACTTCAGGTAGGAGGTCGGGTACAGCATTTCCTGCATGCCCGGGCCGCCTTTCGGACCTTCGTAGCGAATGATGACGATATCGCCTTCCTTCACTTCGTCGGCGAGAATGCCGCGCACGGCGCTGTCCTGCGACTCGAAGATCTTCGCGTTGCCTTCGAAGACATGGATCGACTCGTCCACGCCGGCGGTCTTCACCACGCAGCCGTCGAGGGCGATGTTGCCGTACAGCACGGCCAGGCCGCCCTCTTGCGAGTAGGCATGCTCGACGCTGCGGATGCAGCCGTTTTCACGGTCGGCGTCCAGGGTGTCCCAGCGGGTCGACTGGCTGAAGGCGGTCTGGGTCGGGATGCCGGCCGGGCCTGCCTTGAAGAAGTGGTGCACCGCTTCGTCGCTGGTCTGGGTGATATCCCATTTGGCGATGGCTTCTTCCATGCTCGCCGAGTGCACGGTCGGCACGTCGGTGTGCAGCAGGCCGCCACGGGCCAGCTCGCCGAGGATGCTGAAGATGCCACCGGCGCGGTGGACGTCCTCCATGTGGTACTTCTGGATGTTCGGCGCCACCTTGCACAGCTGCGGCACCTTGCGCGACAGGCGATCGATGTCGCGCAGGTCGAAGGCCACCTCGGCCTCCTGGGCGGCGGCCAGCAGGTGCAGGATGGTATTGGTCGAACCGCCCATGGCGATGTCCAGGGTCATGGCGTTCTCGAACGCCTTGAAGCTGGCGATGTTGCGCGGCAGCACGCTGGCGTCGTTGTCGCCGTAGTAGCGCTTGCACAGCTCGACGATGGTGCGGCCGGCGGTGAGGAACAGCTGCTCGCGGTCGGAGTGGGTCGCCAGGGTCGAACCGTTGCCCGGCAGGGACAGGCCCAGGGCTTCGGTCAGGCAGTTCATCGAGTTGGCGGTGAACATGCCGGAGCAGGAACCGCAGGTCGGGCAGGCGCTGCGTTCGTACTCGGCGACTTTTTCGTCGCTGGCGCTGGAGTCGGCGGCGATGACCATGGCATCGACCAGGTCCAGGCCGTGGCTGGCGAGCTTGGTCTTGCCGGCTTCCATCGGGCCGCCGGAAACGAAGATCACCGGGATGTTCAGGCGCAGGGCGGCCATCAGCATGCCGGGGGTGATCTTGTCGCAGTTGGAGATGCAGACGATGGCGTCGGCGCAATGGGCGTTCACCATGTACTCGACGGAGTCGGCGATGATCTCGCGGCTCGGCAGGGAATACAGCATGCCGTCGTGGCCCATGGCGATGCCGTCATCCACCGCGATGGTGTTGAATTCCTTGGCCACGCCGCCGGCGCGCTCGACTTCACGGGCTACCAGCTGGCCCAGGTCCTTCAGGTGCACGTGGCCCGGGACGAACTGGGTGAAGGAGTTGGCGATGGCGATGATCGGCTTCTTGAAATCCTCGTCCTTCATGCCGGTGGCACGCCACAGCGCGCGGGCACCGGCCATGTTGCGGCCGTGGGTGGACGTTTTGGAACGGTAATCAGGCATGAAGCACTCCTGGCGGCTAATCAGGTAACAAAAAGGGGAGTGAGCTTCTCTTGTCCTTGGTACCGGAAGGCAGGTGGCCGCTGGTACGGATGAGGCAAAGACGTCGCGGGATCGCCGCACGCTTGGCCAGAGCTCATAAACCCGCCGGGGGATGACTGGCGATGAATAGGCGCGATTCTACACCGCTGGCGGGCGGAAGGAATGGCGCAATGGACAGTTGGTTCGCAGGCTCACGATTTTGCCGGCGCGCTCGCTTTCCGCCGGCCATGGCGCTACCGTGATCGCCTTCGTCTTCCTGACCGCATTTTTCACGGAGGAAATATGGTCCACCCAGCCGATGTTCCCGCCAGCAGCGTGCTGCGCATGCTCTCTACCACGGCCTGGTTCTTCGACTGCTTCGCCCGGCGCATCACCCCGGAACAGAGCCTCACGGCGCTGGATGCCTACCAGCGCATGAGCCGCGCCGTGCCAGGCTGGATCAACCATGCGCTGCGCCTGCGTGACCTGCTGGTGCGGCCGTTCGGGCTCAAGCCGGTGGCCGGCTTCAACCTCCGCGAGCAGAAGACCCCGAAGGTCGGCGAACAGCTGGATTTCTTCCAGATCGCCGCGGTGACCGACCGGGAACTGGTGCTGTCGCTCAAGGACAGTCACCTGGATGTGCTGATCTCGGTGCACCTCGATCCGAACAACCAGCTCAGCCTGACCTCCATCGTCGAACCACATAACCTGCTGGGGCGGATGTACATGCGCCTGATCCTGCCGATGCATCGGCGGGTGGTGAAGACGATGCTGGGTGGGCTCTGATAACCGACGCCGCTCCCCTGTAGGAGCTGGCTTGCCTGCGATGGACCGCGCAGCGGTCCTAAAACCTGCCAAACCGGACCGTCTGGATTGATGCAATCTGCTGGGCGCACCGAATCCGAAATCGGATATAGCACTGAACTCGTGCTGGATGGTTTTAGGACCGCTTTGCGGTCCATCGCAGGCAAGCCAGCTCCCACACGGTCCGCGTCGCTCTCTCGGTCAATCGCCCTCCCTAAATTCGGGCCAGTATCTTAAAAGATAACTCTAGACACATCTTTTTCAGGGTGTTCTGATTTGTCTCGGGATATGGTCTGCCCCTTCGCGATCCGGCTAGGAGACGAAGGTGCAAAGCAGGCAATTAATCAAGGAGCTTGAAGCGGCTGGCTGGGTTCTGAAGCGTGTGACTGGAAGCCACCATATCTTCAAGCACCCGAACAACCCGAACTCGATACCGGTTCCTCACCCCAAGAAAGACTTGCCGATAGGCACGGTCAAAAGCATTCGGGACAGGGCTGGCCTGAACTAGCGAGTGCACCTTTGCAGGAGATGACAATGCAATACCCAATCTGCATCGAATGGGGCGACGACAACACCGCCACCGGAATCCAGATCCCCGACATCCCTGGAGCCGTCACCGCTGGCGACACCTTCGAGGAGGCCTACGCCGCAGCAATCGAAGTCGCTCACATCATGCTCGAAGAGATTGCCGGCAATGGCGAGCCCATCCCCATGCCCACCAGAACCGCCGTTCACCGGAGCAATCCTGACTTCGCCGGAATGGGTTGGGGAATGCTGGAAATCGATATCACCCCTTATCTGGGCAAGACCGAAAAGGTCAATGTCACCCTCCCAGGCTTTGTGATCCAACGGATTGACCGTTATGTCCGCGATCACAATGTAAAGAGCCGTTCATCCTTCCTTGCCGATGCGGCGATGGAGAAACTGGGGCGCTAAAAGCAGTGCTCCGGCAGCGGCGAGAATCAGGAAGCCAGCGCCCAGGCTTCTGGGTAATTGGTCGCTGAACAAGGTAATTGCGGCGCTGGCAAGCGCTCCCGTCGCAAATACCAGCGTACTGACCAGCGCCGCTGCTGCCCCGGCCCGGTTCGTATGCAACGCCAGCGCACAACTGGTCGCCGCCGGACGAACCAGCGTCGTACCTGTAGTTCCTATCATCACTGGAGCGAGAAACTGCAAAGGCGCCAGCGCCTGCCATTGGAAAACCAGCATCGCCCCCGCTAGAGCTATCAACACAAGTCCCAGCCCCATCAGTTGCAACGGATTCAGGTATCTGTTCAGTCGCTGCGCCAAGAGCCCTGCAGCCAGGTAAGCCAGACCGAAAAGCAGAAAGAACTCCCCAAAACGCTCCGCCGACAACCCAAGCTGCTCCATGAAGAACAGTGGTGAAATCACGATGAACGCGAAATGGCAGGAAAAGGCCACGGAGGCGAGTGCGCCCAGACGCAGAAATGAACGGTCCCGGAGCAACGGGCCGTAGGCCTCGATCAGACCTGTTCGAATACCCATCGGTCGGTGGTCCTTGGGCAGCATCGACAGGCACATCACCCAGGCCACCCCCGACAGAACCGCAAAGACGACAAAGCTGGCCTGCCAATCGAAGCTGCTCTGCAACCAACTCCCCAGCAACGGCGATATCGAAATGAAGAGCCCGCTGGCGGTGGTGAGCAGAATCCTCAAGCCATTCCTCTGCCGTGCACTGAACAAGTCCTGAATCAGAGCTTGCGACAGTACGAAACAACCACATCCCAGTGCCTGCGCCATGCGGAACGCCAGAAAGCTCGGGTAGTGCGCTGTCAGCGTGCAGCCGAGCGCGCCCGTGATGGAGAGTGCCAATCCCGCCAACAACAAGCGACGGCGCCCGATCTGGTCTGAAAGTGGCCCGACGATCAGTTGTACTATCCCGACCACCAGTGCGAACAGACTGACCGACAAGGCGACGTGGGCGGTATCCACGGCCATATGGGCACTGATCGCGGGGAAAGAAGGAAGGATGACATCCAGCGGAAAGGCGCCAAGGAGCGTCAGCAACAGAAGGAACGCGATGACAGCATGATGCATGGAGACTCCGGAAACAGCTTGTTGAGGCAGTCCTTCCACGCTAGTCGGCAGCCTTCCCACGAATCGCTGGCTATCGAGGAGGGCATTTCCGGCACATTTGTCAGTCGATTACTGGCATCAGGGCCCAGCCCCAAACAAAAAATCCCGGCACCAGGCCGGGATTTTTTCATTCGATTGCTTATCAGCTGTTAGGCAACAACCGGCAAGTAATGCTCTTGATATAGCGAGTCTCAGGAATCGCCGGGTGCACCGGGTGGTCTGGCCCCTGGCCGCCGCGCTCGAGGAACTGGATATTGCGGTCCAGGTGGCGGGCGCTGGTCAGCAGGATGTTCTGCAGGTCGTCTTCCGGCAGGTGCATCGAGCACGAGGCGCTGACCAGGATGCCGTCCTTGCTGAGCATGCGCATGGCCTGCTCGTTCAGGCGGCGATAGGCGGCCTCGCCGTTCTTCAGGTCCTTCTTGCGTTTGATGAAGGCGGGCGGGTCGGCGACGATGACGTCGAAGCGTTCTTCGGCGGCCTTCAGCTCGCGCAGGGCGGCGAAGACGTCACCTTCGATGCAGGTGACCTTCTCGGCGAAGCCGTTGAGCGCGGCGTTGCGCTCCACGCCATCCAGGGCAAAGCCCGAGGCATCGACACAGAACACTTCGCTGGCACCGAAGGCACCGGCCTGCACACCCCAGCCACCGATGTAGCTGAACAGGTCGAGCACGCGCTTGCCCTTGACGTACGGTGCCAGGCGCGCGCGGTTCATGCGGTGGTCGTAGAACCAGCCGGTCTTCTGGCCTTCCATCACCGGGGCTTCGAACTTGACCCCGTTCTCTTCCAGCGCGACCCACTCCGGCACTTCGCCGTAGACGGTCTCGACATACCGTTCCAGGCCTTCGGCGTCACGCGCCGAGGAGTCGTTCTTGAACAGCACGCCGCTCGGCTTGAGCACCTGGATCAGCGCGGCGAGAACGTCGTCGCGGTGGCGTTCCATGGTCGGCGAGGCCAGCTGGACCACGAGGATGTCGCCGAAACGGTCGACCACCAGCCCCGGCAGCAGGTCGGAGTCGCCATAGACCAGGCGATAGAACGGCTTGTCGAACAGGCGCTCGCGCAGCGACAGGGCGACGTTGAGGCGGTGCACCAGCAGGGACTTGTCCAGCGCAAGCTTGGTGTCGCGCGACAGCAAACGGGCGCAGATCAGGTTGTTCGGGCTCAGGGCGACGATGCCCAGGGCCTTGCCGCCCGCTGCTTCCAGCACCGCCTGGTCACCAGCCTTGAAACCGTGCAGCGGGGTGGCGGCAACGTCGATTTCGTTGCTGTACACCCACAGGTGGCCGGCGCGCAGACGGCGGTCGGCATTGGCTTTGAGACGAAGGCTGGGCAGGGACATGACGTCGCTCCGGAAAAAAGAGCGGGAGTATAGCGTGCCGACCCTTGCCGCGCCCGCCGCTGCGACAAATTGCATGGCGACTGGCCGTCACTCGGCCGGGCGATCGGGTTAGAATCGCCCGTCAGCCCCGAGTATGAAGCCATGACCCAGGAACTTTCAGCCGAACAGATCCAGCAAGCCCTGCAAGGCATCAGCGTGCCGCCCCAACCGCAGATCATGGTCGACCTGCAGATGGAGCAGTACATGCCTGACCCCGACCTAGAGGTGATCGCCAGGCTGATCTCCCAGGACCCCGGGCTCTCCGGCGCGTTGCTGAAGATCGTCAATTCGGCGCACTACGGGCTGACCAACAAGATCGCCTCGATCCAGCGCGCGGTGAACCTGCTGGGCAGCCGCTCGATCATCAACCTGATCAACGCCCAGTCGATCAAGGGCGAGATGAGCGATGAAACCATCGTTACCCTCAACCGTTTCTGGGACACCGCCCAAGACGTGGCCATGACCTGCCTGACCCTGGCCAAGCGCTTCGGCTCCCAGGCGGTGGACGAGGCCTATGCGCTGGGGCTGTTCCACGACTGCGGGGTGCCGCTGATGCACAAGCGCTTCCCCGATTACATGAGCGTGCTGGAAGACGCCTACGCCAGCGCCGGCGAGCGCCAGCGGGTGGTGGACACGGAAAACCAGGTGTTCAACACCAACCATGCGGTGGTCGGCTACTACACCGCCAAGTCGTGGCGCCTTCCGGAGCATGTCAGCAGCGCCATCGCCAACCACCACAACGCCCTGGCGGTGTTCAGCGACGAGTCGCCGCGCACCGCGCCGCTGAAGAATCTGCTGGCGATCCTGAAGATGGCCGAGCATATCTGTGCCTCGTACCGGGTGCTGGGCAACCAGAACGTCGATCACGAATGGAACACGGTCGGGCATCTGGTGCTCGACTATATCGGCCTGTCGGAATACGACTTCGACAACCTCAAGCAAACCATCCAGGAACTGGGTAGCCACTGATCCATGCCTGAATTACCTGAAGTCGAAACTACTCGCCGCGGCATTGCCCCTTATCTCGAGGGCCAGCGCGTCAGCCGCGTGATCGTCCGCGACCGGCGCCTGCGCTGGCCGATCCCGGACGACCTCGACGTACGCCTGTCCGGGCAGCGCTTCGTCTCGGTCGAGCGACGGGCCAAGTACCTGCTGCTCAATGCCGAGGTGGGGACCTTGATCAGTCACCTGGGGATGTCCGGCAACCTGCGCCTGGTGGAAATCGGCCTGCCAGCGGCAAAGCACGAGCATGTGGATATCGAGCTGGAGTCCGGGCTGGCACTGCGCTACACCGATCCACGGCGTTTCGGCGCGATGCTGTGGAGCCAGTCGCCACTGGAGCATGAATTGCTGGCCAGGCTCGGGCCGGAGCCGCTGACCGACCTGTTCGAAGGGGAGCGCCTGTTCCAGATGTCGCGCGGGCGGTCGATGGCGGTCAAGCCGTTCATCATGGACAACGCGGTGGTGGTGGGCGTGGGCAATATCTATGCGACCGAAGCGCTGTTCGCGGCCGGTATCGATCCGCGGCGCGAGGCGGGGAGCATTTCCCGGGCGCGCTATCTGCGCCTGACCGTGGAAATCAAGCGCGTCCTGGCGGCGGCGATCGAGCGTGGCGGCACCACGCTGCGCGACTTTATCGGCGGCGACGGGCAGCCGGGGTACTTCCAGCAGGAGCTGTTCGTCTATGGACGGGGCGGAGAGCCATGCAAGGTGTGTGCTTCGACCTTGCGGGAAGTGAAGCTGGGGCAGCGGGCCAGTGTGTTTTGTCCGCGGTGCCAGAAGTAGGGTTTTGTGCTGGATTAGCTGGCCTCATCGCTGGCAAGCCAGCTCCCACAGGTTCAGCGGTGCACGCGGTCCCTGTGGGAGCTGGCTTGCCAGCGATGAGGCCAGTAAGAACACCCAAAAGCTCAGTGCTCCAGCACCTCTGAACTGCCAACCCCCCGTGGATCGCTGGCCGACTCCAGCCGCCCGTCCTGCTTATCCCAGAACAGCACCTGCTGGTTCCCGTAGCTGCGCCCCACATCCTTCAGGTTGTATCCCCGGCCCTGCAGGTCCTTCATTTCGGCTGCCGTGAACGCTCCCGGCTCGTGCTCCACCACATCCGGCAGGTACTGGTGGTGATAACGCGGCACCGCCGGCCAGGTGCTCACCGGTCGTCCGTCCAGGTATTCCAGCATCGACAGCAGCACCATGCTCGGAATCCGGCTGCCCCCTGGCGTACCGAAGGCGGCGAATTCCCTGGGGCTTTCGATGAAGCTCGGGCTCATGCTCGACAGCGGCCGCTTGCCCGCCGCCACCGCGTTGGCCTGGCTGCCCGCCAGCCCGTAGCTGTTGCTGCCTTGGGGATCGGCGGCGAAGTCGTCCATTTCGTTGTTCAGCACCACACCGGTTCCGACCGGCGTAAAGGCTGCGCCAAATGGCAGGTTGACCGACAGGGTCGCGGCCACCGCATTGCCCTCGGCATCGATCACTGCAAAGTGCGTGGTGTGGTCACCCTCGCGCCAGGGCGGCGCGGGCGGCAGGCTGGCGCTGGGCGTGGCGTCGTGGACATCGATACTGTCGGCCAAGGCCGTCAGGTGATGGCGCGAAAGCAGGCGCGGGATCGGGTTATCCACATGGTCCGGATCGCCGAGCAGGCCGCGATCACGGTAGGCCCGGCGCAGCACTTCCAGCACATAGTGGGCGCGCTGGATGCGGTCCGCGCTTTGCCACGGCAGGCGTTGCAGCATCGCCAGGCTCTGGGCGATGGCGACACCGCCGGCAGAGGGCGGCGGGGCGCTGATCAGCTCGCGTTGGTCGGCCAGGCGGTAGCGCAGCGGTTCGCGTTCGACGACACGGTAATCGGCCAGGTCGTCCTGGCTCCAGATGCCGCCCGATGCGTTCACTTCCTGTACCAGCTTCGCCGCCACTGGTCCGCGATAGAACCCGTCGCGGCCATGCTCGGCCAGTCGTTGCAGGGTGGCCGCCAGCTCCGGCTGACGAATCAGCGTTCCTTGCGCAGGCACGCGGCCCTGGTCGAGAAACAGCCGCGCGGTTTCCGCGTCGTCGCGCATGGCGCCCTGGCGCATTTCGGCGCGGTCGCGGTAGATGCGATCAACGGCAAACCCCTGGTTGGCCAGGCGAATCGCCGGGGCCAGGGCATTTTTCAACGGCAGCTTGCCGTAGCGCGCCGCCAACTCGTACAGTGCCGCCGGCAGGCCGGGAATGGCCGCGGCCAGCGGACCGTTGATCGATAGCCCGGGTTGTTCCTTGCCGTCCTTCAGGTACATGTCCGCCGTGGCCCTGCCGGGCGCGCGTTCACGGGCGTCGATAAAGCGATAGGCGGTTGGATTGCCGGGCTGGCGCAGCAGGAAGAAACCACCGCCGCCAAGGCCCGAACCGTAGGGCTCGACCACGGCCAGCGCAGCGCTGATGGCAATCGCCGCGTCGAAGGCATTGCCGCCTTGCTCGAGGATTTCCCGCGCCGCAGCGGTCGCGGCAGGATGGGGCGTGGCCAGCGCCGCGCGACCTGGCCCGTCGGCCAGGGCCGCGACGCTGCATAGCGCCAGGCCGGCGCCAAGAACCAGGTTACGCAGCGCGGCGGCGCCGGTCATCAGGCCTTGCCGGTGATACGGCGGTACTTGGCCATCAGCTCTTCTTCGGTTTCCGGATGGGCTTCATCGAGGGGGATGCAGTCTACCGGGCAGACCTGCTGGCACTGGGGTTCGTCATAGTGGCCGACGCACTGGGTGCACAGGTTCGGGTCGATCACGTAGATCTCTTCGCCCTGGGAGATGGCGGCGTTCGGGCACTCGGGTTCGCAGACGTCGCAGTTGATGCAATCGTCGGTGATGATCAGGGACATGGGGACTCCGGCCAGGTTGTCAGGCCCTGGCAATTGAAAACCAATGGGCGCGATTGTGCCGTATTAGCGCCGATCTTGCACGCGGGCAGCGGTTTTCCTGGCCGGATGAGATTACTTCTTGAAACGCTCGGTCAGCGCGTCGGCCACCGCCGGGTGGACGAACTTGCTGATATCGCCGCCCAGTGCCGCGATCTCGCGGACCAGGGTCGAGGAGATGAACGAATAACGTTCCGACGGGGTGAGGAACAGGCTCTCGACGTCGGGCGCCAATTGCCGGTTCATGTTCGCCAGCTGGAATTCGTACTCGAAGTCGGACACCGCGCGCAGGCCGCGCAGGAACACGTTGGCCTGCTGCTCCTTGGCGAAGTGCGCCAGCAAGGTAGAGAAGCCGAGGACTTCGACGTTGGGCAGGTGCCTGGTCACTTCACGCGCCAGTTCGACCCGTTGTTCCAGGGGGAACAGCGGATTCTTCTTGGGGCTGGCGGCGACCGCGATGATCACATGATCGAACAGACGCGAGGCGCGTTCGACCAGATCGCTATGGCCCTTGGTAATAGGGTCGAAAGTACCCGGGTACAACACTCGGTTCATCGCGTCGTCCTGGCAGGAGTGCGTTAGGGACTCGGATGGTAGCGCAGCCGATACGCCCGGGCCAAGTCGCCATCATCGGCCAAAGGCACTATGGACAAGGTCGCCGGATGGGGTTGCGAGGCGTTCGCCGAGCAACTGGCTGAGGCGCGCGGCGATGGCGTACACCGACAATTGCGGGTTGGCACCGATGCTGGTGGGGAACAGCGAGCCGTCGTGGATCGACAGGTTTTCCAGTTGGTGATGGCGGCCCAGGCTGTCGCAGACGCTCTGGGCCGGGTCCTTGCCCATCGCACAACCGCCCATCACGTGGGCGCTGCCGAGGCGGGTGAGGAACAGTTGCAGATCGAGGCCATCGATCATTGCCCTGGCTTCGGCCAGGTTGTGCGCGGGTCGGTTGGCGGCGTGCAGCGGCTGCACGCTTTCGGCGCCGGCTGCGAACTGGATTTCGGCCATGCTGTGGAAGGCCCGGCGCACCCCGTCCCAGGCGTACGGCGAAACCGAATAGTCCAGCACCGGCGAGCCATCGCTGCGCAGCTCCACGCTGCCGCCGATGCTCTGCGGGTGAAAACCGTCGCGCAGCAGGGCCAGCATCACATGGGTATTGGGCAGGTCGGCCATGCGCAGGGCATTGTCCTCGCCGAACCCGCCGAGCAGGGTCGCGGCCAGGGCCGGGTGCAGGGGCGGGACTTCCAGCTTGTAGCCCATCGGCCCGTCGATGCCGTTGCGCCACTGGAAATGGTCGCTGTAGATCGACTGCGGTGCGCCGTAGAACGGGTTTACCGGCTCGGCAAAGCGCGCGGCGCTGAAATTGACCAGGTGCAGGAAGGTGCGCTTGCCGAGGAGCCGGTGCGGGTCCGGCGCTTTGGAACGCAGGAGCAGCGCCGGGCTGTTGATGCCTCCGCCGGCCAGCACGTAGTGGCGGGCGCGCACGCGGATGCGCCGGTCGGTCGGCGCCACGCATTGCGGGTCCATGGCCACGCAGTGCAACGCCTCGATCCTCTCGCCGTCGTGCTCCAGGTATTCGGCGCGGGCCAGGTAGAGCAGTTCTGCACCCTCTTCGAGTGCCGCTGGAATGCTGGTGACCAGCATCGACTGCTTGGCATTCACCGGACAGCCCATGCCGCAATAACCCAGGTTCCAGCAGCCGCGGACATTGCGCGGGATCACCTTCCAGTCCAGGCCCAGCGCCGCACACCCCCGGCGCAGCACGTCGTTGTTGGCATTGGGCGGCATCTGCCAGGGCGCGATGCCGAGGCGCCGCTCCATGCGCTCGAACCAGGGGGCGAGGTCGTCCACGCCATGGCCCTCGACTCCATGTGTGCTGGCCCAGTGGCGCAAGGTCGGCTCCGGTGTGCGGAAGCTGGAGGTCCAGTTGATCAGGGTGGTGCCGCCTACCGCGCGGCCTTGAAGGATGGTGATCGCGCCGTCCTTGCTGAGGCGGCCGATGCCTTCCTGGTAAAGGCTGGCGTAGGCCTCGTTCTCCAGCATGTGGAAGTCGCTGCTGGTTTTCAGCGGACCTTCTTCGATCAGCAGCACCCGGTAGCCGGCAGCGCTCAGTAGCTCTGCGCTGGTGGCGCCGCCGGCACCGCTGCCGATGATGGCGATATCGGTTTCCAGGTCCAGGTGGTGATCCAGGGCCGAGGCGTCACGGGCTTTCCAGCCGCGGGCGAGGCCTTCGCGGAACGGGTCGGATACGGGCATGGTCAGGCTCTTGTTCAGATCTTCGGTGGGCCGGGGTAACCGCACGCGCCCCAGGATCCGGGCAGGCTGTACCAGGCCATCAGCAGCAGTTGCAGCAGCGAGCAATAGCCCTGGCGCAACAGGTTCAGCGAGCTGTCGCGCCAGCGCCGGAGAAAGGCTTCGATAGCCTGCGGCGATGCCTGCTGCCACGGGCCCCAGATACCGGTAAGCGGGCCTCGGGTGAAAGGCAGGGCAAGCACATCGAACAGTTGCCGGGTCAGCTTGAGCATTTCCGGCGACAGGCTGGCCAGGGCCTCGTCGAGGCGGGCGAGGACCTGCTCGAGCGGCGCTGCGGTACCTTGCAGCACCACCGGCGTGACTGCCCGCAGCATCGGCAGATCGTCGTCGCGCAGGATGCGAAAGCCGGGCGCCGCCGTTGCGGGGCTGCAACCGACCAGGCTGGCGCCGCCGAGGAACAGCGTGGCGCCAAGGCTGAACTTGAGCAGGCCGCGACGGTTCAGCGCGGCGGCCTGGTGCAGGCGTGTTGTCATTGTTGTGGGCCTGTTATGCAGCGATCAGCGGATGAAGAAACGGTACACCAGTTGTTGCAGGCGCTTGCCATACGGCGGATAGATCAGCCGCGCCAGGTTCAGGCGCTGCTTGGCCAGCACGCCCTTGGCCTGGCTGAAGGTCTGGAAACCCTCGAAACCGTGGTAGTGCCCCATGCCTGACGGGCCGACGCCGCCGAACGGCAGGTCGTCCTGGGCCACATGCAGCAAGGTGTCGTTGAGGCAGGCACCGCCGGAATGGGTGTTATCCAGTACCAGGCGCTGCTCCCCCCGCTCGTAGCCGAAGTAGTACAGGGCCAGAGGGCGCGGGCGCTGGTTGACGTAGGCAATGGCATCGTCGATCTGGTCGTAGGGCACCACCGGCAGCAACGGGCCGAAGATCTCGTCCTGCATCACCTGCATGGCATCGCTGACATTTTCCAGGACCAGCGGCGGCAGGCGACGGTCCGCTGGGGTTTCGTCCGGGTACAGGCTGGTGATCCGCGCGCCCTGGCGGCGGGCGTCGTCGAGGTAGCCGTTGAGCCGGGCCAGATGGCGCGGGCTGATGATCGCCGTGTAGTCGGGGTTGCCGGTGATGTGCGGATAAAAGCGCCGAACGGCGTCGCGGTAGGCGTCGATGAAGCCCGGGATGCGCTCGCGCGGCACCAGCACGTAGTCGGGGGCGACGCAGGTCTGCCCGGCGTTGAGGGTCTTGCCGAAGGCGATGCGTTCGGCGGCGTCGGCCAGGGGCACTGTGTTCGAGACAATGGCCGGGGACTTGCCGCCCAGCTCAAGGGTCACGGGGGTCAGGTTGGCAGCGGCGGCGCTCATCACCTTGCGGCCAATGCTGGTTGCGCCGGTGAACAGCAGGTGGTCGAAGGGCAGGCGCGAGAAGGCCTCGCCCACTTCGGCCTCGCCGAGGACAACGCAGACCATGTCGGCGGGAAACACCGATTCGAGCACGGACTTGAGCACCAGGCCGGTCGCCGGAGTGGCTTCGCTGAGCTTGAGCATCACCCGGTTGCCGGCGGCGAGGGCGCCGGTCAACGGGCCGATGGCGAGGAACAGCGGGTAGTTCCACGGCACGATGACGCCAACCACGCCCAGCGGCTGGTAGTGGATGCGAGCGCTGGCAGGCTGGAAGGCCAGGCCGACGGCGCGACGGACAGGTTTCATCCAGCGCGACAGGTGTTTTTCCGCGTGGGCCAGGCCGAGGACGCTGGGCATGAGTTCGGCGAGCCGGGTCTCGTCGGCGCTGCGGCCGTCGAAGTCCTGGTCGATGGCGGCGACCAGCTCGTCCTGGCGTGCGATCAGGGCCTGGCGCAGTGCCTTGAGCCACTGCCGGCGCTGGGCCAGGGGCGGCATGGGCAGGCGGGCGAAGGCGGCGCGTTGCTCGGCGAACAGGGTGTCGAGCCAGTCCAGTTGGGGCATCGGGGCCTCCGTGATTTGTTGTTTGGGCTAGAGCATATACTCTAATCCTGATTTTGTATGGGCTTTGAGGGCCTCATCGCTGGCAAGCCAGCTCCCACAGGGGCCGCGGTGAATCCCCCACAGATCCCATGGATGCAACCCACCGACCGACGCCGTAAGATCAACCCATCATTCAAGCTGATGAATCCGGAACCCGTGTCATGGCCCCGCGCATCAAGACCCGCGAGCGCATCGTGCAAAACAGCCTGGAGCTGTTCAACCAGCAGGGCGAACGCAGTGTCAGCACCAACCACATCGCTGCGCACATGGAGATTTCGCCGGGCAACCTGTACTACCACTTCGCCAATAAGCAGGAAATCATTGCCGAGTTGTTCAGTCAGTATGAGGAACAGGTCGAGAGCTTCCTGCATCCGCCCAAGGGCCGCCTGGCCACGGTCGAAGACAAGCGTTTCTATTTGCAGGCGATCCTCGCGGCGATGTGGGACTACCGCTTCCTGCATCGCGACCTGGAACACCTGCTCGACAGCGACAAGGCACTGGCCGACCGTTACCGGCGATTTTCCCAGCGCTGCCTGCTGCAGGGCCAGGCCATCTACGAGGGTTTCGTCGGCGCCGGGATCCTTGAGATGACCCCGGTGCAGATCGAGGCGCTGACGCTCAATACCTGGATCATCCTGACGTCCTGGGTGCGCTTTCTCTGCACCACCCGGGAAAATTCCGCCCACCTGAGTGAAGAAGCCATCAAGCGTGGTGTCTATCAGGTACTGGTGCTGGAGCTCGGCTATGTCACCGCCACGGCCAAGCCGGCGGTGGACGCGCTGTGCGAAGAATTCCACGTTCCGCTGCAGCATGCGCTGGAGCAGTAGCGTGCCCTTTCAATCGATATGGAGACTGTCATGCCCCTCGCGCAACTGATTGCACCCCGGCAACTGGCGGAACGCCTTGGCGAGCCGAAGCTGGTGATTCTCGATTGTCGTTTCGCCCTGGAGGACGTTGACTACGGTCAGCGCAGCTACGCCGAGGGGCATATCGCCGGCGCGCATTTCGCCGACTTGGAGCGCGATCTCAGCGGGCCGGTGGTCAAGGGTGTGACCGGGCGTCATCCGCTGCCGCAGCCCGGGCGGCTGATCGAGCGCTTCCAGCAGTGGGGCATCAGCAATGACAGCGAAGTGGTGCTGTACGACGACGGCCCCGGTGCCTTCGCCGCCCGCGCCTGGTGGTTGCTGGCCTGGCTTGGCAAACGCAACGGGGTATTCATCCTCGATGGCGGGCTGAAGGCCTGGCACGCGGCGGGCCTGCCGTTGAGCCTGGATCCGGCGGAGCGCCACGAAGGCACCTTCAGCGGCAAGCCCGATCCGAAGCTGCTGGTGAGTGCCCAGCAATTGCGCGAGCGCCTGGGCGATCCGGCCCTGACCCTGCTCGATGCCCGCGCCCTGCCGCGCTTCCGTGGCGAAGTGGAACCGATCGACCCGGTGGCGGGGCATATTCCGGGTGCGCAATGCGCGGCTTTCACCGACAACCTTGGCAGCGACGGGCGCTTCCTCCCGCCCGACCAGCTCAAGGCGCGTTTCGCCGCATTGCTGGGTCCGCGCAAGCCCGAAGAACTGGTGGCCTATTGCGGTTCCGGCGTTACCGCCTGCCATAACCTGTTTGCCCTGAGCCTCGCTGGCTACCCGCTGGCACCGCTGTACGCCGGCTCCTGGAGCGAATGGATCACCGACCCGCAGCGCCAGGTCGCTACCGGCGACTGATCAGCCCAGTTGCGCCAGCCACTCGGGAATCCGCCGTTCCAGGTAGTACCCCGGCTGGCGCAGGCTGCCATCGACGAATCCGACATGACCACCGTGGCTATGCAGCTCCAGGGTGGTGGTGCGTGCCAGTTCACTGGCCTCGGGCAGGCTGTGGCGGAACACGAAGGGGTCGTCGCTGGACTGGATGATCAGCGTCGGCGTGCGGTTTTCGCCCAGGTAATAGCGGCTGGACGAGCGCTTGTAGTAGTCGTGGGCATCGCTGAAACCGTTGAGCGGCGCGGTGATGCGCCCGTCGAAGTCCCAGAAGGTGCGCATGTTGGTCAGCGGACCGAGGCGGGACAAGGCTTCGAGGCCTTCGTGATGGCCGCGATGGAGGAAGTCGCGCTCCTTGGTCTTCACGTAGCTGATCATTTCGCGGATGAAGTGCCGCTGGTAGACCCGGGAAAAACCCAGGCCGATGCGGTCGGCGCACTGGTCGAGGCGAAACGGCACCGACACTGCCACGGCGCCTTGCAACTGGCTGGCCGAGCCGGCTTCGCCTAGGTGCTTGAGCAGCACATTGCCGCCCAGCGAATAACCCACCGCGTACAACGGCGCCGAGGGCCGTTGCGCGCGCAAATGGGCGATCACCTCGGCCAGGTCCTCGCTGGCACCGGAGTGATAACTGCGGGCGAGCAGGTTCGGTTCGCCCGAGCAGCCGCGCCAGTTCACCGCCACGCTGGCCCAGCCTTGCGCCTGCAAGGCGTGCTGCAAGCCAAGCACGTAATGGGAGGACGACGACCCGGTCAATCCGTGCAACACCAGCACCAGCGGCGCATCGGCGCGATGCGGGCCGCCCCAGTCCAGATCGAGGAAGTCGCCATCGGCCAGCCACAGGCGCTCGCGCTGGTGATCCAGTGGCAACGATTTGCGCCACAGGGGCCCCCAGAGGGTTTGCAGGTGAGGATTGCGCAGGCCCGTTGCGGGCGTGAAGGAAGACGTGGACATAGGACATCACTCGGAAAAACGCGGCAGCTCTGTCAACCAGTGTATGTGCTGGTTGCAGCAGCTGCCGCGCCGTATGACGGACAGATGACGATCAGCCGCGTTCCCACAGTGCGTAATGCACCTGGCCGGCTTTCTTTTCCCGGTGCAGGCGCCAGCTCCCTGGCAGGGCCAGGGACGATGGTGCGGCCTCGCTTTCGGTGTAGATCCACGCGTGATCAGCCAGCCAGCCGCCGTTTTCCAGCAACTCGCAGGTTTTCGGCAGCAAATCCTGATGGAAGGGCGGGTCGAGGAAGACCACGTCGAACCGCTGCTTCGCCTCGCCCTGCAGATAGCGCAGGACATCGCTCTGCACCACCTGCCCGCGCGGGCAGCGGAGGATTTCCAGGTTGTTCTTCAGGCTGGCGATGGCTGCCGGGTTGCTGTCCACGGCCACGGCGTCGCCGGCACCGCGGGACAGCGCTTCCAGGTACAGGGCGCCGGCACCGGTAAAGGCATCCAGCACCTTGGCCCCTTCGATATGCGGCGCAAGCCAGTTGAACAGGGTTTCCCGCACCCGGTCCGGCGTCGGGCGCAGGCCGGGGGCGTCGGGGAAGCTCAGGCGACGGCTGCGCCATTCGCCGGCGATGATGCGCAACTGGCCTTGGCCCGCGTGCGGCTTGGATGGACTGGCCATTAATGCTCCGGTACGCCGAGCGGCTGCTCGGCGGGTTTGGCGAGGGGGGGTGGCAGCGGTTGCTGCGGCACCTTCGGCCCTGCTGTAACGACAACCAGCTTGTCCGCGGACAGGTGGCGATTCAGCGCATCCCGGACCTGCTCGACGGTCAGTTCCTGGGATTGGCGCATGTAGTCTTCAAGGTAGGTCAGCGGCAGGTTGTAGAAGCCGATGGCGCCCAATTGCCCGACGATGCTTGCGTTGCTGGCGTTGGACAGCGGGAAGCTGCCGGCCAGCTCGCGCTTGGCGTCGTCCAGCTCCTGCTGGGTCGGCCCGGTCTTGAGGTAATCGCGCAGCAGGTCCTGGACCAGCTTCAGGGTGCCTTCGCTCAGCTCGGCACGGGTCTGCAGGTTGATCATGAACGGCCCGCGCGCCTGCATCGGCACGAAGGTGGAGTAGACGCCATAGGTCAGGCCGCGTTTCTCGCGGACTTCGCTCATCAGCCGGGTGCCGAACGAACCGCCACCAAGGATCTGGTTGCCCAGGGACAGCGCGGCGTAGTCTGGATCGTTGCGGTCGATGCCCAGTTGCGCCAGCAGCAGGTGGGTCTGCTTGGACGGGAAGTCGATATGGCTCGGGCCGGCCTTGGGTTCCACCGGCTGCTCGACCTTGGCCAGCGCCGGGCCTTTCGGCAGGGCGGCGGAAACCTGGGCGGCGATGGCTTCGGCGTCCTTGCGGCTGAGGTCGCCGACCAGGGCGATCACCGTGTTGCCGGCGGCATAGGCCTTGGCATGGAAGGCGCGCAACTGGTCCACGGTGATCGGCGGGATGCTCTCGGCGGTGCCGTCGGCCGGATGCCCGTAGGGATGCTTGCCGTACAGCCGCTCGAACAGTTGCAGGCTGGCCAGCTTGCCGGGGTTCTGCTTCTGGTACTCGAAGCCGGCGAGGATCTGGTTCTTGATCCGCGCCATGGCATCGGCGGGGAAGGTCGGTTTGCCGACCACTTCGGCGAACAGCTTGAGCGCCGGCTCGCGCTTGTCGGCAACGCTCAGGCTGCGCAGCGAGGCTACCGCCATGTCGCGGTAGGCGCCGTTGCCGAAGTCCGCGCCCAGGCCTTCGAAGCCTTCGGCGATGGCATTGACGTCCTTGCCGGCCACGCCTTCGTTGAGCATGGCGTTGGTCAGCGAGGCGATGCCTGGCAGGTTGCCGTCATGGCTGCTGCCGGCGGCGAAGGTCAGGCGCAGGTCGAACATCGGCAGCTCGTGGGCCTCGACGAAGAGCACGCGGGCGCCTTCGGCGGTGTTCCAGGTCTGGATGTCCAGGGTGCGATGCGTGGGTGGCGCCTTGCCCTCCAGTTCCGCGACGGATTGCAGGGTGTTGGCGGGCTTGGTATCAGCGGCCTGCACCGGAGCCATGAGGGCAAAGGCCAGGGCGGTGGCGGCGAACAAGCGGATGGTCGGCTGGATCATTTCGCCGGCTCCTCGGGCAGTACATGGGCAACGCTCAGGCGTTCGCGGGTGAAGTAGGTGCGGGCGGCGGCCTGGATATCCGCCGGGGTCACGCTCTTCAGCTCGTCCAGTTCGTTGTCGATCAGCTTCCACGACAGGCCGACGGTCTCCAGCTGGCCGATGGTGGTGGCCTGGCTGCTGATGGAGTCGCGATCGTAGACCAGGCCGGCGATGACCTGGGCGCGCACGCGTTCCAGTTCCTCGGCGCTGGGCGGGGTGGTCTTGAGCTCGTCCAGCAGTTTCCAGATACCGGCCTCGACCTCGGCCAGGGTCTTTTTCTTCTGGGTGTTCGGCGTCGCCGAAAGGACGAACAGGCTGTCGCCGCGGGCGAACGGGTCGTAGCGGCTGGAGGCGCCGGCCACCAGTTCTTCGCCGCGCTCCAGGCGGCTGGCCATGCGCGCGCTGTAGCCGCCGTCGAGCAGGGCGGAGATCAGGCGCAGGGCGTGGACTTCACGCGGGTTCTTCGCAGTGGCCAGGCCCGGTACGTTGAAGCCGAAGATCAGGCTCGGCAGCTGGGTGCGGACATGCACGGTGAGCTGGCGCAAGCCGGGCTCGGCCAGTTCCAGCGGCAGTTTGCTCGGCGGCAGGCTGCGTTTCGGGATCTTCGCGAACCAGCGCTCGGCCAGCTTGCGCACTTCATCCACGGTGACGTCGCCGACCACCACCAGGGTGGCGTTGTTCGGCGCGTACCAGGACTCGTACCAATGGCGCAGCTCCTCGACCTTCATGCGCTGCAGGTCGGCCATCCAGCCGATGGTCGGGGTGTGGTAGCCGCTGGCCGGATAGGCCATGGCCTTGAACAGTTCGTAGGCCTTGGCCCCCGGATTGTCGTCGGTGCGCAGGCGACGCTCTTCCTTGATTACCTCGATTTCGCGGCTGAACTCGTCGGCCGGCAGGCGCAGGCTGGCCATGCGGTCAGCCTCCAGTTCCAGGGCGACGTTCAGGCGATCGCGGGCCAGCACCTGGTAATAGGCGGTGTAATCGTCGCTGGTGAAAGCATTTTCCTCGGCGCCGAGGTCGCGCAGGATGCGCGAGGCTTCGCCCGGGCCGAGCTTCTCGCTGCCCTTGAACATCATGTGTTCCAGGGCGTGGGACAGGCCGGTCTGGCCCGGGGTCTCGTAGCTGGAACCCACCTTGTACCAGACCTGCGACACCACCACCGGCGCGCGGTGGTCTTCGCGCACGACCACCTTGAGGCCGTTGTCGAGGATGAATTCATGGGTGGGTTGCGGGTCGGCGGCGAAGGCCGCGAGGGGCATGCAGATCGTGCCGAGCAGCAGGCCGGCGGCACGGCGGGCTAGAGCATTCATCGATGATTCAACCTGTTGGGCTGCCCGCTTGGCCTTAGCGTCCGCGGGCTAGGAGGTGCTAGGATACTGATCCGGTTGCCTGGCGACCATGCCTGTCGAGGATGTCGCCGCAAAGGCTCCCCCGACAAAATAGACGACGCGCACGAACGAGCCGGCTTCAAAGGAGTCTGTTCTGCGTTACAAAAGAATTCTGAGGCGCCGCACTGGCGCATCGCCACCCTGAGATAGCCGTCTTCCATGTTTGGTTCCAACGACGACAAGAAAACGCCGGGCGCCCCCGGTGAAAAGAAAGGCCTGTTCGGCTGGCTGCGCAAGAAGCCCCAGCAACCTGTTGTCGAACAGCCTGAAACCCAGGCCCCTGACGCTCCCGAGCCTGCTCCGGCAGCGATCGCGGAGGTGCCGGTCGCGGCTGCGCCGGTGGTCGCTCCCGAGCCTGTCGCGCCGGCGATTGTCGAGCTGCCTGTTGCACCGCCTCCCGTGCCGGAGTCCAGCCTGGTCCTGCCGGTGCCGGAAGAGCCGGTAGCGCTGGTGCCTGACCTGGAGCCGACACTCCCGCCGCCGATTCCCGAACTGCCCGCTGCCGCTGCCCAGCCTGCGCCGCAACCTGCTCCCGCAGTGGTTCCGCCGCCTGCTCCCGTGGTTGCTCCAGCGCCCGCACCGCTCGCTCCAGTGGTCGTGGCCGAGCCTGAACCGGTCGTCGCTGCGCCTGTGGTGGCGCCTGCTGCTGCAGAAGAAACCCGTACCGGCTTCTTCGCCCGCCTCAAGCAAGGCCTGTCGAAGACCAGCGCCAGCATCGGCGAGGGCATGGCCAGCCTGTTCCTCGGCAAGAAGGCCATCGACGACGACCTGCTCGACGAAATCGAAACCCGCCTGCTGACCGCCGACGTCGGTGTCGAAGCCACTTCGCTGATCGTGCAGAACCTGACCCAGAAGGTCGCGCGCAAGCAACTGGCCGACGCCGATGCCCTGTACAAGTCGCTGCAGGCCGAGTTGGCGGCACTGCTCAAGCCGGTCGAACAGCCGCTGCGCATCGAATCGCAAAACAAGCCGTTCGTGATCCTGGTGGTCGGCGTCAACGGTGCAGGCAAGACCACGACCATCGGCAAGCTGGCGAAGAAGCTCCAGCTCGAAGGCAAGAAGGTCATGCTGGCCGCCGGCGACACCTTCCGCGCCGCAGCGGTCGAGCAGTTGCAGGTGTGGGGCGAGCGCAACCATATCCCTGTCATCGCCCAGCACACCGGTGCCGACTCGGCCTCGGTGATCTTCGATGCCGTGCAGGCCGCCAAGGCCCGTGGCATCGACGTGCTGATCGCCGACACCGCCGGGCGCCTGCATACCAAGGACAACCTGATGGAAGAGCTGAAGAAGGTCCGTCGGGTCATCGGCAAGCTGGATGCCGATGCGCCGCACGAGGTCCTGCTGGTGCTCGACGCCGGTACCGGCCAGAACGCCATCAACCAGGCCAAGCACTTCAACCAGAGCGTCGAACTGACGGGTCTGGCCCTGACCAAGCTGGACGGCACCGCCAAGGGCGGGGTGATCTTCGCCCTGGCCAAGCAGTTCGGCCTGCCCATTCGCTATATTGGCGTAGGGGAAGGGATCGACGATCTGCGTCCGTTCGAGGCGGAACCCTTCGTTAAAGCACTGTTTGCCGAGCAGGAGCATCCATGATTCGATTCGAACAGGTCGCCAAACGCTATCCGAATGGTCACGTTGGCCTGCATGAGTTGAGTTTTCGGGTGCGGCGGGGCGAGTTTCTGTTCGTGACCGGTCACTCCGGCGCCGGCAAGAGCACCCTGTTGCGCCTGTTGCTGGCGATGGAGCGTCCGACCAGTGGCAAGCTGCTGTTGGCCGGACAGGACCTGGGGCAGATCAGCACTGCGCAGATCCCGTTCCTGCGCCGCCAGATCGGTGTGGTCTTCCAGAACCACCAATTGCTGTTCGATCGCACCGTGTTCAACAACGTCGCCTTGCCGTTGCAGATCCTCGGCCTGTCCAAGGTCGAGATCGCCAAGCGGGTCGACTCGGCGCTCGAGCGCGTGGCGCTTTCGGACAAGGCCGAGCTGTTCCCCGGTGATCTTTCCACCGGCCAGCAGCAGCGCGTCGGCATCGCCCGCGCCATCGTGCATCGTCCGGCCCTGCTGCTGGCGGACGAACCTACCGGTAACCTCGACCCGCGCCTGGCCGCGGAGATCATGGGTGTTTTCGAAGATATCAACCGCCTGGGCACCAGCGTGCTGATCGCCAGCCACGACCTGGCCCTGATCGCGCGCATGCGTCACCGCATGCTGACGCTGCAGCGCGGCCGCCTGATCGGCGATGGGGAGGCCGGGCAATGAGTGCGACACGCAGTCCGAAAGTATCCGAACGGGTGGCGCCGAAGCCGGCCGATCCGCAACCGAAGAAAAAGAAGGGCGCCGAAGACGACGACGGCCCGGATTTCCGCACCCTGCTGCACGCCTGGCTGGAAAGCCATCGCTCCAGCCTGCTGGACAGTCTGCGCCGCCTCGGCAAGCAGCCGATCGGCAGTTTCTTCACCTGCCTGGTCATGGCGGTGGCGTTGAGCCTGCCCATGGGCCTGTCGTTGATCCTCAGCAATATCGAACGGCTCGGCGGATCCTGGCAACGCGCGGCACAGATTTCCCTGTACCTCAAGCTGGATACCAGCGTGCGCGATGGCGAAGCGCTGCGCGAGCAGATCAGGACATTGCCCGGGGTGGCGGATGCCGAATACGTCAGCCGCGAACAGGCGCTGAACGAGTTCCAGCAGCAGTCCGGCCTCGGTGAAGCCTTGCGCGAACTGCCGGAAAACCCGCTGCCGGGGGTGGTGGTGGTGACGCCGAACGAGGTCGACAAGCCGGCGCTGGACGCACTGCGTCAACGTCTGGCCGAACTGCCGCATGTGGAGCTGGCCCAGCTCGACCTGGTTTGGGTCGAGCGTCTGGCGGCGATTCTCAAGCTGGGCGACCGTTTCGTCTTCGGCCTGACCGTATTGCTGGTATCGGCGCTGTTGCTGGTGATCGGCAATACCATTCGCCTGCATATCGAGAACCGCCGCACGGAAATCGAAGTCATCAAGCTGGTCGGCGGCACCGACAGCTACGTTCGCCGCCCCTTTCTTTATATGGGGGCGCTGTATGGCCTGGGGGCGGGGATCCTGTCCTGGGGAGTGCTGGCATTCGGGTTGAACTGGCTGAATGACGCGGTGGTCGACCTTTCAGGACTGTATGGCAGCGACTTCGCCCTGGCCGGTGTGCCCTCGGCCGATGGTCTGTCGCTCTTGCTTGGGGCGGTGCTGTTAGGGTATATCGGTGCATGGATCGCGGTGGCTCGCCACCTGAGTGAGCTGGCCCCGCGATAGTGTCTTTTTGCCGGCATTGACTATACAAGTGAGGGAACTTGTCTCGCCGTTCCCGGTCAATGATGGCAGTGCCTACGGGCACGAGTTCAGTGAGTCGGAGGTTTTTTCGTATGACCACTTCTTTGCAACCTGCTTATGCGCTGGTCCCGGGTGCAAACCTCGAGGCCTACGTGCACACGGTGAACAGCATTCCATTGCTGACCGCCGAGCAGGAGCGTGAACTGGCCGAGAGTCTCTACTATGAGCAAAATCTTGAGTCCGCTCGGCAAATGGTGCTCGCGCACCTGCGCTTCGTAGTACATATCGCCCGCAGCTACGCCGGCTACGGGCTGGCCCAGGCCGACCTGATCCAGGAAGGCAACGTCGGCCTGATGAAGGCGGTCAAGCGCTTCAACCCGGAAATGGGCGTGCGTCTGGTGTCCTTCGCGGTGCACTGGATCAAGGCCGAGATCCACGAATTCATCCTGCGCAACTGGCGCATCGTCAAGGTTGCGACCACCAAGGCCCAGCGCAAGTTGTTCTTCAACCTGCGCAGCCAGAAGAAGCGTCTGGCCTGGCTGAACAACGACGAAGTGCATCGCGTCGCTGAAAGCCTGGGTGTGGAGCCGCGTGAAGTCCGCGAAATGGAAAGTCGCCTGACTGGCCAGGACATGGCCTTCGACCCGGCGTCCGAAGCCGACGACGACAGCGCCTTCCAGTCGCCGGCCAACTATCTGGAAGACCATCGCTACGACCCGGCTCGCCAACTGGAAGATGCCGACTGGAGCGACAGCTCGTCGAACAACCTGCATGAAGCCCTGCAAGGCCTGGACGAGCGCAGCCGCGATATTCTCTACCAGCGCTGGCTGGCAGAAGAAAAGGCCACCCTGCATGACCTGGCGGCTAAGTACAGCGTCTCGGCGGAACGTATCCGCCAGTTGGAGAAGAATGCGATGAACAAGGTGAAGGCCCTGATCGCTGCTTGATGCTCCGGTAGCCTGAAAAAGAAAACCCGACTCGCAAGGTCGGGTTTTTTGTTGCCT
>NZ_JAOECN010000045.1:0-38182 GCF_029836855.1 Pseudomonas sp. GD04058
GGCAGGGGCCTGCGCCTCTCTTACCGTCAGAGGAGTCATGAAAATGAGCAACGACTACAAACGCTTGAACAAGGATGACGCGGTGGTGTTGCTGGTGGATCACCAGACCGGGCTGATCTCGCTGGTACAGGACTTTTCGCCGAACGAATTCAAGAACAACGTGCTGGCCCTGGGCGACCTGGCCAAATTCTTCGGCCTGCCGACCATCCTCACCACCAGCTTCGAGCAGGGCCCTAACGGCCCGCTGGTACCGGAACTGAAAGAGCTGTTCCCGGATGCGCCGTACATCGCCCGTCCGGGGCAGATCAACGCGTGGGACAACGAGGATTTCGTCAAGGCGATCAAGGCCACCGGGCGCAAGCAACTGATCATCGCCGGCGTGGTGACCGACGTCTGCGTAGCCTTCCCGACCCTGTCGGCCATTGCCGAAGGTTACGAGGTGTTCGTGGTGACCGATGCGTCCGGCACCTTCAACGAGACCGTGCAGCAGGCGGCCTGGGCGCGGATGAGCGCGGCGGGTGCGCAACTGATGAACTGGTTCTCGGTGGCGTGCGAACTGCACCGCGACTGGCGCAACGACATCGAAGGCCTGGGTAACCTGCTGTCGCAGCGGATTCCCAACTATCGCAACCTGATGAACAGCTATGCGGCTCTGAAGTAAGCGCTGGTTCGGGTCGCGGCAAGCCCTTGGGCTCGCCGCGATTTTTTTGTGTGGTTTATGGCCTCATCGCTGGCAAGCCAGCTCCCACAGGTCTCGGCCAAATCAATGATCGTGCGTTGCTCCTCGAATACATTGATGGCGAAACGCTATTTCCCATGTCATCCCATCTCCCTACAATCGAATGCTCACTCCAGGGAGAAACGCCTTGATGTTCGATTCACCGCTTAAGTTCGGCCTATCCATTTCCGCCCGCGGGCTGATCGATGACACCTGCCTGGCGATGATTCCTGGCGCGGTCGTCGGTGTCTGGGACGTTCTGCACGAGGATCATGGGCTCACCGGTGGCGAGGAGGTCTACGCACGGCTGGAGCAATGCCTCCAGCCGTTGCAACAGGTACGCTCGAGCATCGCCTTGCTTGAGCGCAAGGTCGCGGCTTATCGCCTGAACCTGGACAAGTACCAGATCGCCCCGGCGCTCACGCTGATCGAATCCCTCTACCACGATTACGACCAGGCGCTGGAAAAGCTCATTCAGGGCATCCGCGAACAGTCCGCCGGCAGCCCGCAGGGCGCGGCCGACCGCTTCGTCAGCCAAGGCCGCCTGAACGGACTGGCCAGCCGCGTCGGCGAGGAACTGGGAGAGAGCCTGCTGACCCTGCAGCGCATGCTCAGTACGTCCTACGCCCAGTACTTCCTCCGGCCGTTCCAGGAGGACCTGAACCAGCGCGACTTCGTTTCGTTCTTCTACATCAGCAAATACTGCTACGCGCGTTTCTTCCTTGCTCAGGTCAAGGCATTCCTGCTGTTGCATCTGGTCCAGGCCGACGCCTGCCAGCAGTTCCGTATCCAGAACGAACTCGACGACTTCGAGGTCTTGCTGGGCCGCCAGGAAAGGGAAATGACGCACTGGCTGCCCGACGAGGTGCTGGCCTTGGTCGAGCAACTGGCACAGGAGCGCGAGGGCATGCGTGGCGCCGTGTCGGTGAGCTGGCGCTCGGGTCTGGGCGACAACGGCCTGCGCTTCGGCAGCGACGGTGGCGTACACCTCTGCGTCGAGGTCCAGGAGTGGCGTCTGGAGCCCATCGGGGCCTTGGTCTTCAACCCGCAGGTCGACCAGCTTTTCCGCATCAAGCACGCGGTGTCCGGGAATATTCTGCAGATCGGCGGCGCGGCCGGTGTGATGGGGGTCACCGACTACAAGGCCGTCAAGGACGGCTGGAAGATCAGTTGGAACGCCGCGCATGAGGTGTTCAATCTGCAGTTCAAAAGTTACACGGGCGACGCCAACAACGACGTTCGGCTGGTCTCCCGCAGCGGGCCGAACCGATCGATGAGCGAGGTGCGCCTGGATGGCAAGCGTGTCGATCATCCCTATGAGACCGAGCAGCAGTTCTTCATCGAACCGTACTATCAGGTGTTCGCCGGACGTGACCGGATGCTGGTGGGCGAGCATCTGGTGCCCAATGGTTTCGTGATGTCGGAAGGCGGAGCCTATACCTTGCTGTACCGTTCCAACGGCTCGGTGATGCTGGTCAGGGGTTCCGATAACAAGACGGTATGGATCGCCGCCGAGCGGCATGGGCGCCCGCCGGCGCGGCTGATGTTGCAGCCGGACGGCAATCTCGTCGCGTATGACGTCGACGGCGCGGCCTATTGGTCTTCGGGCAAGTACTTCAAGGACCAGCAGGCCCTGTACAAGCGTTCGGTGCTGCGGGTGCGCAAGGATGGGCGGGTAGAGATCCGGGTGCCGGGACAGGAGATTTTCTGGATTACGCCGCAATAAAAAAGGGGGCTGCAAGGCAGCCCCTGGGGCATCACTGCAGATGCGTTTTCAGCTCCAGCGCTGCCTGGCGCATCGCCGCCTGCACTTCCGGCACCTTGGCCAGCGGGTTGAGCAGGCCGTAGTCGTGGATCATGCCGTTGTAACGCACCGCCGTGACATCCACCCCGGCCGCATCCAGCTTGCGGGCATAGGCCTCGCCTTCGTCACGCAGCACGTCGAACTCGGCGGTCTGCACCAGCGCCGGCGGCAGGCCCTTGAGCTGTTCGGCACTGGCGCGCAGCGGCGAGGCATGGATGCCGGCGCGCTGGGCCTGGTCGGTGGTGTAGTTGTCCCAGAACCATTTCATCATCCCGGTGGTGAGGAAGTGGCCTTCGGCGAACTGCTTGTACGAAGCCGTCTCGAAGCTGGCGTCGGTCACCGGCCACAGCAGCAACTGGAAGCGCAGTGCCGGAGCCTTCTGTTCCTTGGCCATCAGCGCGACCACCGCGGCCATGTTGCCGCCGACGCTGTTGCCGGCCACCGCCAGGCGGCTGCTGTCGACACCGATTTCCTTGCCATGCTCGGCTACCCAGCGGGTCGCGGCATAGGCCTGGTTGATCGCGGTCGGGTAATGGGCTTCCGGCGACGGCGTGTAGTCGACATACACCGCCACCGCGCCGGAACCGACCACCAGGTCGCGGATCAGGCGCTGGTGGGTAGGGAAGTCACCCAGCACCCAGCCGCCACCGTGGAAGAACATGAACACCGGCAGCTCGCCAGCAACCTTGGCCGGGCGGACGATCTTCAGGGTGACCTTGTCCTGGCCGACGCTGATGGTCTTCTCGCTGACCTCGATCCCGGAGAGGTCCACCTGGACCGAGGCCTGGGCACCGGTCAGTACCGCACGGGCGTCTTTCGGTGCAAGTTGCTCCAGTGGTTTGCCGCCGCCTTTCTCCAGGGCTTCGAGGAAGGCCTGGGTCTGCCGTTCGACGCCCGGGCTGCCGGCGGCGAACGCGTTGCCGATGGAGAGGGCGAGGAGGGTGGCGCCGAGGGTTTTGGTGACCAGTTTCATGTTGGGATTCCTTTTCTTCGCGTTAGGTATGGGCAGCAAGGTTAGATGCCATCAGCGCCGCGGGTTGGGTTTCGGCTGCGCTGTAAGGTGTGCCCAGATTATTGAGATGCGAACAAGTGAAAAAGCCGCTATAAAGCGTTTTACTGTCCACCGGAAAGAGACAATGAACCCCTTCGAAGATATGCGAATCTTTGCCCAGGTCATGGAGTCCGGCAGCTTCACCGCTGCGGCCGACAAGCTGGGCCTGTCCAAGCAGTTCGTCAGCCGGCGCCTGATGGCCCTGGAGGAGCGCCTTGGCGTGCGCCTGCTCAACCGCTCGACCCGGCGCCTCGATCCGACGCCCCTGGGCCAGAGCTACTATGAGTCGTCCCTGCGCCTGCTCAACGAGGTCGAGCAGGTGGAGCAGGGCATCGCCGGGCAGACCAGCGAGCCCCGCGGCACGGTGCGGGTCAGTGCACCGCTGTCTTTCGCCGTGGCGCATCTCGGCTGCCTGCTGCCGGAGTTTCTCCAGCGCTACCCGCAGGTCAGCGTCGAGGTGGACCTGAGCGACCGTTCGGTGGACCTGCTCGGCGAGGGCTACGACCTGGCCCTGCGTATCGGCGTGCTGGAGGACTCGACCCTGATTGCCCGGCGCCTGGCGGCCATCGACCGGGTCTATTGCGCAAGCCCCGAATACCTGGAACGCAAGGGCACGCCGTCACGCCCGGACGATCTGGTCAACCATGAGTGCCTGCCTTATGGACATGGTCGCCAGGTGCAATGGCGTTTCCTGGAACAGGGCAAGTTGCGCATGGTCACCGTGTGCGGGCGCATGCGCGCGAACAACGGCGAGCTGCTGCGCGATGCGGCCGTGAAGGGCATGGGGATTACCTATCTGCCGACCTTCATCGTCGGCGAGGCGTTGGCGACGGGGCAACTGGTGCCGGTACTCGAGGATTTCGTCACCGAGCCGTTGCAGCTCTCGGCGGTCTATCCGCAACACCGGCAAAGCGCGCGTCCGGTACAGGCGCTGATCGAATTCATGCGCGAGCGCCTCAGCGCATGAAGTGCACCTTGCCGCTGTCGTCATTGCCCATGTAGATGCCATAGACCCCGGCCTGGCGTTCCTCGATATAGCGTTCGAGGATCTGCCGGATCGCCGGGTAGTAGATGGCATCCCAGGGAATTTCATCCGGCGCGAAGAAGCGGCAGTCCATGGTTTCCGGGCCCCACTGGCCAGTGATCTCCACGGCCACGGCACGGAAGATGATGTACACCTCACTGATCCTCGGCACGCTGAAGATCGAGTAGGGCGAGACGATGTCGCCGCGCACCCCGGTTTCTTCCCAGACCTCGCGCAGCGCCGCCTGTTCGGTGGTTTCCCCGGCTTCCATGAAGCCTGCCGGCAGGGTCCAGGTACCGGGGCGCGGCGGGATGCCGCGCTGGCACAGCAGGTATTTGCCGTCGCGCTCGATGATGCAGCCGGCGATGATCTTCGGATTGATGTAGTGGATATAGCCGCAAGCGCCGCACATCAGGCGTTCGTGGGTATCGCCGTCCGGTCGTCCCTGTTGCAGCGCGGCGGAGCATTGCGGGCAGAAACGCGGGACGGCAGGCATGATCAGCGGCCTATGCGGGGTTCTTTGAGGGCGATCGGCGTGGTGATCTCGCGGATCTTGCCGGCGTCTTCCTGCTTCGAGCGCAGGTAGTCGAGGGCCACCTTGGCGGCAGCGCGGACGTGATCCACCGAGGCCTGGTGCGCGGCCAGCGGGTCGCCGCTCTTGATCGCCTCGACGATCTTCTCCATTTCCCGGTTGCTCGCGCCGCGGCGGTTTTCCTGGGATACGGAAGTGGCGCGCAGGTAGCTGATGCGCGCCTGCAACTGGCGCAGCTGGGTGGCGGCGACATGGTTGCCGGAACCTTCCAGCAGCACGTCGTAGAAGCCCTGCACCGATTCCAGCACCTGTTGCAGCTCGCCGTTGGTGAGGGCGTTGCGGTTCTCCTCGAGGGCCTTTTCCAGGGCGCGGATGTCCTTGGCCTTGGCGTTGAGGGTGAACAGCTGGACGATCAGGCCTTCGAGCACGCAACGCAGCTCGTAGATATCACGGGCGTCCTCGAGGGTGATGATGGCGACGCGCGGGCCCTTGGCATCGGCGAATTCCACCAGGCCTTCGGATTCCAGGTGGCGCAGGGCTTCGCGCACGGAGGTGCGGCTGACGCCGAGGCGGTCGCACAGGTCGCGTTCGACCAGGCGGTCGCCGGGCAGCAGGTGGAAGTTCATGATCGCGCTGCGCAGCTTGTCGAGCACGATTTCGCGCAGGGTAACGGGATTGCGGTTGACCTTGAAGCTGTCGTCGAGTGGCTGGCGTTTCATTGTCTGCGCTCTGCAATTGGCTGTTGCGCCAGCGACATCGACGCACTCGCCGATCGGGTGCGTCCTGCGGTGGGTCCAGAACAGCCAGTGTTTAACTGGTTGACTCCGAGTCGGCCTCGGCGAAGGCTTCCCGGGCCAGGCGGAAACTGTCCACCGCCGCGGGTACACCGCAATAGATACCGACCTGGAGCAGAATCTCGCGTATTTGTTCACGACTCAGTCCGTTGCGCAAGGCGCCGCGGATGTGCAGCTTGAGCTCGTGGGGCCGGTTCAACGCGGAAATCATTGCCAAGTTTATCATGCTGCGTTCTTTCAGCGACAAACCGTCTCGGCCCCAGACATGGCCCCAGCAGTACTCGGTGACCAGTTCCTGCAGGGGCCTGGTGAAGTCGTCGGCGTTCTGGATGGAACGGTTGACGTACGCCTCGCCCAGTACCTGGGTGCGGATGGCGAGGCCTTTTTCGTACTTCTCGTTGCTCATCTCGGGCTCCTGCATGCTGAAGAAAACGGGGGGGTGCTGAAAGCTTGGGTGTTCTTTCGGGCCTCATCGCTGGCAAGCCAGCTCCCACAGGGACCTTGTGGGAGCTGGCTTGCCAGCGATGAGGCCCGAAAGGTCAACCCAGGTTGGGCAGGGCGCCCAGCTTGCCCTTGTGGTAGATCATCGGCGTCACCGGCTGCTCGGGAAGGATCAGGTTCTTCACTTCGCCGACGATGATCGCGTGGTCACCGCCATCGTATTCGCGCCAGAGTTCGCATTCGATCACCGCCGTGGCGTTGGCCAGCACCGGGTTGCCCAGCGCGCTGAGGCGCCATTCGATGCCTTTGGCCTTGTCCTTGCCCTTGCCGGCAAAGGCGTAGGCTTCGGCGGTCTGGCCGGCGGCCAGCAAGTGAATGGCGAAACGCTTGCTGTCGCGCAGGATCGGGTAGGTGTCGGAGGCGTAGTTGGGGCAGAACAGCACCAGCGCCGGTTCGATCGACAGCGCGCTGAAGGCGCTGGCGGTGATGCCGACGATGCCGCCTTCGGCATCCAGCGTGGTGACGACGGTCACGCCGGACGGAAAGGAGCCCATCACGTCTTTGTAGATGCCGGGTTCGATCATTTCAGTTCACCTCTCAGCGCATCACGAAGGGGTCGGGCATGGGCGCGGTCGAGAGATTGATCCAGACCGTTTTCAGTTCCGTGTAGGCCAGCACCGAGTCGATGCCGCTTTCGCGGCCATAGCCACTGTTCTTGAAACCACCGATCGGCGCCATGGCAGACACCGCGCGGTAGGTATTGACCCAGATGATCCCCGAGCGCACGTCCCGGGCCAGGCGGTGGGCACGGCCCAGGTCGCGGGTCCAGATGCCGGCGGCGAGTCCGAACTGCGAGTCGTTGGCGATCGCCAGGGCCTCTTCCTCGGTCTTGAAGCGGATCACCGCCGCGACCGGACCGAACACCTCTTCCTGCATGATCTTCATCGAATTGCTGTCGCACTCGAACAGGGTCGGCTCATAGAACCAGCCGTCACCCTCGACCTCGGCGCGCTTGCCGCCCATGCGCAGGCGCGCGCCCTCGGCCGTGGCAGCGGCGACCAGGCCCTCGACCACCGCCAGTTGCTGGGCGGTGGCCATCGGGCCCATCTCGCTGCTTTCGTCCTGCGGGTTGCCGATGCGGATGCGCCTGGCGCGTTCGATCAGGCGCTCGACGAACGCGTCGAAGATGTCGTCCTGCACCAGCAGGCGCGAACCGGCCACGCAGCTCTGGCCGGAGGCGGCATAGATGCCGGCCACGGCGCCGTTGATGGCGCTGTCGAGGTCGGCGTCGGCGAAGATGATGTTCGGCGACTTGCCGCCCAGTTCCAGCGACAGCTTGGCGAAGTTCTCGGCACTGCTGCGTACCACGTGGCGCGCCGTGGCGGCGCCGCCGGTGAAGGCGATCTTGCGCACCAGCGGGTGGCGGGTCAGCGCCGCTCCGGTGCTCGGGCCGTAGCCGGTGACCACGTTGACCACACCGGCCGGGAAGCCGGCCTCGAGGGCCAGGCGGGCCAGTTCGAGGATGGTTGCCGAGGCGTGCTCGGACGGCTTGATCACGATGGTGTTGCCGGCGGCCAGTGCCGGGGCCAGCTTGATCGCGGTCAGGTACAGCGGACTGTTCCACGGAATGATCGCGGCGACCACGCCGATCGGTTCATGCACCGTGTAGGCGAACAGGTCCGGCTTGTCGAGGGGCAGGGTGCCGCCTTCGAGCTTGTCGGCAAGGCCCGCGGTGTAATGGAAAAACTCCGGCAGGTAGCCGACCTGGCCGCGGGTTTCGCGGATCAGCTTGCCGTTGTCGCGGCTTTCCAGTTGGGCCAGGCGCTCCTTGTTCTCGGCGATCAGGTCGCCGAGGCGGCGCAGCAGCTTGCCCCGGGCGGTGGCAGTGAGGCCACGCCAGGCCTTGCTGTCGAAAGCCTTTTGCGCGGCCTGCACGGCCAGCTCGACATCGGCTTCGTCGGCGTCGGGCAAGGTTGCCCAGGCTTGCGCGGTGGCCGGGTCGAGGCTGTCGAAGGTCTGGCCGCTTTGGGCATCGAGCCACTGGCCGTCGATGCACATCTGGAAATGGGTGAGAGTCATGCAACGATCCCCTTGGCTGAATCGGAGAGAGTGCGGGCGTGCCCGAGGAAGTCCAGCAGCATCTGGTTGACCAGGCGCGGCGACTCCACCGCCATCATATGCCGCTGCTCGGCCAGAACCACGCTTTGCGCGCCGGGAATGCGCGCAGCCAGTTCCCGGGTCATGCTCGGGGTCGAACCGAGGTCGTGCTCGCCGGTGGCGATCAGGGTCGGCACCTGGATGCTGCCCAGGTCGTCGGCGCGGTACATGTCCTGGGTGGCGAACAGCTCGTAGGTGGTCAGGTAGCCTTGCGGGTCGTTGCTGGCCAGGGTCTGGCGGATGGCTGCGACCTGGGCCGGGTTGGCGGCCTGGTACTCGCGGCTGAACCAGCGCGCCAGGGCCGCTTCGGCATTGGCATCGGGGCCGTGTTCGGCAGCCTGGGCGGCACGGGCGATAACCCCGGCGCTCTGCTCGGGGCTGCGGTTGAACACGCTGTTGAGCACCACCAGCGCCGCCAGGCGTTGCGGGAAGTGCAGGGCGAAGGCGCGGGCGACCAGGCCGCCCATGGAAAAGCCGATTACCGTGGCCTGGGCGATCTGCAGATGATCGAGCAGTTCCGCCAGTTGTTCGGCATACCCCTGCAGGTCGGTACCCGGCTGGGGGCGCGGGCTCTGGCCGTGGCCGAGCATGTCGTAGGCGATGACACGGTAGTCGTTGGCGAGGCCGACGAACTGTCCGCCCCACATTTCTTTGTTCAGGCCCACGCCGTGGATCAGTACCACGGGTTGGCCCTGGCCGGTGGCCAGGTAGCTGGTGCCGGCAGGTGTACGTTCAGCGACAGGCTGAATCATGGTGGGGCGCTCCTTCAGGGTCGGGCGTGGTGCGGCCCACGCGCCGGCCCGGTGGACGGTATTGTTATTGGTTTTTTTCAGCGGCCAGTTCTTCCAGGTCGATGTAGCGGTTGCCGATGCGCGGGTGCAGGCGGCCACCGTCCGATGCGCCGAGGACCACGACGATCTCGTCGGCACGCGGGGCGTCTTCGATCTGCATTTCCAGGGTGATGTAGTGCGAGCGCAGGCCTTCGTCGTCCTTCTGCATCATCGGGATCTGGATCGAGGTACCCGGGCCGCCGCGCTTGTTGGTGAAGCTCAGGTAGCTCTTGGCCTGGACCGCTTCGCGGTAATGGTTGCCGAAGCGCAGGGTGTGGATCACCGCCGACGCGTGCTCGATCTCGCCGTCGGCACCGACCACTGCGGCTTTACCGTAGGCCTCGATCTTGTCGGCACCGCCGATGGCGGCGGTCAGGCGCTCGACCATCAGAGCACCGAGGTCGGAGCAGTTGGCACGGATTTCCGGCTTGAGGTCTTCGACGAAGCCACGCCCGGCCCATGGGTTCTTGATCACCACGGCCAGGCCGACCATGGTCACCGGCTTGTCGGTGGCCTTGCCGCCTTCGATGCGGGTTTCTTCGGAGTAGGTGACGATCTTGCGGATTTCGAAACTCATGGGGCGGGGCTCCTGTGGAGTGTGTTCAGGTCTTGTTGTCTGATGGTATACCATAATATTTGATGTGCAAGAGGGTTGCAGGAAATTTCTGCGGGGGAGGGGATAAGTGGTTAGCGGCAGGCGTTGTTGCTGTGATGTTTTGACTATTGCAATCGCTGGCAAGCCAGCTCCCACAGGGATCGCGTGCACCGCTGAACCTGTGGGAGCTGGCTTGCCAGCGATGAGGCCCGAAAGGGCAAAGAAGATGTCAGTGGACCAGGACTGCCCGGCCCGACGAACGTCTTGACTCAGCGAAACGCCGGTACGACTTCCTTGATGAACAGCTCCAGCGACTTGCGCTTTTCTTCATGCGGCAGGCTGTTGTCGCACCAGAAGCTGAACTCGTCGACGCCCAGTTCCTGGTAGTAGCGGATGCGTTCGATCACCTGCTGTGGGGTACCGATCATCGCGGTCTGGTGCAGGCTTTCCAGTTCGAACTCCGGACGCCCGGCGAACTTGGACTCCGGGCTTGGCGCAAGGAAACCGTTCTCCGGGGTCTGCTTGTTGCCGAACCAGGCGTCGAAGGTGCGGTAGAAGCGGTTGATCGCCTGGGCGCCGATCTTCCAGCCTTGCGGGTCGTCTTCGGCATGCACGTGGGTGTGGCGCAGGACCATCAGTTGCGGGCGTGGCACATCCGGGTTGTTGGCCAGGGCTGCTTCGAACTTGTTCTTCAGGTCGACCACTTCCTCGTCGCCCTTCATCAGCGGGGTGACCATCACGTTGCAGCCGTTCTTCACCGCGAAGTTGTGCGAGTCCGGGTCGCGGGCGGCGATCCACATCGGCGGCATGGGTTTCTGTACCGGCTTGGGCACGGAGGTGGAGGTCGGGAATTTCCAGATGTCGCCGTCATGGGCATAGTCACCCTGCCAAAGCGCACGTACCGCCGGGACCATTTCGCGCAGCGCAGCGCCGCCTTCGGAGGCCGGCATGCCATTGGCCATGCGGTCGAATTCGAACTGGTATGCGCCGCGGGCCAGGCCGACTTCCATCCGGCCGTTACTGATCACGTCGAGCAGGGCGCATTCGCCGGCAACGCGGATCGGGTGCCAGAACGGCGCGATTATGGTGCCGGCGCCGAGGTGGATGGTCTCGGTGCGTGCGGCCAGGTAGGCCAGCAGCGGCATCGGGCTGGGCGAGATGGTGTATTCCATCGCATGGTGTTCGCCGATCCACACGGTGCTGAACCCGCCTTTCTCGGCCATCAGGGTCAGCTCGGTCAGGTCTTCGAACAGTTGCTGGTGGCTCACCTGTTCATCCCAGCGTTCCATGTGCACGAACAACGAAAATTTCATGAGGCGTTTCCTCGGCGCTTGTTATCGGGCGCCCATCGGATCAGGCGGGCGCATTCAGAAGAATAGGGGCTCAGGCGAAGGCTGGCAGGCTGGCCATCTTGCCGCGGCAGTAGACCAGCGGGCTTGGCGCTTCGGCCGGGACGATCAGGTTTTTTACCGCGCCGACCATGATGGCGTGGTCGCCACCTTCATATTCGCGCCACAGTTCGCATTCGATGATCGCCGTGGCGTTGGCCAGCAGGGGGTTGCCCAGTGCGCTCAGGGTCCACTCGATGCCCTGGGCCTTGTCCTTGCCTTTTTTGGCAAAGGTATAGGCTTCGGCCTGTTGTTGGCCGGAGAGCAGATGGATGGCGAAATTCTTGCTGCGAATCAGCACCGGGTAGGAGTCGGAGCTGTAGTTGGGGCAGAACAGCACCAGCGGCGGGTCCATGGACAGCGAACTGAAGGCGCTGGCGGTAAGGCCGACGATCTGGCCGTCGTTGTCCAGGGTGGTGATGACGGTAACGCCGGACGGGAAGGAGCCCAGAACGTTCTTGTAGACGGTTGCGTCGATCATGGCGTGATCCTCGTGATGCAGCGGTGTGCCCGCATTTTTATCGTTGATGTGTCTGATGGTATACCGTAATACCTAATTTGCAAGAGGATTTTTCCGGCCCTGACGAACGCGTTGATTCAGCCAATGCCCAATGAATACGCGGGCTCGCGCCTATGGAGAGGAGAAAGCGAGGCGACCAAAAGCAGATCAGTTGGTCGGCAAAAGGACGAATCAGTGTTGTCAAAAGCTTGGAATACCATAATATGGTCTTCAGCTTCGACGCCGCTTGCAGCGTGCCGCAAGTGGTTTCCTACAAAGATAAAAACGGAACCTTTCGAGCTTTTGCCCATGTCCCAGTCGTCTTCGCAACACCAGTTGATCGAAAACCATACGGTCGATTACGTACCGCCAGCAGAGCGCCATGGGAAGGCGCGTGATCTGTTCACGCTGTGGTTCAGCACCAATATCGCGCCGTTGCCCATCGTCACCGGGGCCATGGTGGTCCAGGTGTTCCACCTCGACCTGCTATGGGGGCTGGTCGCCATCGTCCTTGGCCACCTGCTTGGCGGTATCGTCATCGCCCTGGCTTCGGCGCAAGGGCCGCAGTTGGGGATTCCGCAGATGGTGCAGAGCCGCGGGCAGTTCGGCCGTTATGGCGCGCTGCTGATCGTATTCTTTACCGCGTTGATCTACGTCGGCTTCTTCATCTCCAACATCGTCCTGGCGGGCAAGTCGATCCATGGCATTGCCCCGAGCGTACCGATGCCGGTGTCGATCATCATCGGTGCCCTCAGCGCCACGGCCATCGGCGTAATTGGCTACCGCTTCATCCACACCCTGAACCGCATCGGCACCTGGGTGATGGGTACGGCGCTGCTGGCCGGCTTCATCATGATGTTCGCCCAGGACCTGCCGGCGGATTTCTTCAGCCGCGGCGGCTTCAACCTGTCCGGCTGGATCGCCACGGTGTCCCTGGGCGTGATCTGGCAGATCAGCTTCTCGCCCTATACCTCCGACTACTCGCGTTACCTGCCGCGTGAAGTAGGGATCGGCAGGCCCTTCTGGGCGACTTATTTCGGCGCGACACTGGGCACCATCCTGTGTTTCAGCTTCGGCGCCATTGCCGTGCTGCTGGTGCCTGAAGGTACCGAGGCGATGGATGCGGTGAAACAGGCCACCGGCTGGCTCGGCCCGATCCTGATGGTGCTGTTCCTGCTCAACATCATCAGCCACAACGCACTCAACCTGTATGGTGCGGTACTGTCGATCGTCACCTCGATCCAGACCTTCGCCGCCAACTGGACGCCGAGCATCAAGGTGCGCGTGCTGTTGGCCGGCGTGATCCTGCTGGGCTGCTGCCTGACCGCCCTGGGCGCTACGGCGGACTTCATCGGCCACTTCATCGGCCTGATCCTTGCGCTGCTGCTGGTGCTGGTGCCATGGGCCTCGATCAACATCATCGACTTCTACCTGGTCAAGCGCGGCCACTACGACATCAAATCGATCTTCGCGGCGGATGGCGGGATCTACGGGCGCTTCAACATGCACGCGATCATCGCCTATGCCTGCGGGATCCTGGTGCAACTGCCGTTTGCCAACACGTCGCTGTATGTCGGGCCCTATGCCAACCTGGTCGAGGGGGCTGACCTGTCGTGGCTGGTGGGGTTGGTGGTGACGGTGCCGCTGTATTACTGCCTGGCGACCCGTGGGCGCAAGGAGTCGCTGGTGGCGGCCTGGCGGGCACAGTAATCACTCAAGAACACTGCTGAACCTTGTGGGAGCTGGCCCTGAAGGGAAGGGTATAAACAAAAATGCCGCGGACTATCCGCGGCATTTTTCATTTCCGGAGCCGAATCAAAACTCGGTCGGTTGGATGATTTCGACCCAGTAATCATCCGGATCCTTGATGAACGCCAGATGCTTCATGCGGCCATCGCTCAGGCGTTTCTGGAAGGTCACGCCCAGTTGCTCGAACCGCTCGCAGGCGGCACGGATATCCGGCACGGATACGCAGATGTGACCGAAACCGCGCGGGTCGGTGTTGCCGTTGTGGTAGGCGAAGTCCGCGTCGTTCTCGGTACCGTGGTTATGAGTCAGTTCGAGAATGCCGGGGATCGATTTCATCCACTCGGTGCGCTTGGCCGCGTCGGCCGGGATCTGCGCCTTGTCGACCAGGGCCAGGAAGTACAGGCTGAACTCGGCTTCCGGGAAGTCGCGCTTCTCCACCAGGCTGAAACCCAGCACGCGGGTATAGAAGTCCAGGGATTTGGCGACGTCCTTGACCCGCAGCATGGTGTGGTTGAAGACGAAATTGTGGGTGGCGGCATCGGGTTGCGCGGTGACGCCGGGGAGGTTGTCGAGATCTTGCAGGCTCATGGGCACTCCGCATCAGAAGGCCGGCGCCCGGGGCGCCAGCGGAAAGACAGATGGCCATGATACGGAACTGAATCCATTGCGCAAACAACAACGCCCCGTGGTGGCGGCCACGGGGCGTCGGAATTAGAAGCCCGCCGGAGCGGGCGCATGGGGCGCTAATCCTTTAGCAGCCTTCATCCTGATCCTGTGCTTGTGAAAAATATGTGAAGCAAAACTCATTTGCGCAACCAGCCGTCGACTTCGCTCGCCCCGTACTGTTCTTTCCAGGCCTTCAGGCCGCGGTGGTTGCCACCCTTGGTCTCGATCAGTTCACCGGTATGCGGGTTTTCATACACCTTCACCACTCGCGCGCGGCGGGTCTTTACAGGGCGGGCAACGGACTTGCCGGCCGCTGCCGGGTCGAGCAGGGCAATGATATCGCGTAGACCCTTGTCGTAGTTTTTCATCAAGGTGAGAAGTTTCTGTTCGAATTCGATCTCGCGTTTCAGGCCGGCGTCCTTTTTCATGGCCTCCAACTGTGCAAGCTGTTCCTGGAGGGCTTTTTCGGCAGCGCGAAACTCTGCAAGTCTAGACACGGAAACACTCCTTTTTCAAAGGCGGGCGGGCTATGGATGTGCAATAGATAGCGGCCCGCGGGGCTGGCTGCAATAACAGCATGTTGACAGTGTAGCCAATGAGGTATGGACTAACAGTACACTTTTACATTCTTGGTTTTGGAACTTTGAAAGTTGAATATGTTCCGTTCGCCATGGTGTTTAACCATTAACTTGCAGTGCGACTTCCGGCCCGGGGAGCCCGTCCATGAAAGTGCTGTTGTTGATCGGCATCGGCCCGGGCAATCCGCGGCAAATCACCCTTGAGGCCGTCGATGCGCTAAAGCGCGCCGACGTGTTCTTCGTCCTCGACAAGCACCAGGCCAATGACGATCGCTTGCGCCTGCGCAAGGCGCTGCTGGCGCAATGGGTAAGCCAACCCTGCCGCGTGGTTGAGGTGGACGACCCGCAACGCGATGGCGAGGCGAGCGATTACCTCGGCGCCGTACACGACTGGCACCGACAGCGTGCCGCCCTCTATGGCCGGCTGATCGCCGAGGAACTGGGCGAGGGCGAGTGCGGGGCATTCCTGCTCTGGGGCGAGCCCGGGCTTTACGACAGCACCCTGCGCGTTCTCGAATTGATCGGCGAGCAGTCCTTCAGCATCGAAGTGATCCCCGGTATCAGCAGCGTGCAGGCACTGGCTGCGCGTCATCGCATACCGCTCAACCGGGTTGGCGAGCCGCTGCAGATCCTTCCCGGGCGGCGTCTGGCGCAGGTGCCGCGCATCGACAACCTGGTGGTGATGCTCGACGGCCAATGTGCCTTTGCCGTAATCGATGATCCCGAACTGCATATTTACTGGGGCGCGTATGTCGGTACGGCCGATGAAATCCTGATCAGCGGGCGGCTGTCCGAGGTCAAGGCGCAGATCCTCGCGGCCCGTGAGCAGGCGCGGGCGCGCAAGGGCTGGATCATGGACACCTATCTGTTGCGGCGACGCCCTTGAGGCGCCGCGGTCCGGGAGCTTCCGGCGCGAAGAAAACATTGATAGCATCCGGCCACTTTTCTGTAGCCGTTCTGTGACGCGTTTCTCGTTCCGGGTCGGCAGGCAATCAAGCCGGTACTGACCGACGGCGTTCACGTTCCGTGAACTGCAGCCGATACTCAATTTGAATGATCCAGACCTTTGACAGGGACGTAGTGAGATGAAGCAGGCGGTGTGGTGGGCGGCGTTGGCGCTGATGGCGGGAATGGCACAGGCCGCGACCGAAAGCGATCCCTTGCTCGACGGTGCGACCTCCGGCGGCGGTGCCGAAGTGCGCGGCGTGCTGCGTGCCCGCTCCCAGGCGGTGCTGGCCAGCGAGCTGTCCGGTCGGGTCACGGAAATCCCCTTCAGTGAAGGCCAGTCGTTCAAGAAGGGTGATGTGCTGGTGCGCTTCGATTGCAGCGCCTATCAGGCCCAGGCCAACGCGTCGGCCGCCGCTGTGCGCGCAACCCGCGAAGAACTGCGCAACAAGCAGCAACTGGCTGCGCTGAACTCGGTCGGCAAGTTCGAAGTGTCCCTGGCCGAGGCCCGCCAGGCCCAGGCCCAGGCCGAAGCCCAGGTCTACCAGGTGCAGGTGCAGCGTTGCCAGGTCAAGGCACCTTTCGATGGCCAGGTCGTGCAACGCCGGGTCCAGGCCCATGAAAGCGTGGCCAGCGGTGCGGCATTGCTGGAAATCGTCGACAACCGCTCCCTGGAAATCCATCTGCTGGTGCCATCGAGCTGGCTGGGCAAGCTCAAGCCCGAGCAGACCTTCAGCTTCGTTCCCGATGAAACCGGCCAACCCTTCGATGCCGTGATCAAGCGCCTCGGCGCGCGCATCGACGAAGGCAGCCAGACTCTGCTGCTGATCGCCAGTGTCCCGGCCAATACTCCTGGCCTGCTGTCCGGCATGAGTGGCACTGCGCACTTTGCGGAGCGCAAATGAACGCCTCCGTTCCTGGCGCGCTAGAGCAGCTGCTGGCCCATTACCTGAAGCTGGAGCGCCAGGCCCGGTCTGCGCCTTCGGTCGAGGAACTGGCCTTCAGCATGGTCAACGACAGCCAGGCGCTGTTCGGCTATCGCCATGGCGCGTTGCTGATCGCTGGCAAGGTCCGCGCCCTGACCGGGGTCAGTTCGGTGGAGCCGAACGCGCCCTTCGTGGTGTTCATCGAACGCGCCGCCAGGGGCCTTGCGGCCAGCGATCGCTTCGCCCTGCCAGGCGTGGTGCCTCCTGAAAGCCTGGACCAGGCCTGCCGCGACGATTGGCAGGCGCTGTCGGCGCCGCATGCGTTCTGGTTGCCCTTGAAAGACCGGCAGGGCGTGGTATTCGGAGGGCTCTGGCTCGCCCGGGACATGCCCTGGAACGATGCCGAGCAGGCCCTGCTGGCGCAACTTGGCGACTGCTACAGCCACGCCTGGCGCGCCCTGCAGCCGGGCAAGCCATGGCGTCTGCGCTGGCCGGCGCGCACACGCTGGGCGTTGGCGGCGGCGCTGTTGCTGGTGCTGTTGGTGCCGGTGCGCCAGTCGGTACTGGCTCCAGCCGAAGTGGCTCCGCGCAACGGCCAGGTGGTGGCCGCTCCGCTGGATGGCGTGGTCGCCGAGTTCACCGTCAAGCCGAACCAGGCGGTCAAGGCCGGCGAGGTGCTGGTGCGCTTCGATGCCACCACGCTCAGGGCCCAGGCCGATGTGGCCGAACGCACCCTGGGCGTGGCCGAGGCGGAACTCAAGGCCAACACCCAGCGTGCCTTTTCCGATGCCGACTCCAGTGCCCGTCTTGATCTGCTCGCTGCCCGGGTCGAGCAGAAGCGTGCCGAGCGTGATTACGCCCGCAACCTGCTGGCGCGTACCGAGGTACGTGCCGAACGCGATGGCATCGCGGTATTCGCCGATGCCCAGCGTTATATCGGCAAGCCTATGCGCACCGGCGAACGCCTGATGGAAATCGCCGACCCGGCCCAGGCCGAGTTGCGTATCGAGTTGCCGGTGGCCGATGCCATCGGCCTGGAGAAAGGCGCCGAGGTCGCGCTGTTCCTCGACAGCGATCCACTGAACCGGCATAACGCCGTGCTCGAACGTGTCGCCTACCAGGCACAAAACACCCCGGCCGGGCAGCTCGCCTATCGCCTCGATGCGAGCTTCGAGGACGCGCCGCCACGTATTGGCCTGCGCGGGACCGCCAAGGTCTTCGGTGACCGGGCGCCGCTGGCCCTGTACCTGCTGCGCCGGCCGCTGGCGGCCCTGCGCCAGGCGGTGGGCCTGTGATGTTGCCGGCGCTGCGCCCGGACCTGCAGCTCTCGCCAGGGGCGCCGGGGCTCGACGGTGCGCCGCAATGGACCCTGGCCGACCCGTTGCGCGGTCGCTATTTCAAGCTGGGTGCGCCGGCCATGCGCTTGCTGCGTCACTGGGCGCTCGGTGATCCGCAGCAGGTACTGAATGCGGCCAATGCCGAGCCGGGCGCGCCCCTGACCGCCGTGGCGGTGGAGGAGCTGCTGCGCTTTTTGCGTGGTCATGACCTGGTCAGCGCCGCCGATGCCGAGCAGCGCGCCAGTTACGCACCCAAGGCCGCCGCCCAGCGCCAGGGCATCTGGACCCAGATCCTGCATAAATACCTGTTTTTCCGTATTCCGCTGTGGCGTCCTGACGCCTTTCTCAATCGCACCTGGCCCTGGCTCGAGCGCCATGGCGGCAACCTGTTGCGCTACGGTCTGCCCAGCGTATTGCTGCTCGGCCTGTTCCTGGTGATGCGTGACTGGGAGCGCTTCCTTTCGACCTTCCCGCACCTGCTCAGCCTAGGTGGCATGGCGGCGTTCGCCATCGCCCTGGGCTTTGCCAAGCTGTGCCATGAATTCGGCCATGCCTACATGGCCAAGCGCGCCGGCTGCCGGGTGCCGAGCATGGGCGTGGCGTTCATGGTCCTGTTGCCGATGCTCTACACCGATGTCAGCGACGCCTGGCGCGTGCAGGACCGGCGCACCCGCCTGCTGATCGGCGCCGGGGGCGTGCTGGCCGAGCTGATCCTGGCCTGCATCGCCCTGCTGGCCTGGTCGCTGCTGCCCGACGGGGCAGGGCGCACCGCAGCCTTTATGCTGGCCAGCGCCACCTGGATCACCACCCTGGCGATCAACGTCAACCCGCTGATGCGTTTCGACGGCTACTTCCTGCTCAGCGACCTGTGGGGCGTGGATAACCTGCAAGGGCGTGGTTTCGCCCTGGGCCGCTGGCACCTGCGGGAGAAGCTTTTCGGTTATGGCGACCCTATGCCCGAGCGCTGGTCACCGGCGCTGCGCCGGCGCCTGCTGTGCTGGAGCTACGCCTCGTGGATCTGGCGGGCGGCGCTGTTCTTCGGTATCGCCCTGGCGGTTTATCACCTGTTCTTCAAGGTGCTTGGCATCTTCCTGATGATGGTCGAACTGGTGTGGTTCATCGGCCTGCCGATCTGGCGCGAATGGCAGCACTGGTGGCAGCACCGGGACAAGGCCAAACCGCGCAAGGTGGTGTTGCTTGGAGCGGGCCTGGCCCTGTTGCTGGCCGTACTGGTGGTGCCGTGGCGCAGCGGCGTGGAAGTGCCGGCCATGCTCGAAGCGTCCCGTTTCAGTGCCTTGCATGCGCCGGCAGCGGCGCGGATTCGCGAGGTGCTGGTCAAGGATGGCCAGCAAGTAGAGGCCAACCAGGTGCTGATGACCCTGGAGTCGCCCGACCTTGAAGCGCGCATGGGCATCGGCCGACGTGAAATCGAGATTCTCCAACTGCAACTGCGGCGTCAGTCGGGGCGCAGTGAAACCGCGGCTGATAGTGGCATTCTCGAACAACGCCTGGCCGAGGCCGTGGCCGAATACCGCGGCCTGGCCGCCCAGCGCGAGCGCCTGGTACTGCGCGCGCCCCATGCTGGCACGGTGCGCGACCTGGCGGACAACCTCGCGCCTGGCCGCTGGATCAGCAGCGAGATGCCGCTGGCCCAGGTCGCCCAAGGCGGCTTGCGCCTGCGCGGTTACCTGGCCGAAGCCGACCTGTGGCGGGTGGCACCGGGCACCCCCGGGCACTTCGTCGCCGATGACGTACTGCGCGATTCCCTGCCGGTGTCGCTGGAATCGGTGGACGCCAACGGCGTCGCCTACATCGACCAGGAAGCGCTGATCTCCGATCATCAAGGGCCCATCGCGATACGCCGTGATGAAGAGAAAAGGGCGCAGCCTTTGCAAGCGCACTATGGTACCCAGTTCATGCTCGAAGACAGTGCGCCGAAACAACTATCGCACCCGCTTCGCGGCATTGTGGTGCTGGATGGAAAGAGCCAGTCGCTGCTTAGCGCCGCCTGGCGACGTATGGCAGCGATCGGTGTAAGAGAAAGTGGATTTTAACTAGTGCGATTGTAAGACAGTTGCGGTAATCTGCTGTCAATTCGCCATGCAAGTAAGCGTGACACCCGTCACAATAAAAGTTGGCTCACAAAGTTATTTCAACAGGGATGTTCGCAACGATGTCGATGCCTGCTGTGACCCTGCGTGCCCTGCATCCGGACGATATGGCCTTTATCGAGCGTCTGTACGCCGGTTCGCGCGCTGAGGAGATGTCCCGTAGCGGCTGGCCGGCGCAGCAGATCGCCGCCTTTCTTAAACAGCAGTTCAATGCTCAGCATGCTTACTATCAGGCCCATTATGCCGATGGGGAATTACTGATCATCGAACTCCAGGGCCAGCCGATCGGCCGGCTTTATATGTTCTGGGGGGCGACCACCCTCAATCTCATCGATATAACCCTACTTCCCGAATTCCACGGCAGGGGCATCGGCTCCGCGCTGATAGAAGCGCAATTGCGCCGGGCGGATGAACAGGGCCTGAAAGTCGAACTTTTCGTTGAATCCTATAACCCGGCACAGCGGCTGTATGGCCGGCTGGGCTTTTATGTCTGCGGCGATTCGGGGGTGTACCTGAAGTTGCGCCGCGACGCGCGCACCGACACAAGGAAAGTCTCATGAGCCAAGCCGTCGACGACACCATTCCCAGCCGCCAGGAACTGCTCGAAGCCGATCCCGAAGGGTTCGTACTGCAGATCGCCCACGATCAGGGCTTGCACGTCAGCCTGCTGGCCGTGACCAATGGCACGGCGATGAGCCAGGACTACGAGTGCTATTCCCTGGCGGTGGCCCTGCCGCATGGTGTGGTGCTGCCCCAGGACACCTTCAATCTGTTCGGCCCGGGCCGCGCGCAGCCCTGGAGGCTGTTGATGAGTCCGGTGCGGCCCGAACCCGACGGCCGCCATGTGCTTGAAGCGGTCATTCACCGCAACCGCATCGCGGTTGACGAGGCTCCCTGATTCGCAATTCAACCAACCACGCAAATCAACATAAGGAAGAGTCTGATGGCTGATCCGTTTCTGGGCGAAATCCGGATGGCAGGGTTCAACTTCAACCCGTACGGCTGGGCGCTGTGTCAGGGCCAGTTGGTACCGCTGAATCAGAACACCGCACTGTTCGCCCTGCTGGGCACGCAGTTTGGTGGTGACGGCGTAAGTACCTTCGGCCTGCCGGACCTGCGCAGCCGCACGCCGGTGGGCCAGGGCCAGGGCACCGGCCTGTCGAATTACCAAATGGGGCAGAAAGGTGGCAGCGAGTCGGTTACCCAATTGACCAGCAACCTGCCGACCCACACCCACTTGCTGTCGTTGGTGACCAACAACAGCACCCTCACCGCAACCTCCACCGCCCAGGTTGTGAATGCCGATGCCACCAGCGTTTCGCCTATTGCCGGCGGCTGCCTGGGCATCCCCAACGATGGTGCCGGTACCACTTACCAGCTGTACCACAGCGGCAAGGACAACAACGGCAACCCGCTGCCCCGCGTCGACCTGGCGCCGCAGCCGGTGACCTTCACCGGCGGTGTGACCGTGACCGGCACCGCTGCGCTGACGGGCGGCAATATCCCGTCTTCGGTGTTGAGCCCCTACATTGCGGTGAACTTCATCATCGCGATGCAAGGCATCTTCCCGAGCCGCAACTAACGCAACAACCGGCGGTGCTCCAGGGCACCGCCACTTTTTTGTCCGCATTGCCCAGCCGGCAGTGCGGGAACCACCAGGAGGTGCAGCATGAAATTCATCGAACGACTCTCGCGCAAGTCGGCCCAGCAGCCCCAGACCGCCGAGCCCGGCCAGGCCCCGCTGCTGATGGCCCTTGAACCGCGGATCATGTTCGATGCGTCCGTGGGCGTAGTTGCCCAGGATGCTGCGGCGCAGACGACTGCCGACGCGGCCAAGGACAGCACCTCCAGCAATGAAAGCAGCCAGGCGCCAGCGGCGTCCGGCGAAACGGCGAGCCAGCAGCAGGGCAGCCAGCGCAACGAAGTGGTGTTCGTCGACGGCCAGGTCAGCAACGTCGGGCAACTGCTCGAAGGATTGTCGCCTAAGACCGAAGTGGTGGTCCTCGACCCGAACAAGGACGGCCTGCAACAGATGGCCGACTACCTCAAGGGGCGCGACAACCTGGACGCCATCCACCTGTTGTCCCACGGTGCCGACGGTACCGTGCAACTGGGCAACGTCTGGCTGGCCAGCAACAACCTCGCCGAGCATCGTGCGGCACTGGAGAGCATCGGCGCGGCATTGAAGGCCGACGGCGACCTGATGATCTACGGCTGCGACGTGGGGCAGGGAAGCAAGGGCCAGGCCTTCATCGATCAGTTGGCGGCGATCACCGGCGCCGACGTTGCCGCTTCGGTGGACGACACCGGCTCCGCGGCCCTGGGTGGAAACTGGACGCTGGAGCGCAGCAGCGGCGCCATCGAGACCAGCGCCTTGAGCGTCACTGGCTACGACAGCCTGATGGCTTCGACCTACACCGGCGGCGCGGTGGCCAGCGCGCCGGTGCTGGGGACCACCACCAACCAGATGAAATACGTGGTCGGCGACTTCAACGGCGACGGGCGTGCCGACATCCTCTACCAGGCTGCAGGCGCCGGTGGTGCCTGGAGCTTTGCGCAGAGCAATGCAGACGGCACCTTCACCATCTTCAGCCAGGCCAGCTCGATGTTCGCCGGCCTGACCCTGACCGACGCCGCCACCGGCGGCGCCAACTACCACGCCGGCGACTTCAACGGCGATGGTCTCATCGATCTGCTGGCCGCGCCCGTGAGCGGTCCGACCATGAAGCTCTACCTCAACACCGGCTCGGGCTTCACCAGCCAGGACGTGAGTGGCCCAAGCTTCGGCGTGCGTACGCTGGTGGGCGATTTCAACGGCGACGGCGCCCTCGACATTCTCTACCAGACCGGCGGCACCGGCTCGTCCTGGGCACTGGCGGTGAACAGCGGCAGCGCCACGCCAAGCTTTACCACCCTGACCAGTGCCAGCGGCGCCGCCTGGCCGTTCGCCAATATCACCTTGCCCGACTTCAACGCCTACAACTACAAGGCCGCTGATGTCGATGGCGACGGCTACACCGACCTGATCCATGTCGCGTCCGGCATGCAGATGCGCTATTTCCGCAACAACAACGGCATCTTCGTCGACATGACCGCCAGCGCGGCCCTGCCGACCGTATCCGTGACCCGTGCGATCGTCGCCGACTTCGATGGCGACGGTGACGCCGATATCCTTTACCAGACCGGTAACAACGGTACGGTCTTCCGTTACGTGCGCAACGATAACGGCACCTTCGTCGACGTGGACCAGGCCAGTTCGCCGTTCGCCAACGTGACCCTGCCGGACATGAACGCCCAGCAGTTCCGTGTCGGCGACTTCGACGGCGACGGCGATCTCGACCTGATCTCCACCTCGTCCACGGCAGCCAGCACCGCCATCTTCTATCAGAGCGGCAGCCTGCCGAAGCTGGTCAGCTCCAGCCCGGCGGACGACAGCCTGACCGTCACCCCGAATGCCAATATCACCCTGACCTTCGACCAGTCGGTGGCCAAGGGCACGGGCAACATCTATATCGTGCGTACCAGCGACAACGCGATCATCCAGACCATCGCCGTGGGCAGCGGTGCGGTTACCGGCTCCGGCACTACCTGGACCATCGACCCGCCAGCGGACATGGTGGCGGGCGTCGCCTACGCCGTGCGCATCGACAACAAGGCGTTCGCCAACGCCAACGGCCAGGTGTACAAGGGCATCCAGAACAACACCGCGCTGAACTTCACCGTGACCGCGGTGGCGGCGCCGGTGATCGGCAACCTCAACGGCGACCTGGTCAGCTACCGCGAGGACGCCGCCTACGTGCTGCTCGACCAGAACGGCGACGCCACCATCAGCGACGCCGACTCGGCCAACTTCAACGGCGGCAAGCTGACGGTGCAGATCGCCAGTGGCGGCACCAGCGCCGAAGACGTGCTGTTCATTCGCGACCAGGGCGCCGGGGCCAACCAGATCGTGCTGTCCGGCGCCTCGATCCTGTACAACGGCCTGGTGATCGGTACCTTCACCGGCGGCAGCAACGGCAACCCGCTGGTGGTCACCCTGACCAGCAACGCCACGGCGACCACCGTCGCTGCGCTGGTGCAAAACCTGGCCTACCGCAATTCCAATACCATCGAGCCGTCGGCGACCACGCGCAGCGTCTCGATCAGCATGGACGACGGTGCCGGCGGCAGCAGCACGGTGTCGACGGTCACCCTCGAGGTCCTTTCGGTCAACGATGCCCCGGTGGTCAATGTCAGCGGCACCAACCCGACCTACACCGAGAACGGTTCGGCGGTGCAGCTGTTCAGCGGCGCGACGATCAATACCGTCGAGACCGGGCAGAGCGTGATCCAGATGACCTTCACCGTCACCGGCGTCGCCAACGGTGCGGCGGAGAAACTGGTGATCGACGGCAGCGACGTGAACCTGGTCAACGGCACCAACGTGGTGACCGCGATCAACGGCACGACGGTCTCGGTCTCGGTGGTCAGCGGTACCGCGACCATCACCCTGACCCATAGTGGCCTGTCCAGCTCGGCAGCGCAGGCCATCCTCAACGCCATGGCCTACCGCAACGACAGCGAAAGCCCGAACACCGCCAACCGGGTGGTGAGCGTGGATTCCGTGCGCGACAACGGCGGCACCTCCAACAGCGGGCTCAACACCGCCGTGGTAGGTATCGTCAGCACCGTGACCGTGGTCGCGGTCAACGACGCGCCGACGCTCAGTGGCGGCCCGTACACCTTCCCGAACACCAACGAAGACACCACGACGCCCGGCGTGCTGATCTCGACCCTGCTGGCCAGCACCTCCTATGTCGATCCCGACGTCGGGGCGCTGCGCGGTATCGCCGTGTACGTCACCACCGGTCGCGGCACCTGGCAGTACTCCACCGACAACAGCAACTGGACCGACTTCGGAAGCGTGGCGCCGACCAACGCGCTGTTGCTCAGCTCCACGACCTATGTGCGCTATATCCCCGACGGTGCCAACAACGAGACCGTTGCCATGGGCTTCCGCGCCTGGGACCAGACCTCCGGCAGCGCTTCCGCCAATGGTAGCCGCAGCCTGGCCGATACCTCCGGCAACGGCGGCAGCAGTGCCTTCTCCACCGGCACCGCCCAGGCCAACCTGACGGTTACCGCCGTCAACGATGCGCCGGTGATGAACCCAGTGTCGCCGAGCCTGTCGCCGCTGACCGATACCTCCACCGCCAACTCCGGTGACCTGGTCAGCTCGCTGACCGGCGGCATCACCGATGTCGATACCGGCGCCGTGAAGGGCATCGCCATCACCGGCCTGACCGCCACCTATGGCAAGTGGCAGTTCTCCACCAATGGCGGCACCACCTGGACCGATGTCGGTATCGTCTCCAACACGGCGGCGCTTATCCTGCGCCCGACGGACCGGGTGCGTTTCGTCCCGGACGGCATCCATGGCGAAACGGCGACCATCACCTACAAGGCCTGGGACCAGACCAACGGCACCGCCGGCTTCCAGGGCGCCAAGATCAATACCAGCACCTCCGGCGGTACCTCGGCCTATTCCACGGCGACCGATACCGCCACGGTCACCGTGACTGCGGTCAACGACCGCCCGGTACTGACCCCGAGCGGCGGCAGTGTGGCCTGGACCGAAGGCAACAACGTGGCCTCCACCCCGGTAGTGGTGGACTCCAACCTGACCCTGTCCGACCCGGATGGCCCGAACCCGGGCAGCGCGACCGTGCGCTTCTCCAGCTACAACAGTGCCCAGGACATACTGGCGCTGGTCACCAACCCGGCGACCATGGGCAATATCCAGGCAAGCTGGGATTCCAGCACTGGCATCCTGACCCTGACCTCCGCCGGCAACCAGGCCACCCTGGCGCAGTTCCAGGCGGCCCTGCGCGCAGTGACCTACAACAACAGCTCGGAAAGCCCGACCACCAGCAACCGTGTCGTGCAGTTCCAGGTGACCGACGGTGATGGCATGGCCTCGGTGGTGGTCTCGCGCAGTGTGACCATTACTGCCGTGGACGACGCCCCGATCATCAGTGCCCCTGCCAGCCTCTCGGTAACCGAGGACGTGGCCACGGCGATCAGCGGCTTCAGCGTCGGCGATGTCGATTCGCTCAACGCCACGGTCACCCTGACCGTGACCAGCGGCACCCTCAGTGCGGTGAGCGCCGGCGGCGTGCTGGTCAGTGGTACGCCGACCTCGCTGGTCCTCGATGGCAGCATCGCCAACATCAACACCTTTATTGCCAACAACCGGGTGACCTTCACCACCGCCGCTAACGCCACTGCAGCTGTTGTTCTCACCATGAGAGCCGACACCGGGAGCGTGTCCGACGTGGTGACCAACATCACCCTGGTGGTCACCCCGGTGAACGATGCACCGGTGGCCACCGTGCCGCCGTCCATCACTGTGACCGAGGATGTCGCCAGCGTTATCAGCGGTATCAGCTTTACCGACGTCGATGCCGGCACCAGTACCGTCACCGCGACCTTCTCGGTTCCGAGCGGCACCCTGGCGGCCACCAGTGGCCTGGGCGTGACCGTCGTCGGTTCCGGTTCGGGTGAACTGACCCTGTCGGGTAGCCTGGCCGATATCAACTTCTTCCTTGCGGCCAACAGCCTCACCTTCAAGACCGCCCAGGACGCAACCGCCAGCGTGATCCTGACGGTGAAGATCGACGACAACGGCAACACCGGCGGCTCCGCGCTGACCGATACCAGGACCGTGACCCTTAACGTCGCCGCGGTCAACGATGCTCCGGTCAACAGCGTGCCGGGCGCGCAAACCGCGCAGCAGGGGGTTGCCCTGGGCTTCAGCAACGCCAATGGCAATGCCATTTCCATCAGTGATGTGGATGCCAACGGCGGCCTGGTTTCGGTGACCTTGACCGCCAACAACGGTTTACTCACCTTGGGCAGCCTCAGCGGTATCACCCTGGTCACCGGTACCGGTGTGAACAACATCACCATGACCTTCGAAGGTACCCTGGCCAATGTCAACGCCGCGTTGCAGTCCCTGAGCTTCCTCTCGGCGAGCAATTTCCTCGGTGCGGCCAGCCTGACCATCGAGACCAACGACAACGGCAATTCCGGCAGCGGCGGGGCCAAGCTCGATATCGACACCATCGCGATCGACGTGGTCCCGGTGAATCCGAAGGTGACCAGCGTGTCCGCGCAGGGCCCCGACCGTGCGGTGAAGGTCGGCGACGAAGTGCTGATCAACGTGTCCTGGGACCAGGCCGTCACCGTTAGCGGCGGTACCCCGAGCCTGTTGCTGGAGACCGGGCTGGTCGATCGCAACGCGGTGTATGTCAGCGGTTCGGGCAGCAATACCCTGGTGTTCAAGTACACCGTGCAGGCCGGCGATATCAGCGCCGACCTGGACTTCCAGAGCACCACGGCGCTGCAGCTCAATGGCGCGCTCATCACCAACGCCACCAGCGACCTGGCGGTCCTGACCCTGCCCACCGTGGGTGGGGCCAACTCCCTCGGCGGACGCAGCGCTATCGTGGTCGATGGCGTGGTGCCGGTGGTCGGCAGTGTCAGTGCGCCGAGCAATGGCACCTATATCACCGGTCAAGGCCTGGACTTCACGGTCAACTTCAGCGAAACGGTGACGGTCGATACCGGCACCGGCATCCCGCGCATCGCCATTACCCTGGATACCGGCGGCACCGCCTATGCCGAGTACGTCTCGGGCAGCGGCAGCAATGCCCTGGTGTTCCGCATGGTGGTCGCCAGCGGCCAGCTCGACGCCAATGGCGTCACGGTGGGCAGCAGCATCGACCTCAACGGCGGCGCCATCACCGACCAGGCCGGCAACGCTACCGTGACCACCCTGAACAGTGTGGCCAGTACCGCCGGCGTGACGGTCGACGGCATCGCGCCGAGCGTGGTCAGCGTGGTTGCGCCGGTGGATGGCAGCTACAAGGCCGGCGACGTGCTGACCTTCACCGTCAAGGCCAGCGAAGCCCTGCAGATCGGCAGCCTGACACCGCGCCTGGCGCTGGATGTCGGCGGGGTGACCCGCTATGCCAACTACGTTTCCGGCAGCGGTAGCGACACGCTGGTGTTCCAGTACGTGGTGCAGGCCGGGGATAACGACAGCAACGGTATCGCCGTGAACAGCCTCGACCTGCGTGGCGAACAGCTGACCGACCTGGCCGGCAACGATATCGATCCGAGCCTGGGCACCGGCAACCTACCGGGCGTGCAGGTCGATACCACCGTACCGACTGCCAGCAACATCGTGCGCGTTGGCGCCAGCCCGACCAACAGCGGTTCGGCCAGCTTCACCGTGACCTTCAGCGAGGACGTGAGCGGTGTCGATGCCGGCGACTTCACCCTGGCGTTCGGCGGTTCTGCCGGCGGCAGCATCGCCAGCGTCACCCGGGTCGATGGCCGCACCTATACCGTGCTGGTCGACAACCTGGCCGGTACCGGCACCGTGCAGCTCAACCTCAACGCTAGCGGCACCGGAATCGCCGATGCTGCCGGCAACGCCCTGAGCGGCGGCCTGAATGGCGCCAGCTACAGTATCGACCGCGTCGCCCCAAGCGTGACCAGCGTCGATGTACCGAACGGCGGCACTTATGTGGCAGGGCAGAACCTGGACTTCACCGTGCATCTCGACGAGGCGGTGCAACTGGATACCAGCGGTGGTTCGCCACGCCTGGAAGTGACCCTGGCCAATGGCGAGAAGGCCTACGCCACTTACCTGTCCGGCGCTGGCGGCAACGCCCTGGTGTTCCGCCTGACCGTGGTCACCGGGCAGTTGGACAGCGATGGTATCCAGCTTGGCAGCGCCCTGCAGCTCAACGGCGCGACCCTGCGCGATGCGATCGGCAACGATGCCAACCTGACGCTGAACAACGTCGGCGATACCTCGGGCGTCAACATCGATGCCGTGGCTCCGGTGGTTTCCACGGTGACCCTGCCGGCAAACGGTGTCTATAACGCTGGCGACGTGCTGACCTTCACGGTCAATGCCAGCGAGAACGTCAATGTCGATACCAGCAGCGGTGTGCCGCGCGTGGCCCTCACCATCGGCAACATAACCCGTTACGCCACCTATGTCTCAGGCAGCGGCACCTCGGCGCTGGTGTTCCAGTACACCATCCAGGCTACCGAGAACGCAGCGGGTGTCGGCCTGGCGGGCAGCATCGACCTGGACGGCTCGACCATCCGCGATGCCGCCGGCAACAACATGAACCTGAACCTCAACGCTCCGGGCACCGCCAGCGGTGTGGTGGTGGATACCCAGGCGCCGAGTGTCAGCAATATCGTCAATGTCGATATCACCCCGACCAATGCCGGCAGCGTGCGCTACACCGTGACCTTCAACGAGTCGGTGAGCGGTGTGGACAGCGCCGACTTCACCCTGGCGTTCACCGGCAGCGCCAGTGGCCGCATCGCCTCGGTTACCCGCATCGACGGCAGCACCTACCAGGTGTTGGTGGACAACCTCTCCGGTGCCGGCAACGTGCGCCTGAATCTCAGTGCCAGCGGTACCGGCATTGTCGATGTGGCGGGCAACCCGATCACCGGCGGTCTGAACGGCAGCGTCTACAGCATCGACCGCGTGTCGCCTTCGGTGACCAGCGTGAGCGTGCCTGCCAGCGGCACCTACACCGCCGGCAAGACCCTGGACTTCACGGTCAATACCGACGAAGCGGTGCTGGTCGACAGCGGCGACGGCAATCCGCGCCTGGCCATTACCCTGGACAACGGCCGGGTGGTGTATGCCGATTACCTGTCCGGTTCCGGCAGCACGGCGCTGACCTTCCGCCTCACCGTTACCAGCGGCATGGCCGGCAACAGCACCTTCGCGGTGGCGTCGAGCATCGACACCAACGGCGGTACCCTGCGCGATGCCCGCGGTAACGATGCCAATACCGGGCTGAACAATGTCGGCAGTACCAGCGGCATCCTGGTCGATGCCCGGGCGCCGCGGCCGAGCAGCATCGTGGTGGACGGCCCGGTCCTGCCGACCGACCGCAGCCTGAGCTTCACCCTGACCTTCGACGAGGCGGTCAGTGGTGTCGATGCCAGCGACTTCAGCGTGCTCGGCACGGCCGGCGCCAGCGGGGTGGTGCAGTCGGTGCAGCGTATCGACGCACAGACCTACCGCATCGTGGTGGGCAACCTGCGCGGGCAGGGCACCTTGTCCTTGAGCCTGAATGCGCCGGACAGCGGCATCCAGGACGGCGCCGGCAACCTGCTGGCGCAGTCCCTGGTCAGTGCCGGGCAGACCCTGCAGAGCCAGGACGTCGGCGATCTGGAATACCGGCTCAATCCGCCGGACACCTCGGGCCTTCCACAACCTGCGGTGATCCAGCCGCAGGTGCCGGGCATCGAGATCAACGAAAGCATCTCGCCGCTGGCCCCGGGCTCGCTGTTCGAGGTGCGGACCGTGGGCGGCGACCTTAGGCCGCTGGGCACCATCTTCCTCGGCCAGGCCGGCAGTGCGCCGAGCTTCATCGCCCAGGTCTTCGGCAGCAGCGACAGCGGCCTGGGCAATGGCGACGGCCAGGGCTTCCTCGGCTTTGGCGGCGGCACTGGCGGACTGTTCGGCGCCAGCACCTTCGCCAGCATCTTCAACCGCGACGTGCCGGGTGTCAGCGAGATGAACGTGTTCAACGGCAACCAGTGGAAACAGAGCGACCTCAACCAGGGGCTGCGCGGAGTGTTCGGCGTGCCGACCTTCGGCCAGCAACTGCAACATATCAACGAAGCCGACCAGCGCCAGGTGCGCGAGTTGGCCAAGGCCCTCGCCAAACCGGCCGAGATCGGACAGCGAGCATGACCAGCACAACTCTTGAGAATCGAGCCGTACCTGGGGGCGGCGCAAGGATGAATAAAAAGCACAAACTGTTTGCCGCCAGCCTGCTGGCCTTGGCTATCGGCGGCTGCGCCGTGACCAGCGACCCGATCGAGCGCAGCGCCAGCGAAGAGCGTGCCCGCAGCGACATGGCCAGCATCTACAAGGACCAGGAGCCCCTTAGCGGCCCCCTGACGCTGCACCAGGCCATGGCCCGCGCGGTGAAGTACAACCTCGAAGCCCGCCTGAAGGTGATGGAAGAAGCCCTCGGCCAGCGCCAGCTGGACCTGGCGCAGTTCGACATGTTGCCGCGCATGGCCCTGTCCGCCGGCTATGCCGGTCGCAACAATGTCAGCGCCTCCAGCAGCCAGAGCGTGCAGACCGGAACCCAGTCCCTCGAGCCATCGACTTCCCAGGACCGTGACCGCGAGGTCGCCGACCTCACCATGGTGTGGAACGTGCTCGACTTCGGCGTCAGCTACTTCAGCGCCAAGCAGCAGTCCGACCAGCGCTACATCCTTCAGGAGCGCAAGCGCAAGGTCATCCACACTATCACCCAGGACGTGCGTTCGGCCTACTGGCGTGCGGTGGCGGCAGAGCGCCTGCTCAAGCAGATCGACACCCTGATGGGACGGATCAACCAGGCCCGCATCAACAGCCAGCTGATGAGTGCACAGCGCATCGGCGACCCGGTCCAGGCCCTGAGCTACCAGCGTGCCCTGATCGAGGCCACCCGCCAGCTTGAAGAGCAGCGTCGTGCCCTGACCCTGGCCAAGACCGAGCTGGCCGCGCTGATCAACCTGCCGATGAACCAGCCCTACACCCTGGCCCTGGACGATAGCTACGCGGTGCCGCAATTCCAGGGCGATTTCGCCAAACTGGAACAACAGGCGCTGGCCAGCCGTCCGGAACTGCGCGAGCAGGACTACCAGGCGCGCATCAGCGCCACGGAAACCCGCAAGGCCATGCTGCGCATGCTTCCGGGCCTGGAGTTCTCCGCCGGCGGTCACTACGACAGCAACTCCTTCCTGGTCAACCAGAGCTGGGCCGACTATGGCGTCAAGGTCACCTGGAACCTGTTCAACGTGCTGTCCGGACCACAGGCGATCAAGGTTGCCGAAGCGGGCCAGAGCGTAGCCGAGGCACGCCGCCAGGCCATGTCGGTGGCGGTGCTGGCGCAGTTGTACGTCGCCCGGGCGAACTTCGAGGAGTCCAGCCGGCAGTTCAAGACCAGCGAGGAAATGGCCCGGCTCGACGGACAGATCGCCGAGCAGTTGCGCAACCGTTTCCAGACCAACAACATCGGCGAGCTGGAGCTGATCCAGGGCGAGCTGAACAACCTGCAGACCCAGCTCAAGCGTGACCTGTCCTATGCCGAGTTGCGCAATGCCTACGCGCAACTGGCGGTCAGTGCCGGTACCGATCCGCTGCCGCAGGAACTGCCTGACGACAAGGTACAGACCATCGCCAATGCCCTGCAGAGCAGCGAGGCCAACTGGAATCGTTGATTCTGCTGTGCAAGTGAGGGCCTCATCGCTGGCAAGCCAGCTCCCACAAGGGACCTGTGGGAGCTGGCTTGCCAGCGATGAGGCCTGAACTGACCACACAGAATCCCGGCCTTACACATTGAAATACTTTCCCTGTGTAGTAAAACGCCGCTACAACTGTAGGATCGACGTCCCTAATTGATCTCAGGTTGATATGACTTCCTTCTCCTCGGAGCCCCCCAGTACCAGGCCTTCATGGCCTGTCTTTTCGTCCCGTCCCCGTGACCTTGCCCGCATGAGTACCCGTCCATGGAATGGCTAGCCGATCCCACCGCGTGGCTGGGCCTGGCCACGCTGATTGTCCTGGAACTGGTCCTGGGCATCGACAACCTCGTCTTCATTGCCATCCTCGCCGACAAGCTGCCGCCCCATCAGCGCGACCGCGCGCGGGTCATCGGCCTGTCGCTGGCGCTGATCATGCGCCTGGGCCTGCTGGCGTCGATCTCGTGGATGGTGACCCTGACCGCACCCTTGTTCGAAGTGTTCGGCAAGTCGTTCTCCGGACGTGACCTGATCATGCTGTTCGGTGGTGTGTTCCTGCTGTTCAAGGCCACCATGGAGCTGCACGAGCGCCTTGAGGGCCACGTGGTGCAGGCCGGCGGGCCGGTGCGTCATTCGGCGTTCTGGCCGATCGTCGCGCAGATCGTCGTGCTCGACGCAGTGTTCTCCCTGGATGCGGTGATCACCGCCGTGGGCATGGTCGAGCACCTGTCGATCATGATGATCGCGGTGATCTTCTCGATCGGCATCATGATCGTCGCCAGCAAGCCGCTGACCCGCTTCGTCAACGCCCATCCGACAGTGATCATGCTGTGCCTGGGCTTCCTGATGATGATCGGCTTCAGCCTCACCGCCGAAGGCCTGGGCTTCCATATTCCCAAAGGCTACCTGTATGCGGCGATCGGCTTCTCCTTGCTGATCGAGGCGTTCAACCAGCTGGCCCGGGCCCGGCGCAAGCGCAGCCTGCAACAGCACAAGCCGCTGCGCGAGCGCACCGCCCACGCCGTGCTGCGCTTGCTTGGCGGGCGCCGGGTGGAAGCTGACGAAGTGGGTGAAGAAATCGCCGACCTGGTGGGTGATGGCGACGAGCAGGTGCTGTTCGACCGCCGCGAGCGGGTCATGATCAGCGGCGTGCTGAACCTCGCCGAGCGGCCGATCAGGACAGTGATGACGGTGCGTGCCGAAGTCGACGCCATCGATCTGGCCCAGCCGCCGGAGGCGATCCGCGAGGCGTTGATGAATTCCTCCTACTCGCGCCTGCCGGTAATCCGCGACGGGCGTGTCGAAGAGCCGCTGGGCTACGTGCACAAGAAGGAACTGCTCAAGGTGCTGCTGGCCGGTGGCGAGCCGGACCTGGAGCAACTGATGCGCGCGCCGTTGAACCTGCTGGAGAGCTTCAGCATCCTCAATGCCCTGGAGCAGATGCGCAACGAATCGACGCACATTGCCTTCGTGGTCAACGAATTCGGTGACTTCACCGGTGTCCTGACCATGACCGACATCCTTGAGTCGATTGCCGGCGAACTGCCCGATGCCAGTGAAGTGGTCGGCCCGGGCATCGTCGCCGACCAGGAGGGCTACCTGGTCAGCGGTGCCCTGAACCTGCGCCAGATCCAGGCGCAGACGGGCTTCGCGGCCCGGCCCACCGACGACTACCAGACCCTCGCCGGGCTGGTGATGAGCCTGCTGGACCGCCTGCCGATGGTCGGTGACCAGCTCGATTGGGAAGGCTGGTCGCTGACCGTGGTCGAAGTGGAGGAGCGCCGCGTGCGCCAGGTCCGTCTCAGGCAGCCGGCCGACGCTGGCGCAGCAGGTGCCTCACGCCTTCGATGATCAGCACCAGGACTGCCAGCCAGATCGGCAGGTAGGTCAGCCACTGGTCCGGGGCGATGCTTTCGCCCAGGATCAGTGCCACCATCACCAGTAGCACCGGTTCCACATAGCTGAGCAGGCCGAACAGGCTGAACGCCAGCATCCGGCTCGCCAATACGTAACTGATCAACGCCAATGCACTGATCGCGCCCAGCAGCGGAATCAGGGCGTAGAGCTGCGGGTGGGTGTCCAGGTCAGCGGCCGACAGCGGTCCGTTGATGACGAAGTACAGGGCGGCCGGCGACATCAGCAGCATGTCCGTCCACAGCCCGCCCAGATGGTCGGTGTGCAGGCGTTTGCGCAGGACGAAATACACCGGATAACCACCGGCGACCACCAGCACTTCCCAGGCAAAACTGCCGTGCTGGTACAGCTCGTGCCCGACCCCGGTGGCCGCCAGGGCTACGGCGACCTTCTGCAGGCGCGATAGACGCTCGCCATAGACCAGGCGCCCGGTCAGGACCATGGTCAGCGGCAGCAGGAAATACCCCAGCGACACTTCCAGGCTGCGCCCTTGCAGCGGTGCCCAGAGAAACAGCCAGAGTTGCACGCCGACCAGCGCCGAGGTCGCGCACAGGCCAAGGAACAGGGCAGGGGTTCGTTGCACCCGGCGCACCAGGCCGGTGACCAGCGACCAGTCGCGAGTGACGATCATGAACAGGGTGGCGCAGGGCAGGGTGAGGAGCATGCGCCAACCAAAGATTTCCTCACCGTCGAGCGGAGCGAGAAGGGAGGTGTAGTAATACATCACGGCGAACAGGCAGGACGCCATCACCGATAAAGCAATGCCTCTGGACAAGGGGGCCTCGAACAACAGTGAAACGAGAAAGGTTGACCGCTCATGATCTCAGGGGCGGCGTCGCTTCGGCAACCGCCGGCCGCTGCTGGTCGCCCAGGGCCTTGATGAAGTCGCCCAGGGGCATGGGCCGGCCGAACAGGTAGCCTTGCTGGTAATCGACGTCGAAGCGCGCCAGGTAGTCTCGCTGCTCCGCGGTTTCCACACCTTCGGCAACGATGCCCAAGCCCAGCTTGGCCGACAGTTCGATGATGCTGTCGAGGATATGCAGTGAGAGCGCATCGACACCGATCATGCCGACGAAGCTCTGGTCGATCTTCAGGTAATCGACGTTGAAGTGCCGCAGGTAGTCGAGGCTTGACTGGCCGGTGCCGAAATCATCGATCGCCAGCAGCACGCCCATGCGGTGCAGGCGTTCGAAGAGTTGGTCGGTGATCGGGCCGGGTGTTATCGGCGTACGCTCGGTGAGTTCCAGGGTCAGTTGCACGCGCCCCGGGGGAAAAGCGTCGAGCAGGGCCTGGCAGTCATCGCACAGGCCCGGATCCTGGCAGTGGGCGGCGGTGACATTGACCGCCAGGTGGAAGCCATCCTCGAACAGATGGGCGTGGGGCGCCAGGTCGCTGGCCAGACGCTCCATCAGGCGCCGGGTCATGGATACGATCTGCCCGCTGTGCTCGGCATAGGGGATGAACAGGTCGGGGCGCACCAGGCCTTCCCGCGGGTGATGCCAGCGCATCAGCACCTCGGCACCGGACCAGCGGTAGTCGCCACGGCGCACCACCGGCTGGAAATAGGGCACGAATTCATCCGCCTCGAGGGCCCGTTGCAGTTCGGCGCGTGGCGACGAAGCACGCCGCAGTTGCCAGTAGCAGGCCGCGCCGGAACCGGCGCCGAGAAACAGCAGCAGGCCGAACAGCGCCGGGTATTCGCTGCGCATCAGGCGCCAGGCCTGGCCAGCCTGGAAACCGCTGTACACGGAAAAGGCGTAGTGCCGCGAGTCCACTCGCTGTGGGGCGACCGGATAGCCGGGCACCGCACCCTGGCGCACCTGGCCGAGCTTGTCGATCCAGTGCGCGCCGACCTGCAGGCGCAGGTCGATGTCCGGGCCGATCAGTTCGAGGGCGCTGGTCAGGTGATCGCCATCGAGGGTGGTGATCGCACCCCTGGCCCCGTCGCTCAGGCGATAGACCAGCAGTGGATGGCCCGGGGTCACCGAGTTGCCGTCCATCAACCACAGGCTGCCGTCGGTATAATCCGTCGGATCGACCTTTTCACGGAATTCGCCGAACAGCGAGGTGCAATAGATCTCGTCATCGAGGGTCAGGTTGGTGGAGCGCACGAACGAGCGCCGGGTGACCTGCTCGCGCAGGGCCAGGTCCACCTCGGTGCAGGGCCTGCCGGCCATGGGCAGTAGCGTGCGTGCAGCGGCGGCGACATTGTCCAGGACCTGCTCGAGGTGGCTGACCGCCTGGCGAGCGCTGTTCTGCGCACGGGCCTGCAACTCCCGCTCGGCCTGCCAATGCATGATTGCCAGCCCGCCCAGCACGGGCAGCGCGCCCACCAGCCAGGGCAGCAGGCGACGCAACAGGCGCGCGCGGCGCCGGGATTTGTGCAGGGGCATGGGCGGGATCCATCCTTGGGCTGGTTCGCATAGCATAGCGGGCAATGCTGCCGTCTATCCTGTGGGTTGCCGTGCTGATGAAAGCAATGCGCGACAAATGAAATTACGCACTGTAGAATCGCGTTACGAATACAACAATAAGGTTCCCGTCCACGGGGATCGAACCCGCCGAACATGGGTCCTCTATGAAGTGTCATGGATTCAAGCTGATTCTTGGTGACTTCCTTGCCCGCAGTACCCGGGGCATTTCCTGCGCGCCACCACGTTCACTCGCATCGACCGAACAGTAACTCGCGTTATTCAACCGTTTTGATGATGAGGCATACGAACATGGCAGATCTCTTCGACAACCCGATGGGCCTGATGGGCTTTGAATTCATCGAATTCGCTTCGCCGACCCCTGGCACCCTGGAGCCGATCTTCGAGATCATGGGCTTCACCAAGGTCGCTACCCACCGCTCCAAGGACGTCCATCTCTACCGCCAGGGCGGGATCAACCTGATCCTCAACAACGAACCGAAAAGCGTTGCCTCCTACTTTGCCGCCGAGCATGGCCCGTCGGTCTGCGGCATGGCGTTCCGCGTACGCAATGCCCATGAGGCCTACGCCCGTGCCCTTGAGCTGGGCGCCCAGCCGGTGGAAATCGAAACCGGCCCCATGGAGCTGCGCCTGCCGGCCATCAAGGGCATTGGCGGTGCCCCGCTGTACCTTATCGACCGCTTCGAGGAAGGCAGCTCGATCTACGACATCGACTTCAACTGGCTGGAGGGAGTCGATCGCAATCCGGTCGGCGCCGGGCTGAAGATCATCGATCACCTGACCCACAACGTGTACCGCGGGCGCATGACCTACTGGGCCGGTTTCTACGAGAAACTGTTCAACTTCCGCGAAATCCGCTACTTCGACATCAAGGGTGAATACACCGGCCTCACCTCCAAGGCCATGACCGCCCCGGACGGCATGATCCGCATCCCGTTGAACGAAGAGTCGTCCAAGGGCGCCGGGCAGATCGAAGAGTTCCTGATGCAGTTCAACGGCGAGGGCATCCAGCACGTGGCCTTCCTCACCGACGATCTGATCAAGAGCTGGGATGCCCTGAAGAAACTCGGCATGCGCTTCATGACCGCGCCACCGGAAACCTACTACGAGATGCTCGAAGGCCGCCTGCCAGCTCATGGTGAGCCAACCGCCGAGCTGCAATCGCGCGGCATTCTCCTGGACGGTTCGTCCAACCCGGACGACAAGCGTCTGCTCCTGCAGATCTTCTCGGAAACCCTGATGGGCCCGGTGTTCTTCGAATTCATCCAGCGCAAGGGCGACGATGGTTTCGGCGAAGGTAACTTCAAGGCGCTGTTCGAGTCGATCGAGCGCGACCAGGTGCGCCGTGGGGTGCTGAGCACCGA
>NZ_JAOECN010000046.1:0-37206 GCF_029836855.1 Pseudomonas sp. GD04058
TTCAACACAGCAGCCAAGGGTTGGCGAGCACCTCACAAAACTAAGTAGCTGTTTAAAAAAGCTTTTCCCTGAAAAAAAACTTCCCAGGCGTAACAAATCTTGTTAAATTGCCGCCCATCCCGCGACGGACACTCAGTTGACCAGCAGCGGGATCTGCATTAGGACAAGCTTTTGTCCGTCGCAACAGGGGCGTCGCCAAGCGGTAAGGCAGCAGGTTTTGATCCTGCCATGCGTTGGTTCGAATCCAGCCGCCCCTGCCATTTTCTCTTCTAGTTCCTCCCTCCTCTCTTGATTCCGATGCCCAGGCATACGGCGATCGACTGTTCGTATTTTTCGACACACTCACAACGTACAGTGCGGCCTATCTGCTAAATCATTGGGTTTGCATCGCGCCCCATTCCCTTGTTGATCGCCAAGTGTTAAAAATATCACCCGCTTTAGGCCCAGCCGTTGTGTAAAGCCGCACAACGGGGTATCCAACGAGAAAACAATTTGAAAAGCGTGATGTCCCTGCGTGAGGGAATCCTCTTCCCTGTTACCTGTCAGCCACCGGAGCAAGCTGCATGATCGAGGTCACCGAAGTTTCCATTGCCCAACTGCGTGCCGCACTCGAGTCCGGCCAGACCACTGCGGTCGAGCTGGTCAAGGCCTACCTTGCCCGGATCGATGCCTACGACGGCGCAGACACTGCCACCGCGCTCAACGCGGTAGTCGTGCGCAATCCCGAGGCCCTGAAAGAAGCCGAAGCCTCCGATGCCCGTCGTGCCCGTGGCGAAACCCTCGGCCCGCTGGACGGTATTCCCTATACCGCCAAGGACAGCTACCTGGTCAAGGGTTTGACCGCCGCTTCCGGCAGCCCGGCCTTCGCTGAACTGGTGGCCTACCGTGACGCCTTCACCATCGAGCGCCTGCGTGCCGCCGGGGCGATCTGCCTGGGCAAGACCAATATGCCGCCCATGGCCAACGGCGGAATGCAGCGCGGTGTCTACGGCCGTGCGGAAAGCCCGTACAACGCCGCGTACCTGACCGCCCCGTTCGCTTCCGGCTCGTCCAACGGCGCCGGTACCGCCACTGCCGCCAGCTTCTCCGCCTTCGGCCTGGCCGAGGAAACCTGGTCGAGCGGTCGTGGCCCGGCATCGAACAACGGCCTGTGTGCCTATACCCCGTCCCGTGGGGTGATTTCGGTACGCGGCAACTGGCCGCTGACGCCGACCATGGACGTGGTGGTGCCTTATGCGCGGAGCATGGCCGACCTGCTGGAAGTGCTGGATGTCGTCGTTGCCGAAGACCCCGACACCCGCGGCGACCTGTGGCGCCTGCAGCCCTGGGTGCCGATCCCGAGCGTGGCCTCGGTACGCCCGGCGTCCTATGCCGATCTGGCGGTGGGCAGCAGCGCCCTGGCCGGCAAGCGCCTCGGCGTGCCGCGCATGTACATCAATGCCGATGAAGCCGCGGGCACTTCCGAGGCACCCGGGATCGGCGGCCCGACCGGCCAGCGCATCCACACCCGCGCCTCGGTGATCGAGTTGTGGAAGCAGGCACGCCAGGCCCTCGAAGCGGCTGGTGCCGAGGTGATCGAAACGGACTTCCCGCTGGTCTCCAACTGCGAGGGCGACCGTCCGGGCGCGCCGACCGTGTTCAATCGCGGCATCGTTTCCAAGGAGTTTCTCCATCATGAACTCTGGGACCTGACCGCCTGGGCCTTCGACGACTTCCTGCGGGCCAACGGCGATCCGAAGTTGAATCGCCTGGTGGATGTCGACGGGCCGAAGATCTTCCCGCACGACCCGGGCACCCTGCCCAACCGCGAAGGCGACCTTGCCGCCGGCATGGACGAATACGTGAAGATGGCCGAACGCGGCATCACCCCGTGGAACGAGATCCCGACCGTGCCGGACGGCCTGCGCGGCCTGGAGGCGACCCGCAAGCTGGACCTGGAAGACTGGATGGACGCGAACGGCCTGGACGCCGTGCTGTTCCCCACCGTGGCCGATGTCGGCCCGGCGGACGCCGACGTCAACCCGGAGTCGGCGGACATCGCCTGGAGCAACGGGGTCTGGGTCGCCAACGGCAACCTGGCGATCCGTCACCTGGGCGTGCCGACCGTTACCGTACCGATGGGCGTGATGGCCGATATCGGCATGCCGGTGGGCCTGACCTTCGCCGGCAAGGCCTATGACGATGCCAACCTGCTGAAGCTGGGTGCCGCGTTCGAGGCGACCGGCAACCGCCGGATGATCCCGCCGCGTACCCCGCCACTGCGCGGCTAAGGCCCGCTCCCGCAAGGTCATTTCTTGCGGGAGCCCCCTTCAATCCTCCGGCTCCCCGCGCACTGCCAGCACATTGCACGGCAGATGCTGCAGCACATGCTCGGTGGTACTGCCCAGCAGCCCCGCCGCCCCCCGGCGCTGGCTGCTGCCCATGACGATCACGTCGGCCCGATGCTGGCCTGCGTACTCGGCGATCGCCAGCGTCGCCGGCCCGCTGACGAAGTGCCGGTGGCTTTCCGGTACACCGTGGGCCTGGGCCAGGTGCTCGAAGGCCAATTGCGCCGAACGCCTGACTTCATGGTTGAATCCCGGCATGGTCACCGCACCCGCTCCGAAATCGGCGACCCGGGTCTGCGCCACGTCCCAGGCATGCAGCAGATGCAGTTCGGCCTCGCACTGGATCGCCAGGGCGCTGGCCTGCGCCATCACCCGCTGGTTGATCCGCGTGTGCTGGCTGTCCGGGTGCAGGGTATCCAGCGCGGCGATCACTACCCTGGGCAATGGGCAACGCAGATCGCTGACCAGGTGCAGCGGCGCCGTGCAGTCACGCAGCAACTGCCAGTCCGGCGGCGTGAGGAAAACCCGGCGCAAGGCCGATTCGTGATGCACATCTTTGATCACCAGGTCGGGCTGCATGTCTTCGACATGCTCGAGCATGTCGCGGATCACCTGCCGGCTCACCTGCACTTCGCAACTGACCTCCAGGCCGTCATGACGCAACTGCCCGGCCTCGTCGCGCAGCCAGGTCCAGGCGTCCCGCTCCATCGCCTGGCGCAGCGCCGTGCCCGCGGCCATGCGCCCGAGCAGGTCACCCTCTTCGAGAAACACCGCGATATGCAGGGCCGCGTCGGTGGCCCTGGCGATCGCCACTGCACGCTCCATGGCCGGGGTATGGCGCAGGGTTGGCGAGGCGATCATGAACAGGCGTTGATACGGGCTCATAAGACACCTCCTGGCGGGTTGTCCGTTTGCCGCGGAACGATCAACGCGCTCCGGCCAGGACGACCGAAGCGACGACACCGGCATGCCGCCGGTGTCGCAGCCTGAGTATAAGCCGGGGTTTACAGACAGGTAGCCAGAGCCGCCATACGGCGCCGGGCCAGGGCATCGTCCTTCTGCGCGTAGAACTTGATCACGCTGCCGCTGCCCGACGGCGAAATATCGGTGAAATACTCGCCACCCCGGGTCGAGACGGTGATGCCCTGGGCCGTACGCTCCAGGTAGCCGCTGGCATCCACGCCGAATACCGCCTCGTCCTGCCAGCTGAACTGCACGCATTCGGCGACCTTGGCTGCTTCTTTGGTCGAATTGATAATCCTGTCCGGCTGGCCGGAACGGGCTGTGTTCATCGCCGACGAGGCGCAGCCCGCCAGCAGGGTGGCGGCGAGCAAAGCCAGGGCACTACGCATGTTTCACCTCTTCGACGCAAAAAAGGAGCGACTTTAGCACTGCCACCGCCCGCCCCGAAAACCCTTGTTTTTTTGTGCCAATAGATGACGTCGATCAACTGATCGTCACACTCGATTAGTCACACAAAAGATATGGACATAGACTCCCCGCGAATGCGTTGCCCAGGCCCTCGAAAGAATGGGCCGGGCCGCCTTTCCTGCCTGCTTTGGCCTGAACACCACTGACCGATCCCGCCGCTTTGACCGGCGCGCACGCCTGTGCGCGGCTGTCGCGTCGGCCCGGCCGTAACAAGGAGATGATCATGGGACTGGGTAGACGACAGTTCTTCAAACTGTGCACCGTGGGCGCCGCCACCGCGACCTGTGCCACCCTGGGTTTTGCCCCGGGCATGGCGCAGGCGACCCAGTCGCGCCAGTACAAGCTGCTGCGGGCCAAGGAAACCCGCAACAACTGCACCTACTGCTCGGTGGGCTGCGGCCTGCTGATGTACAGCCTCGGCGACGGCGCGAAGAACGCCAAGGCGCGGATCTTCCATATCGAAGGCGACCCGGATCACCCGGTCAGCCGCGGCTCGCTGTGCCCCAAGGGCGCAGGCCTGGTGGACTACATCCATAGCGAACAGCGCCTGTTGTACCCCGAATACCGCGCCCCGGGCTCGGACAAATGGCAGCGGGTCAGCTGGGACTACGCCATCGAACGCATCGCCCGCCTGATGAAGGACGACCGCGACGCCAACTTCATCGAGAAGAACGCCAAGGGCACCACGGTCAACCGCTGGCTCAGCACCGGCATGCTCTGCTCCTCGGCGGCCAGCAGCGAAACCGGCTCCCTCGACCAGCGCTTCACCCGCGCCCTGGGTATCCTCGGCACCGACAGCCAGGCCCGGGTCTGCCATGCGCCGACCGTCGCGGCGCTGGCTCCGACCTTCGGCCGCGGCGCCATGACCAACAACTGGGTCGATATCAAGAACGCCAACGTGGTCATGATCATGGGTGGCAATCCCGCCGAAGCGCACCCGGTGGGCTTCAAGTGGGTGATCGAGGCGAAGATCCGCAACGGCGCCAAGGTCATCGTGGTAGACCCGCGCTTCAACCGCAGCGCCGCGGTGGCGGATATCTATTCGCCGATCCGCGCCGGCTCCGACGTGACCTTCCTGATGGGCATGGTCAACTGGCTGATCAGCCACGATAAGGTGCAGCACGAGTACGTGCGGGCCTACACCAACGCCAGCCTGATCGTGCGCGAGGACTACCGCTTCGACGAAGGCCTGTTCAGCGGCTACGACGCGGACAAGCGCAGTTACGATCGCGCCTCGTGGAACTACGAGTTGGACGAGAACGGCTTCGCCAGGCGCGACCCGAGCCTCGCCCACCCGCGCTGCGTGTGGAACCTGCTCAAGCAGCACGTCTCGCGCTATACGCCGGAGATGGTCAGCAAGGTCTGCGGCACCCCGCAGGACGACTTCCTGCAGATCTGCGCGATCATTGGCGAAACCAGCGCCCCGGACAAGACCGCCACCTTCCTCTACGCCCTCGGCTGGACCCACCACACCAACGGCGCGCAGATGATCCGCGGCGCGGGCATGCTCCAGTTGCTGCTGGGCAACATCGGCATGGCCGGCGGCGGCGTCAACGCCCTGCGCGGCCACTCCAACATCCAGGGCTATACCGACCTCGGCCTGCTCTCGCTGCGCCTGCCGGGCTACATGAACCTGCCGTCCGATGCGCAGACGGACCTTGCCACCTACCTCAAGCAGACCACCCCGAGCGCGGTGCAGGCCGACCAGGTCAACTACTACAAGAACACCCCGAAATTCTTCGTCAGCATGATGAAGAGCTTCTGGGGCGACAAGGCCACCAAGGACAACGATTGGGGCTTCGACTGGCTGCCGAAGTGGGACGACAGCTACGACGTCATCAACTTCACCAACCGCATGTACGAAGGCAAGGTCAACGGCTACATCGCCCAGGGCTTCAACCCGGTGGCGGCCTTCCCGGACAAGAACAAGGCCCAGGAGGCACTGGCGAAACTCAAGTTCCTGGTCATCATCGACCCGCTGGCCACCGAGACCTCGAGCTTCTGGAAGAACCACGGCGAGGAGCATGACGTCGATACCGCGGCGATCCAGACCGAAGTGTTCCGCCTGCCCTCCTCCTGCTTCGCCGAGGAAGACGGCTCCATCGTCAACTCCTCGCGCTGGCTGCAATGGCACTGGGCCGGCGCCGCGCCACCCGGCGAGGCCTGGCACGACGGCAAGATCCTCGGCCACCTGTTCATGAAGATCCGCGAACTGTACGAGAAGGAAGGCGGCGCCAACCCTGCGCCGATCCTCAACATGGCCTGGGACTACGCCGACCCGCGCGATCCCAAGCCCGAGGAAGTGGCCAAGGAGTCCAACGGCCGCGCCCTGGCCGACCTGCACGACGACCAGGGCAACCTGATCCTGCGCAAGGGCCAGTTGCTCAACGACTTCGGCCAGTTGCGCGACGATGGCAGCACGGTGTGCTTCAACTGGATCTTCGCCGGCTCCTGGACCGAACAGGGCAACCAGATGGCCCGCCGCGACAACACCGACGTGGGCCTGGGCAACACCCCTGGCTGGGCCTGGGCCTGGCCGCAGAACCGCCGCGTGCTCTACAACCGCGCCTCGGCGGACCCGGCGGGCAAGCCGTGGGACCCGGAACGCCAGTTGATCGCCTGGGACGGCGCGCGCTGGAGCGGCATCGACGTGCCCGACTTTGCCCCGACCATTGCCCCCGGCACCGCCACCAGCCCGTTCATCATGCTGCCCGAAGGCGTGGGCCGGCTGTTCTCGGTAGGTGCCCTCAACGACGGGCCGTTCCCCGAGCACTACGAGCCGACCGAAAGCCCGCTGGCGAGCAACCCGCTGCACCCGGGCGTGACCTACTGCCCGACCGCACGGATCTACCCGCACGACCGCTCACGGATGGGCAAGCGCGAGGACTTCCCCTACGTCGCCACCACCTACTCGATCACCGAGCTGTTCCGCCACTGGACCAAGCACTCGCGGCTCAACGCGATCATCCAGCCGGAGCAATTCATCGAGATCGGCGAAACGCTCGCGGCCGAGAAAGGCATCGCCCAGGGCGACCGGGTCAAGGTCAGCACCCAGCGCGGCTACATCAAGGCCAGGGCGGTGGTGACCAAGCGCATCCAGCGCCTGACCATCGACGGCCAGGCAGTGGACACCATCGGCATCCCCTGCCACTGGGGCTACGAAGGCAGCACGCGCAAGGGCTTCCTGGCCAACACCCTGACCCCGGGCGTCGGCGACTCCAATACCCACACGCCTGAATACAAGGCGTTTCTCGTGAACGTGGAAAAGGTCTGAGGGAGCATTCATGTCATACCAATCCCAGGACATCATCAAACGCTCGGCCACCAGCTCGCTGACCCCGCCACCGCAGGCACGCAACCACCAGGCCGAGGTCGCCAAGCTGATCGACGTGAGCATCTGCATCGGCTGCAAGGCCTGCCAGGTGGCGTGCAACGAATGGAACGACCTGCGCGACGAGGTCGGCCACAACGTCGGCGTCTACGACAACCCTGCCGACCTGTCGGCAGAAACCTGGACGCTGATGCGCTTCGACGAAGTACAGAACGAAAGCGGTCGCCTCGAATGGCTGATTCGCAAGGACGGCTGCATGCACTGTGCCGACCCGGGCTGCCTCAAGGCCTGCCCGCAGCCGGGCGCGATCATCCAGTACGCCAACGGCATCGTCGATTTCCAGTCCGAGCACTGCATCGGCTGCGGCTACTGCATCGCCGGCTGTCCGTTCGACGTGCCGCGGATCAGCCAGAAAGACAACAAGGCGTACAAATGCACGCTTTGCGTCGATCGCGTAGCCGTCGGCCAGGAGCCGGCCTGCGTCAAGACCTGCCCCACCGGCGCGATCAACTTCGGCGCCAAGAGCGAGATGCAGCACCTGGCGGCCGGGCGCGTCCAGGAGCTCAAGGGCCGCGGTTTCGCCGGAGCCGGCCTGTATGACCCGCAAGGCGTCGGCGGCACCCATGTGATGTACGTGCTGCAGCACGCCGACAAGCCGCACCTGTACCACAAGCTGCCCACCGACCCGCGCATCAGCGCTGCGGTGCAGGGCTGGAAAGGCTGGCTCAAGCCTGCGGCGGCTGTGGCCTTCTTCGCCACCCTGGCAGGAACGATGTTCCACTACGTCGGCGTCGGGCCAAACGAAGTGGACGAGGACGAGAAAAAAGACGAGGAGACCCACGCATGAACAAGGACAGGATGATCCTGCGCACGCGCTTCATCGAGCGCGCCAGCCACTGGCTGATGGTGATCTGCTTCCTGGCCGTCGCGCTGTCGGGGCTGTCGTGGTTCTTCCCCTCGCTCAACGGTCTAAATGGCGTCTTCGGCACACCGCAGATGGCCCGCATCCTCCACCCGTTCTTCGGCGTGGTGGTGTTCCTGCTGCTGATGTTCCTGTTCATCCGCTTCGTGCGCTACAACCTGCCGGAGCCGCAGGACCGCCTCTGGTTCAGGAACCTGCCCGGCGTACTTGCCGGCAAGCATGAACCGGCGCTGCAGATCGGCAAGTACAACGCCGGGCAGAAGGTCATGTTCTGGGGAATCATGGGCCTGATCAGCCTGCTGCTGGTCAGTGGCGTGGTGATCTGGCGGCCCTATTTCGCCCCGCTGTTTTCCATTCCTGCTATCCGCATCGGCCTGCTGGTACACGCCCTGGCCGGGGTCGGCCTGATCCTGCTGGTGATCGGGCATGCGTACCTGGCGTTCTGGGTCAAAGGCTCGATTCGCGGGATGGTCACCGGCTATGTCAGCCATCGCTGGGCCAAGGCCCACCATGGCCGCTGGTACCGGCAGATCAGTGCCCGGCAGGACGGGAAAAGCAAATGACCAGCAGTATTCGCATGACGCCGCAGGGGGCCGGGCAGGCGGCGGTCGGGGCTATCGCGCCGGTGTTGTTGCCGCCGCGCGAGGGCAATCATGCGCGGCGGGCGGCGCGCTTGCGGGAATTGGCGGTCAGGCATCCGATGGCGGACTACCTGGGCTTCGTCGCCGGAATCGTGGAAAGCCAGGAACTGTTGCTCACGCACAGGCCCCTGCCCCCGGCCTTGCTCGCCGGGCTGGCGGCATCGCTTGGTGCAACTGGCGCGCCGCTGGATTGCCGACGGCATGTGCGGCACGGGCACTGGCTGGTGCTGCTGCGCGGGCTTGGCGAAACCATCGAGCATCCGGCGCTGGAAGAACTGCTGCAGGAAGAGGACTGGCGACTCGAGGCCTACGCCGACTCCCTGCTGCGCGGGGACTTCCACGAGGTGCACAGTGGTGAAGCGCTGTTCATCTGGTCGGCACTATCGTTGTACTTCAGCCAGTTGGCGGCGCATCTGCCGGCGGTGGGCATCGTCCAGGGTGAAGAGCGGCAGTTCTGCCCGGTATGCGCCAGCGCACCGGTGGCGAGCAGCATCCTCACCGGCGCCCAGGCCGGATTGCGCTACCTGCATTGCGGTCTGTGCGAAAGTCGCTGGCATATGGTGCGGCTCAAGTGCAGCAACTGCGAAGCCACGGGCGGGCTGGATTACTGGTCGCTGGAGGATGCGAAGGCGCCGGTGAAGGCAGAAAGCTGTGGCGAATGCCGTAGTTACCTCAAGGTGTTCTACCCGGAGCACGAGCGCGGCCTCGAGGTGGTGGCGGACGACCTGGCGACACTGGGGCTGGATGCCGAGGTCGAGCGCCAGGGCTTCGGGCGCAGCGGGGTCAGTCCGTTCCTGTTTCCGGGGTGATCCAAAGCACGACGCGTACCCTGTGGGGGTTTACCCGCCACAGGGTACGCGTTGTGCTTTGGAGAAGGGTGCTATGCGTCCGCATATTTCTGCGACGCGGCAAGTAATTCTTGGTTGCTTCCTCCGAGCAGACTGGTTGCCTCATATTCGCCCTGACTGCCAACCTCAGTAGTTGAACACATGCCCTAACTGACCCTGCACCCACTCCAGGAAGTGCCGCACCCTGGACATCTCCGCGTGCCCCCTGGGGAACACCAGGTGGTGCGCGCTCACGGGGGTGGACAATTCGGCGGGGAATACCGGCACCAGGTCGCCGCGTTTGACATAGTCCTGGGACAGCAACGAGCTTTCCAGGGCAAAACCGAAGCCATGCCTGGCGGCCTCCAGGCTCATGTACGAGCGGTCGAAGCCCAGCGCGAACGGGGCTTGCGGAAGCGCCACGCCCTGCTGGGCGAACCACTGCGGCCACTGCACCAATGCCGCTTCGGAGAGGATGAGGTTCTGCCCGAGCAGATCGCTGGGTTGGCTGACGGGAATGCGCTCAAGAAGGCTGGGGGACGCGAGCACCGTGGCACGCTCGTGACGGATGGTGCGCACCTCCAGGCTTGGCCAGTCAGGGTAGCCGTGGCGGATGTCCACATCGATCTGATGGCGGCCGAAATGGAGTGTTTCATAGGAACACGACAGGTTGATCTGAATCTCCGGATGACAGCTGCGAAAGTGATCAAGGCGCGGCAGCAGCCAGAGCAGACCGAAGCTGGGCGCCGCATGCAGTCGCAGGCAATCGAAGCCCACGGCACTCCCCGCCCGCTCGGTGGCCAGCGCCAGGCTCTGCAGGATTCCGGAGATCTCCCGCTGGTACTGTTCGCCAGCGGGCGTCAGGGACATGCCGCGGGCTTCCCTGACAAACAGGGCACGGCCGATCAGCGCTTCCAGATTCGCAATCTGGTGGCTGACCGCCGAAGGGGTCAGGTTCAACTGTTCGGCCGCCTTGGCCACGTTTCCAAACCGCGCCACCTGCTCGAAGGCCTGAATCGATTTCAGCGGCGGTATCTGCTGCATTTTCCTGTTCGAGTCGCCGATCATTGCAAGCCCCGATTTCTGCGGATTGCACGCAATGCTATCGGAAACCGGAAAAAAATCCCCTGCCCACCCCTGAATTTTTTTCAGCATTAGTTGAATGGCGCTGCGTTGCTCGCCAAGCACCCCGGGTTGATTCTGACGCCATCGGTTCCCCGCGAACTGCCGCTCACAAAAACAATCAATCGGAGCACTCTTCATGCTACTCACTGGCAAAATCGCAATCGTCACCGGCGCCGCTTCTGCACGCGGCATCGGCCGCGCCACCGCGCAGCTGTTCGCAGACCATGGCGCCAAGGTGGCGATTTTCGATCTCGATGCGAACGCCGCAGCCGAAGCAGCTGCGGCCCTGGGCGAGGGTCATCTTGGCCTGAGCGCCAACGTTGCCGACGAAGCCCAGGTTCGTGACGCCGTGGCCGAGGTTCTGGCGCGCTTCGGCCGCATCGACGTTCTGGTCAACAACGCCGGCATTACCCAGCCGGTCAAGACCCTGGAGATTACCGGTGCGGACTACGACCGGATCCTCAACGTAAACCTGCGTGGCACGCTGCTGATGTCCCAGGCGGTCATTCCAGGCATGCGCAACCAAGGCGCCGGCAGCATCATCTGCATGTCCTCCGTTTCTGCGCAACGTGGCGGCGGCATCTTCGGCGGCCCTCACTACAGCGCTGCCAAGGCCGGCGTGCTGGGCCTCGGCAAGGCCATGGCGCGGGAGCTGGGCCCGCACAACGTCCGGGTCAACGCCATTACCCCGGGCCTGATCCACACCGATATCACTGGCGGGCTGATGCAGGATGAGCGACGTCACGCGATCATCGAAGGCATTCCCCTGGGGCGGCTCGGTGAAGCTCGCGACGTGGCCAATGCTGCCCTCTTCCTGGCCAGTGACCTGTCCAGCTACCTGACCGGTGTCACCCTGGACGTGAACGGTGGAATGCTGATCCACTGATTTCGATTGCGCTCTGTATCCGGGCCCGGCCAAGCCGGGCTCTCAATAACAACAAGAGATCAGATCGACATGACTACCTTAACGATGGATGCGCTTTCGGCTGCCCGCAGCAGCGCGTACCGCAAGACGGCCTGGCGCCTGATGCCCTTCCTGATGCTCTGCTACCTCTGTGCCTACCTGGACCGGGTCAACGTCGGCTTCGCAAAGCTGCAGATGATGGACGACCTGGCACTGTCCGAGGCTGTGTACGGACTCGGCGCCGGCATGTTCTTCATCGGCTACTTCCTCTGCGAAGTGCCCAGCAACATCATCCTGCACAAGGTCGGTGCCCGCCGCTGGATCGCCAGGATCATGATTACCTGGGGCATCATCTCGGCGCTGTTCGCCTTCGTCGAAACCGCCTGGCAGTTCTATGCGCTGCGCTTCCTGCTGGGCGTCGCCGAGGCCGGCCTGGCCCCCGGGCTGCTGCTGTATCTCACCTATTGGTTCCCCTCCTACCGCCGCGCCAAAATGACCGCGCTGTGGTTCATTGCCATCCCTCTGTCGGGGATGATCGGAGGCCCATTGTCGGGCTGGATCATGGAGCGCTTCGCCGGCGTTCATGGCTGGACGGGCTGGCAGTGGATGTTCGTGCTCGAGGCCATTCCAACCGTCGTGGTCGGCATTCTGGTGCTCAGCTATCTGAAGGATGGCGTCGACCAGGCCAACTGGCTCACGGACGAAGAAAAGGCCCTGGTCCGCCAGGAACTGGCCGAGGACGAGCAACACAAGGTCAAGCATGGCTCCATCGGCGACTTCATCAAGGATCGCCGCCTGTGGCTGCTGGCCGGCATCTACTTCTGCGTGGTAATGGGCCAGTACGCAATCACCTTCTGGCTCCCCACCCTGGTGCGCAACGCCGGAGTAAGCGAACCGCTGCATATCGGTCTGCTGACCAGCGTCCCGTACATGACCGCAATCGTTGCAATGCTGCTTGCCGGTCGAAGCGGCGACCGTCACCGCGAGCGGCGCTGGCACCTGGCGATTCCGATGCTGTTCGGTGCACTGGGCCTGAGCCTCGCCGCAGCGCTGAGCAGCAGCCTGACGCTGTCGATCCTCAGCCTGTGCCTGGCTGCGGCAGGCATTCTCTCGGCCTCGTCACTCTTCTGGATGCTGCCGACCACGCTGCTGGGCGGCGTATCGGCCGCGGCGGGCATCGCAGCCGTGAACAGCTTCGCCAACCTCGCAGGTTTCTGCTCGCCCTACCTGATCGGCTGGGTAACCACCACCCTGGGCAGCAATGCCGTGGGGATGTACCTGATCACCGCAGTGCTGGTGTTTGGCGCCTTCCTGGTGTCCCGGGTTCCCGCAAACCTGGTCAATCGTTGATTCAACAAGGAGTCTTTCATGACTGCTGTGCCTACGCATAACGAGGCGCCGTCGCTGGCAGCGCGCGCCCGCAATATTCGCCGCCATGCCCTGCGCATGGGACAAGTACAGGGCCAGGGCTATGTTGGCCAGGCACTCGGTGCCGCCGACCTGCTGGCCGTGTCCTATTTCCACGCGCTACGCCTGGATCCTTCGGATCCGGACTGGGAAGACAGGGACCGTTTCTATCTTTCCATCGGTCACTACGCCATTGCCCTCTACGCAGCCCTGATCGAAGCCGGCGTGATTCCGGAACAAGAACTGGAAACCTATGGTAGCGATGACAGCCGCCTGCCGATGTCAGGGATGGCTGCGTATACCCCTGGTATGGAAATCACCGGCGGCTCGCTGGGCCATGGACTGGGCATCGCCGTAGGCGCATGCCTGGGCCTGAAGCTCAAGGGCTCCTCCAGCTGGGTCTACAACCTGCTGTCGGACGGCGAACTCAACGAAGGCTCGACCTGGGAGGCGGTGATGTCGGCCAGCCACTGGAAACTGGACAACCTTATCGCCATCGTCGACGTGAACAACCAGCAGGCGGACGGGCACTCCAGCGAAGTGCTGGGTTTCGAGCCGATAGTGGAGCGCTGGGCGTCCTTCGGCTGGTATGTGCAGCGGGTCGACGGAAACAGCCTGGAACAGCTTGTCACCGCGTTCGACCAGGCGCGCGCGCATCAGGCCGCGCAACCTCGGGTGATCATCTGCGACACCCGCATGGGCAAAGGCGTGCCTTTCCTTGAGAACCGCGACAAGACCCACTTCATTCGGGTCGACGAAAACGAATGGGCACTCGCCCTGGAAGCCCTCGACGCCGGGAGCCAAGCATGAGCACTGAAATCGCCGCAAAGAAACGCCTAACGACGTCGGCCATGATCGCGTCCATCGCCGCTGAAGGCCAACCCACGAAACCGGCGCCCTTTGGTCACGCATTGGCCTCGTTGGCTGACGCGCGAAAAGACATCGTCGGCCTGAGCGCCGACCTGTCCAAATACACCGACCTGCACATCTTCGCCAAGGCACACCCCGAGCGCTTCTACCAGATGGGAATGGCCGAGCAACTGTTGATGAGTGCTGCTGCCGGCATGGCGCGCGAGGGTTTCACCCCCTTCGCCACCACCTACGCTGTGTTCGCCTCGCGCCGTGCCTACGACTTCATCTGCATGGCGATCGCCGAAGAAAACCTGAACGTGAAAATCGTCTGTGGCTTGCCTGGCCTGACCACTGGCTATGGCCCGAGCCATCAGGCCACGGATGACCTGGCCATCTTCCGCGCCATGCCCAACCTGATGATCGTGGATCCCTGCGACGCCCTGGAAATCGAACAGGCCGTACCGGCCATCGCAGCCCACCCAGGGCCTGTCTATATGCGCCTGCTGCGCGGCAACGTGCCCTTGGTGCTGGATCGCTACGATTACCGCTTCCAGATTGGCAAAGCCCAGGTGCTGCGCGGTGGTCGAGACGTTCTGCTGGTTTCCAGCGGCCTGATGACGATGCGTGCCCTCGAAGCGGCCGAGCAATTGCACAAGGACGGCGTCGATGTATCGGTACTGCACGTGCCAACCATCAAGCCGCTCGACGAGCAGACCATCCTGGCTGAAGCGCGCAAACCCGGACGGCTGGTGGTTACCGCGGAAAACCACTCGATCATCGGCGGCCTCGGGGAAGCCGTAGCGGGTTTACTGCTGCGTAATGGTGTCACCCCGACCTTCCGCCAGATCGCCCTGCCCGACGCCTTCCTGGATGCCGGAGCGCTTCCGACACTGCACGACCGCTACGGCATCTCGACCCAGGCGGTGGCTGCGCAGATCAAGGCCTGGCTGTAATGCTGGGTTCTGGAACAGGTTGACAGCGGTTCAATCCAAGGCCCGATGTAGTGCATCGGGCTTTTGTTTGTTTCAACGGTAGCGCTGAGGGTTCAAGGCCGCTGCTCGGCCGCAGAGAATCATGGATTAACCGAAGCCCCTTCCTTCGCGGACTCCGGTAGATCAAAAACGCGGTCGAAGCCCCACTGAAACGCCAGCGAGTAAAAGAAGAAGAACACGAACAAGCCCATATCGGTGACCAGTGCGGCCCACCAGGAAATCCCCAGCCACCCTGCCACCAGTGGCACCAACAACACGACCAGCCCTCCCTCGAAACCCAGCGAGTGGAGCAAACGCCTGCCCAATGTGCGAGCACGCTGCGGTTGGCGCGCTTCCCACCATTCAAACATGGAGTTGTACAGCACGTTCCACAGCAGCGCGCTTGCAGACAACATCACCGACAGCGCACCCGCATGAGCCAGACCGTTGCCGTATATCAACGCGATGCTGGGCGACAGCACCGTAATGGCGATGGATTCATAGAGGACGGCTTGAAGGATTTTTCTGGAAGGGCCTTGCATGGTGTACTCCGAAGATCGGGTAATTGAACACCAGGGACGGTATCTGCCCATGCCAACCAGGAAAAATGAGATAAATTGCCGGCACATCAATTCAATTCATCAGGGAACCCTGCGTGTTTTCGACTCTTCCACTCAACGCGCTGCGCACCTTCGAGGCGGCGGCGCGGCTGGGAAGTTTCAAGGCGGCCGCTGAGGAACTGTCAGTCACCCCGGCGGCCATTTCCCACCAGATCAGGACATTGGAAACCCACCTCGGAGCGCGGCTATTCAATCGCTCCGGACAAGGTGTGACAGTGACCGAAGAAGGCGAGTCGCTTTATCGCCAGACACATCGCGCCTTATCGGACATTCGCCGCAGCCTGGAGGCTTTCTATCCAGACACCGTTCAGCAAACCCTGACCATAACCACTACCCCGGGCTTCGCCGCAGCCTGGTTGATTCCGCGGCTGGGCAGCTTTTACAAGCGCTTTGGGCACTTCGATGTGCGGGTCGATACACGCAATGAACTCGTCGATCTACTGCGTGACTCCAGTATCGATGTCGCCATTCGCTCGGTCAGCCGTGACGACCCCAGGTTGTTCTCCCAAGCGCTCATGCACGAACGATTTTCCGCTTACGGTGCCCCGGACCTGGTCGCTTCGCTGAACCTGGAGCAGATCGAGCTGATCAACCTGCGCTGGAAAATTCCAGGCCCATTCTCGGTGAATTGGGAAAGCTGGTGTGCGGCGGCTGCTTGCCAGTCATGGCTTGAAACGGCGCAGATGCGTGAGTTCGATGATGAGCATTTTGCTTTAAGCGCCGCGATCGCCGGGCATGGACTGGTGCTGGCAAGCAATGTGCTGGTAGCTAACAGCCTCAGGCGCGGGGAGTTGGTGGCCTATAGGCCGGAAATAAGCCTGCCGGGTCCGCGGTATGTTGCTGCGTGCGTGCCGGGGAAGGAGCGGCAGGCGCATGTGAGTGCGTTCCTGAGGTGGCTGGTAGATGCGGCGTTAGAGGATGGATGAGCATACTTGGTTGTTGTCATGCGTATCGCGGCCATTCTTTAGGGGCGGCTATCGGCCAAAGGCGGACTCTCAGTACAACCCCCACCAAACTAATGATATTCCTACATTCTTGTTATTCTTGATCAGTTTTTACGCAGCGCGGGCCGTGTGGGCGCTCGCATGATGTTGCTATCGAGACACGCCTTGAAAGCAGCCGCCCCCGATTCGAAAGACGGAGAACATATTAGGTGGACACTATGGATGGTCAAAACCAGGAACGAGTTTCAAGCCCAGCTGCCACCGGGGGCGCAGGCGTTTACTTCGAACAGCACGTTCAGGCGTATTGGCTGGCGCAACTGCTCGTCCGCAGCATCCCACCAATACTGACTGATAGAGGTGTTGCAGAGGTCCACTTTCAGACAGAGCATCTCGGTTTCAACACAGATGACTTCCTCGTCGTCTGCGAGCGTGAAGGTGAAGCACCGGCACAACTTGTTGGGCAAGTGAAGCGCAGCCTCACGATCAGTGCTGCCGACGATGAGTGCAAGAAAACTGTTGGAGATTTCTGGAAAGACTTCAAGAAGGCCGACCCTTTCAACCCCCAGTACGATCGCTTTCTCCTCGTCACTCTACGTGGCACGAATACGCTACTCGAAAACTTCTCTGGGCTGCTCGATTGCGCCAGGGGCGCCTCTGATGGCAAAGAATTCCAGCGGCGACTGTCTCTCAATGGATTCATCTCTAAGAAGTCAGTCTCCCAGTGCAATGAACTATGCACGATTGTGAGCGCACTGGAAGAAACGCCCGTCACTGCCGAAGATCTGTGGCCCTTCTTGTGCGTGTTACACGTCCTGAGCCTTGATCTACACACATCGACCCGTCAGACCGAAGCACATATCAAAACACTGCTCGCTCTCAAGTCCACTGACTCAGATCCGCTCGCAAGCGCGACTGCAGCTTGGAACAAGCTTCTGTCCTTTACCAGCGACGCCAATCCAGGCGCTCGAAGCCTGAAACGCACTGACCTTCCAGATTCTCTTGTCCTTTCATACAGCGAGGTGGGAACGCACGAGAGACACGTACTGATAGCCCTACGAAACCATACGGACTTCGTCCTGAAGAAAATCCGCAAAACGATTGGACCAACCTTACACCTGCAGCGCGCTGGGATTATTCAGAAAGTTCTTGAAGCCCTCGAAACTAAGCAAGTTGTCCTGATCACCGGGCCAGCTGGTAGCGGCAAGTCGGTCATTGGCAAGGAAGCGGTGTCTTTTCTTTCCCGCGAATTCTTCGCCTTTGGCTTCCGGGTTGAGGAGTTCGCCGTCGCCCACATTGATGAAACCCTGCACAACAGTCAGATTCCTGCACGCGCCACAGAGCTACAGGCCATTCTCGGAGCGCAGGACCGCAAAGTACTCGTCATCGAGAGCGTCGAACGCCTGCTAGAAAAGCCCACACGCGACGCCTTCAGTGATCTGATGACCCTTGCTCAGGGAGACAACGGTCTCGGTATCGTCATGACCTGTCGCGACTATTCCGTGGAGCAGGTACAGGCCAGTTTCCTTCTACCGTCAGGAATTGATCACGCTGTCATCGAAGTACCAACACTCGACGACTCCGAACTAGAAGAAATTCAGATAGCGTTTCCATCAATGGCGATCCCGCTGGGCAATCCAGCTCTACGCAAGATCCTGCGCAACCCTTACTTTATCGACAAGGCACGCCAGATTCCCTGGGATGCAGGACGTCCACTTCCAGAAAGCGAGCGGGATTTTCGGGCTGTTTTTTGGCGGCAGATCGTACGTGCGGATCACAACCCCGCCAACGGCATGCCGCGCCTGCGCGAAGGTGCTTTGCAGGAGCTGGCTGTACGCCGGGCGCGTGCCCTTTCAGATCATGTATCCGCTTCTGGACTCGACCCTGTAGCCATCACTTTGCTGAAACAGGACTCCCTCGTTGTTTCTCCGGACGGGAAGCCCCTGCTCGTTGCGACGGCGCACGACGTACTTGAAGACTGGGCCATCCTGCAATGGATTGAGGAGCAGCACCTCACGGATGAAATGGCATTCAAGGCGCTCTCCTCCGCGATTGGTCCGCATCCCGCACTGCGCCGATCTTATCGGAAGTGGGTTGCTGAACTGGTCGACCGCGATGATCCTGCTGCAGACCGCATCTTCCGAGCAGCCATCACGCAAGCAGATGCTCCCGCTCAATTCCGTGACGACACGTTGGTTTCGCTGTTGAAGGCACCGTCTGCCCCCGAATTTCTGGCGCGGCACGAGGCTGATTTGCTCGCCAATGATCGCGCCGTACTCAAGCGGATAATCCACCTACTGCGGGTTGCCTGTATGACATCGCCTCCCTGGCTTGTCGACGTGCGCGGCCATAGTTCGATCCTGAACGTGCCGGACGGCGTGGTCTGGGCGACCGTTGCAGGGCTTGTTCATCGCAATATTGGCAGTTTTGGTTCGGAAGATTCTCCACTGCTGCTTGCATTGATCGAGGATGCCGTACGCGGCGTCAGTTGGTGGGCACCGGACATCGAGGGGGCCGAACAGATCGCCGGGATTGCTCATTGGCTCCTCCCGCGCGTTGACAGCTACAGAAGGGGCGATGCACGTAAACGCGTTCTCAAGGTCCTCGCCAAGATTCCGAAGGCCAACCCTGTTCGCTTCGAAGCTGTTATGCGCGGACAGATCAGAGACGGCTGGAATCACGATCCCGTCGCCGAAGAGTTCCGCGACATTCTTCTTGCGGGTCTCGACGGCGCACCTGCGGCCCGCGACCTGCCGGATCTTTTGATCTCCATCGCACTAGAAAACTTTCTCGCCACGGAGGAGTACCTGAGTGATGCACCCTTCGGCCTTTCATCCCTCGACATTGAGCTTTACTTCGGCATCAAGCAACACCTGAGCCGCCATTCTCTCCCTGCTAGTGCGTTCCGAGGACCATGGGTCAACCTGCTCGAGCGCCACCCGGGAAAGGGCCTCGATTTCCTGGTACAAGTCTTCAATCACAGTGCCGAGTGGTACGCCCATCCTCGCCTTGGTGACCGATTGGAGCCCGCTTGGGAAGTCGAGCTGACGCTCACAGATGGGCTAGTGCGGAAACAATGGGTAAACCCGCGGCTCTGGGGGATGTACCGAGGCTTGGGCGTCAGCCCTTATGTACTTCAGTCGCTGCTGATGGCTCTCGAGAAATGGCTGCTCGACTACGCCAAATCCCACCCTCAGGGATTGGACACCATGCTACTTGCGATCCTGCACCGCAGCGATTCCGCAGCACTTGCAGCTGTCGTTGCAAGCGTGGCAACCGCCCATCCTCACCAATCCGGAGAGGCTCTTCTGGTACTGCTTTCTGTGCAAGACTACATCCTTATCGACCGCAGTCGCATGGCCAGCGAGCACCAGACTTCCATGCTTGCGGGAATGTTCCCTACCCTACACCCCGAGGACAAAATCTACGAAGAGGAAAGGAAGCAGTCGAACGAGCTACCGCATCGTCAACATGACCTCGAGGTAGCTATCGCAAACCTGCAATTTGGCTCTCTTGCCCCAAGGGTTCACGCGATCATCGACAAGCACCTGGCTGAACTGCCTGCATTGGACCAGCGCAAAGAAGAGGACCTCGTATGGCAACTTGCCCTTCATCGAATGGACTTGCGCCAGTATGTCGTATCTGAAGCCCAGCCAGCATTGGGCGCGACATCCACAGTGGACAGCGACAAGCCAACGAAGAGCTACATCAGTCTGGAACCCAAACCTGCGGCCCCGGAAGTGCGGCAATTCATTGAGGAGAGCGCAAAAGACACGGAAGAAACGAATGCCCGGCTAGGCATCTACAACTGGGGACTTCAGATCTTCCAATACAAACTTGGCCCTGCTGAACCGGCACAATGGCGGAAGATACTGTCAGGTGCGCAGGAGATGGACCGTACCAATGAATACCCGGACAGCAGCCGAAATGCCCCCGGCTTCGCTGCTGCGGTCTGCGTCCGCGACCACTGGGAGGAGATGTCACCGAAAGAGCGTGACTGGTGCATTGATGTCATCTGCTCGGAAATCTCCAGGCACGCGGACGGATGGGGAACCATAAGCCGGATGCAGAGGTTCTCGATGCAGGCAGATCGTCCGTGTGCTTTTGTGGTGCCGCTGCTCCTATATAAGCCCCTGACCCAAAGCCAAACACCACGCGTGCGCCTGGCCTTTACCACTGCAATAACCCACCCGATTGACGAAGTCCGTTGGTATGCCATCAGGGGCATTGACGACCAGTTCTGGACAGCAAATCCTGCTCTCGCCCTCCTTATTGTCAATGCTATTTCTACAGAGGCCTCTATTTCCAATTTTCATTGGACAGCCGAAGAGAAAAAGCGTTACGACAAGCGGAACCCGCTGGAAACAATCGCCGCTGCCGCAGCCTCAGCGGTTCGCGAGCGCTTCTGGACTGACGGAGCCATCGCCGAAGATGCGCACATCCGGCTCGACATCACCGAGACATTCGGTGCTGAGGCGTTCGCAAAGGTTCTCGTGATTCTCGGCCAAGCCCCCAACGAACCTCTTGCTGTGGCTGCGTACAGACGCGCTAGTGAATACTTGGTCAACTGCTGGAACCGCGAGTACGGCCGCTCTAACGGTCGGCGTGACCGAAACTTCGAAACTGAACAGTCGATATCCTACTGCGTGCAAGAATTTGTCATGCGTGTGGCAGATGTCGATGCGGCACAAGTCCTAATGCCCATCCTGGATGCCGTTGACAGGCATCCACGTGAAATTCATAGCGTCGTCCAAGGATTAACCAGCAGCGAGGATCGCAACCCCAACACCAAGCAGTACTGGTTTTTATGGACCCTGTTTGCCGAGAGGGTCAGGCACGCCAAGTGGCTTGCCCATCTGGAAAATGAGTATCCATACGGCAGTGAGTTACTCTCGACGATCTTCCTGACCGCGTATTGGAAGGACGATGTCCGGCACTGGCGGAGCCTGGAAGGCTACGCCCATAACGTCGACTCGCTGTTCAATGCTCTGCCGCCGGTCTCGATAGTACTGGACAGCTACGCCCGTTTTCTCTACCACATAGGCGAGCGCTCCATGCCAACAGCTTTTGTACACATCGCAAATGCGCTCAGGCTGGGAAATAACGCTGACATGCTGCGCGAGTCCAACACCGTTTTCATACTCGAAAGCCTGCTCCAGCGGCATGTCTACTCACGCCCGCTAGAACTCAAGCGTGATCCCACACTGCGCGAGGCGATTCTGTATGTGCTCGATGTGCTTGTCGAAAGCGGCTCATCCGCAGCGTTCAGAATGCGGGACGACTTCGTAACACCGGCAACCTGACGCTCTCTATTTTTTGCCAAGGAACTGGCTCGCCGCGAATGCCCTAGACAGCCGATGACCGCTTCTGGCCGATTCCTGCCTTTCATGAAGGGCCGCTATGGGTCGAAAGCAGCCTCTCATCCCGACCTCTAATGATGTGTATCCAGACATCCAATCAACGGCTCCCGATTACACCCGTCAGCAAGCCCACACTCCTGGAGCCACCCAACATACCCACCGGAAAAAGCCAGCCAACGCCCTCCCCTACATCCGATGATGCTCCACCAAAAAATCCACGAACAACCGCACCCGCGCCGGCATCGTCGAGCCACCGACAAAAACCGCATGAATCGGTTCCCGGTCACCGGGATTCCAGGCTTGCAACAGCGATACAAGGTCGCCCCGCCGCAGGTCCTCGCTGACGGTGAACTCGCCGATACGCGCAATGCCGGCGCCGACCCGCGCGAGTTGGGCCAGCGCTTCACCGCTGCTGCATTCGATGTTGCCGCTGACATTGAGGGAAAACGCTTTGCCGTCGCGCGCAAATGGCCAGTTGGGTTCGGCACGCCGGAAGTTGAAGCGCAGGCAGTTGTGCCGTAACAGGTCTTCCGGTTCCTGGGGGGTGCCGTGGCGTTGCAGGTACTGGGGCGATGCCACCACCACCTGGCCGGTGTCGCCGATCCTGCGCGCGGTCAGCGGGCTGTCGGGCAGGTGGCCAAAACGTATGGCCACATCGGCCTGGCCGCCGAGGATGTCGACCACTTCGTCGCCCAGGGTGAGGTCGACGACGATGTTCGGGTAGTGCTCGCTGAAGGCCGCGACCAGGGGAACGATGGACATGCGCCCATGGCCGAGGGCAGCGCTGACCCGCAGTCGCCCCCTGGGTACGCCTTGGTCGGCAATGGCTTCCTCGACCTCATCCATGTCGGCCAGGATGCGCAGGGCGCCGCGCAGAAAGGCTTCGCCCTCGGCGGTGAAGGTGATCGCCCGCGTGGTGCGCAGCAGCAGCCGGGTACCCAGGCGCTGTTCAGCACGCGCGATGATTCGACTGACCGCCGAGGGCGTGAGCCCCAATACACGCGCAGCAGCCGACAGGCTGCCTTGTTGCGCCACGGTGGCGAATACAAACATCTCACCTGATCTACCGTTGAAGTCCACTTGTGCCTCTTACGCAAAGGTGATTGCCAAAAATGCCGTCTAGCGCCCTAAAACGCTTGATCGTAGCATTGGCGGCATAGATAAGGAGCCTCTTATGCGTATCAATCCACCCCTTGTTGCACTCGCCATTGGTGCCTTTGGCATCGGCGTTACCGAGTTCGCCCCCATGGGCATGCTTCCGGGCATCGCTGCGGACCTCGGCGTTTCGATTCCTGCTGCGGGCTTGCTGGTCAGTGCCTACGCCCTGGGCGTGCTGCTTGGCGCGCCGCTGATGACCCTGACCACTGGCAGGATTCCTCGGCGTTATCTGCTGATCGGCCTCATGGCGATTTTCACCCTGGGTAACCTCATGTCCGCACTGGCAACCGACTACTACAGCCTCATGATTGCCAGGGTGGTGACCTCACTGAACCACGGCGCATTCTTTGGTGTCGGCTCCATCGTCGCCGCCAGCGTGGTGGCCCCTGAAAAACGTGCTGGCGCGGTAGCGGCCATGTTCATGGGGCTCACCCTGGCAACCATTGGCGGTGTGCCGCTGGCCACCTGGTTTGGCGAACTGTTCGGTTGGCGTACCGCCTTCTGGGGCATTACCGGCCTCGGCGTGGTGACCATGGCCGCCTTGTGGTTCGCCCTGCCCGACCTCAAGGCACCGCCAGGCGGCGGTGTCATGGCCGAAATCCGGGTACTGGGCCGTGCCCCGGTGCTGGGCGCGCTGGCCCTGACTGTCGTCGGCTCGGGCGCAATGTTCACCGTCTTCACCTACATCGCACCGATCCTCAGCAGCGAGACCCACGCCTCCACCGCCTTTATCACCGCCATGCTGGTGCTGTTCGGCGTAGGGCTGACCTTGGGCAACATGTGGGGTGGCAAAGCCGCCGACCGCTCGATAGACCGCACCCTGATCGTCTCGCTGAGCGTGCTCATCCTGGTCCTGCTGGCGTTCACCGTACTGATGCGCTGGCCACTGCCGGCCGCCGTAGCCATCCTGATCTGGGGCATCGCCAGCTTCGCCCTGGTGCCACCGCTGCAGATGCGCGTGATGGAAGCCGCCAAGGACGCGCCTAATCTCGCCTCGGCGGTGAACATTGGTGCGTTCAACCTTGGCAACGCGATCGGCGCAGCGCTGGGAGGCGCGGTGATCAATGCGGGGTTGGGTTTTCCGGCGATTTCCCTGGCGGGGGCGGCAATGGCCGGGTTGGGGTTGTTGATGGTGCTGGGCTTTGCGTGGCGGTCGCTCAGATCGGATATGGGTACTTCGCCCTCGGCCGTCGGTGGATCGCATCAGGGCTGACAGGGGCTTGCCATGACTTTTTTGGCGCCCGTGAGATCGAGCGCCGCGCGGGCGGCGCTCGATCTCAAGAGCGCTGAAGATCTACCGGCATGCACCTGGCGGCCATTCCGCAGTTCTCTGACAACTGCTTCCTTGTCCAGGGCCTGGCCGAAGCCGCTGCCCAGGCACCATGTCGGATCGGATCACAGCATCCCCCGTTCCTATCAATTCGCCCGGGCACGCAAACCCGCACCCTGCCTGCGCAGATACACCACCTGCACCATTCTTCCGGAAATGCAGCTGGAAGGTTTCGCCAGTGGCGACCTGCTGTCCCAGATGCTCGCGCAGATGCGCCTGACCGGCGACCACGTCTACTCCGCTACCGTCGAACCCGGCGAGCGCTTGATGCTCGACTGCAACAGTGCCCACGTCTGCATGCTGCAAGCCGGTCAGTTGCGGATTCAGCGCGACGGCCACCCCGCCACGCCGATTGAACCTGGCGATGTATTCCTCCTGCCCCACACATTGGACGACCTGAAACTCAGCGCCGGCGACAGCCCCACGACGGTCGCGGTCTGCCGCTTCTGGTTCGATGCCGGCAGCTTCCGCGCGATGTTGTTAGCGCTGCCCTGGCTGATTCATATCCAGCAGGCCGACGCGGCGCCGTGGTCCGAAGGGCTGTTACATTTCATGCTGCTGGAAGCCCACGACGTCCAGCCGGGCGGCGCCTTGATGGTGTCGCGGTTGATCGACCTCGCGGTGATTCGCGTCCTGCGCACCTGGGTGCAGCAAGGCGCGGCGTCCGGTTGGCTGGGTGGTTTGTCCGACGCACGCATCGCCCGGGTGCTCAGGGCGATTCACGAACAGCCCCGTCAACAGTGGCGTATCGAGGCGCTGGCGAGGTTGGCGGGGATGTCACGCTCCAGTTTCTGCGAGCGTTTCAGCGCCCTGGTCGGACGAGCGCCTCTGCGCTATCAGAACGAATGGCGGCTGACCCTGGCCAAGACAATGTTGGCCACGCAAACCGGCCGTATCGGTGATGTGGGATTTGCCGTGGGTTATGAATCCGAAGCGGCGTTCAGTCGTGCCTATAAAGCGTTTTTTGGCCGCTCCCCCCGGGAGGATCAGGGCAGCCGTGGCGTATTTGGTGAGTCGCCTCGCTAGACGGCGCTAAATGCGCTGTTCCGTGGGATTACTTACCAATGCTGCCAAGCGCTAATGTGGTGACCGTGTCTAGGCGACCCCGGGCGAGCTCTTGCTCGAGGTGTTCCGTGCTGGGTAGCTGCCTATTGTCTCCAACTACAAGCGACCCGAAGCTGCTTCTCGCGAATGGCAGCAACCGATCCAAAGCGGACTCGATCAACCCTGAAGATTCCTGTGCAACGAGCCAAACATACAGGTATGTCCATCTGCGTATGAGTATTTGCAACGTTCAGAATCTGAACACTTCGAGCGCAGGTAATTGTTCAGAAGCTGTACACCCTCCGCACTAATACGCCGGAATCTAGCCCCGGCAGCTCGTTGGCATGCCCTCTGCAATAAGCATCCTGACTACAACAACATAAAGGATGCTTAGCGTGGAAACCTTATTGCCACCCCAACTCTGGAACGAGCGTCTGTTCACCGGGAGCTGGGTTCCGGGTGAACTGCCCGTCACTACAGTCACCTCCCCTGGCAGCGGCCAGCCGTTGGGGACCTTGGCCAACGCTGGTACCAAGCAGGTGGAGCAAAGCGCTCAGGAGGCCGCCAAAGCCCAGCGCAACTGGTATGCCCTGCCCTATGACGAACGCGCCAGTGTGCTGCGCAAGGCGGCAGCCATCGCCGAGCAGTATCAGGCCGAGATCGCCGACTGGATTGTGCGTGAAAGCGGCTCGACTCAGTCCAAGGCAAGCTTCGAATCCTCCATCACCATCAAGTCGCTGCACGAAGCCTCGGCCCTGCCATCGCGCAGCCAGGGCGAAGTGCTGCCCTCCACGGCCGGTCGCCTAAGCATCGCCCGGCGACGCCCTCTTGGCGTGATTGGGGTGATTTCGCCGTTCAACTTTCCGCTTTACCTGGCCATGCGCGCAGTCGCTCCGGCGCTAGCCTTAGGCAATGCGGTGGTGCTAAAACCCGATCCACGAACTGCGGTATGTGGCGGCCATGTGATTGCCCGGATCTTCGAACTGGCCGGCTTGCCGAATGGGGTACTGCATGTGCTGCCAGGCGGCGCCGAGGCCGGCGCGGCGCTGACGGCGTCACCCAGCGTGGCGATGATCCAGTTCACCGGCTCCACGCCCGCTGGGCGCAAAGTTGGGGAAGCTGCCGGCCGCCACCTGAAAAAAGTGTCGCTGGAACTCGGCGGCAAAAACTCACTGATTGTCCTCGACGATGCCGACCTCGATCTGGCCATCGCTAACGCAACGTGGGGAGTGTATCTGCACCAGGGGCAAATCTGCATGTCGACCGGGCGCTTGCTGGTGCAACGAGGCATCTATGCCGCATTCGTCGAACGCCTGGTGGCAAAAGCGCGCAGCCTGACCGTGGGAGATCCGGCCAGCGGCCAGGTGCACCTCGGCCCGCTAATCAATGCTGCCCAGCGCGACAATGCCCTACGCATCGTCGAGGCCGCACGCGCCGCCGGGGCGACGCTTGCCACCGGTGGCTCGGCCGACGGGCTGTTCTTCCAGCCGACGGTGCTCAGCGATGTGCAGCGCGATAACCCGGCATTCCACGAAGAGATCTTCGGCCCGGTGGCCGTGGTGGTGCCATTCGACAGCGACGAGCAAGCGGTGGAGCTGGCCAACAACACTGATTACGGTCTGAGCGCCGCGATCCTGTCCCGCGACACTGGCCGCGCTCTGCGCCTTGGCGAACAACTGCGCACCGGTTTGTTACATATCAACGACCAGACCGTCAACGACGAGGTCATCAACCCGTTCGGCGGTGTCGGCGCGTCCGGCAACGGCACCAGTATCGGTGGTGCCGCCAACTGGGAAGAGTTCACCCAATGGCAATGGCTCACCCTCAAAAGCGAAGCCCCTGCCTATCCCCTGTAAACTCGGAGAAAAATAACAATGACAACACCTCTTTTCCGCCCTATTCAAGCTGCTGTGACGCGAGGCAAAGGCGCACCTTTCGTCCTTGAACAAGCAGGTATTCGTGCTCCGCAGGGTGACGAAGTGCTGGTGCGCGTGGTCGCAACCGGCATGTGCCATACCGACATGATCGTGCGTGACCAGTACTACCCGGTACCGCTCCCGGCGGTGTTGGGACACGAAGGTTCTGGCATCGTCGAGGCTGTTGGCCCGCTGGTGCAGAACCTGGCGGTGGGCGACCACGTGGTGATGACCTACGGCTACTGCGGCCAGTGCCTCGCATGCGACGCCGGCCAGGCGGCCTACTGTCAGGACTTCTTCGGGCGCAACTTCAGCGGCGCCGGCCCCCAGGGCCAGCACGCCCTGCAGGATGCACAGGGCGAAATGCTGAATGACCACTTCTTCGCTCAGTCCTCATTCGCCACCTTCGCCCTGGGGCGCGAGAACAACACTGTGCGGGTACCCAAGGAAGCCCCCATCGAGCTGCTCGGCCCGCTGGGTTGCGGCATCCAGACCGGCGCCGGCGCGGTGATCAATTCGCTGAAGGTTACCCCTGGCAGCGCCTTTGCCGCCTTTGGCGGCGGTGCGGTGGGCCTTTCTGCCGTGCTGGCCGCGCAAGTCGCGGGTGCCGCTACCATCATCGCGGTCGATGTAGTGCCTTCGCGCCTGGCATTGGCCCTGGAGCTGGGCGCCACGCACGTGGTCAACAGCCGAGAGGTCGACCCCGTAACTACCATTCGCGAAATCACCGGCGGCGGCGTGCAGTTCGCGCTGGAGTCCACTGGCCGCCCAGAAGTGCTGCGCCAGGCCGTGGATGCCCTCGGCAGCCGCGGCGCGCTGGGGGTGGTCGGCGCGCCGCCGCTGGGCACTACAGCTCAATTCGACGTCAACGACCTACTGCTGGGTGGAAAGGTCATTCGCGGCATCGTCGAAGGTGACAGCGTGCCCAAGAAGTTCATCCCCGAGCTGGTCAACCTGTATCTGCAAGGCCGCTTCGCCTTCGACAAGCTGGTGCGTTTCTACGACTTTGAGCAGATCAATCAGGCCGCTGAAGACAGTGAGAAAGGCCTGACCCTCAAGCCGATCATCCGCATCCAGAAGTAACACCCGGGGGGCAGCTACGCGCTGCTCCCAACCCATAACAAGAACAACGGAAACCTGCATATGACAAAAATTTCTAGCCTTACATGGGGCTTGCTGGCCTGCGCTCTGCTTTCGGCCAAGGCCCAGGCCGTGGATGTGAATGCCGGCGATTACACGGCGCTACCACCTGGCTCTAACGTCGCCGCCTGGTACCAACAATTTAGCCGCGCCGACCGATTCAATGGGGATGGCACACCCGATGCCACCCACAACACCGGCCTGCGTTCCAACATCAGCATCCTGCGCCTGATCCACTTCACCGACATCGCCGGTATCACGGTGGACCCGCAAATCCTGCTCCCTTTCGGCCACGTCTATGACGTAAAGGTGGGAGGCCAATCGCTGGGCAGCAACAGCGGGATGGCCGACCCGATCATCGGTGCGACATTTTGGCTCGTCAACCAGCCGGGCATTGGCGCTAGCGGCCGCTACTTCGGCATTACCCCGCTGCTTTACCTGCCCTGGGGCCAATACGACCGAGTAGCCGGTGTGAACTTGGGCGAGAACCGCTGGAAGGGTGACTTGCAACTCGGCTGGGTCGAGCCTCTTTGGGGGCGCTGGTCGATGGAGTGGTACGCCGATGCGGTCTTTTATGGCAGCAACGACAAGGCCGGCATCGGCAGCCAGACTTTGCGCCAGGACCCGACCTACCAACTGCAAACCAACCTGCGCTACGACTTAAACCCGGCTCAGCGCCTGGCCCTGGGCTTCTCGGCCAGCGAAGGCGGCAAGCAGCAGTTGTCGGGCGACTACACCGGTCAGAAGACCGAGGTACAGCAAGTGCGCCTTGAGTTCCAGCAGATGGTCGGCAAGACAGTGCAACTGAGCGGCCAGCTAACCCATGACACCCGCGTGGTCGGCGGTTTCCAGGAGGACAGCGGGGTCAACCTGCGGGCGCTGTTGCTATTCTGATTCGCCCGGCAGCCTTGACGCGCTGCTGGCAGCGGCGCAACGTGCGCAATCAGGAGCGTGCCGCCAACCTTCACAAGGTGTACTCATGGATCGCCTACAGCTGCAGTTGCATAGTGCCCGCCGGCAGTTTGCCGAAGGCCTGCCATTACCTGCAGGACTCCTGCCCGAGCCAATCGAGCGCTCATGGGAACGTTCCCGCGCCGCCGGGCTCAGTCCGTGGCAAACTCGCCTGGCCCAAGACCATATGGATGTACAGCCACTGACCGAGGCCGACAGCCAACTGGCCGCCTGCGTGCAGCCAGAACTAGAGCGGTTGTGGGAACTGATTGGCGATTCGCACTGGATGCTGTTTTGCGTCAATCCGGACAACCGTATCGTCCAGACGCGCAAACCAGCGGGCATCGACGGCCCCCTGTCGGCGCTGCACATCGGACGCAGGGTCAGCGAAGCCGATGTCGGCACCACTGCCCCGGCCTGCACGCTGATGGATGGCCTGCCGGCGATCGTAGCTGGCAACCAGCACTACCTGCAGGAGTTTGCCGAGTTTTTCTGCGTCAGCGTTCCGTTACGCGGGGTCAATGGCGATCTGCTCGGGGCCCTGGACCTGACCGGCATCGGCACCCGTAACGCCGGCACCATGCTCGAACGACTCAAACACGCCGCGCTGGCTACCGAAAACAACTTCTTCCTCAAAATGCAGGGTTGCCGCATCCTCGAATTGCAACACGATCCCAGACTGCTCGGGTCGCCGCTGCAGGCGCTGTTGGCGGTGCATGACGATGGTACGGTGCATGCGGCCAACCGTGCCGCGCAACAGTTGCTGGGTGTACCGAGTTACCGCCCTGAACGTCTGACCCTGGACCAACTGTTCGACCGCCCCAGCCACAACGGCCTGGACGGCTCGACACAGCTGCTGGCCCTGGCCGATGGCTCACGCCTGTATGGCCGGCTACTTCCGCAGCCCACCGCCAAGGCACGGTCGTTGCGGCCCAGCAGCACGACACTGGGCAGCGACCGGCGGGTCAACGCGCGCTTCGAGGATGCCTGTAAGGCCGTGGCCGGCAACCTGCCGGTGCTGATCACCGGGCCGACCGGCTCTGGCAAGGAAGTGTTCGCCAAAGCGCTGCATGCACACTGCTGCCCACAGGCCCCGTTCGTAGCCATCAACTGCGCCGCCCTGCCCGAAAGCCTGATCGAAGCCGAGCTGTTCGGCTACACCGAGGGCAGTTTCACCGGCGCGCGTAAAGGCGGTGCCATGGGCCTGATGGAGTCCGCCGGCAACGGTATCCTGCTGCTGGACGAAATTGGCGACATGCCGTTGCCTCTGCAAAGCCGCCTGCTGCGGGCCTTGCAGGAGCGACAGATCACCCGCGTCGGCAGCACCAGTACGGTACCACTGAAAGCCCACGTGATCGCCGCCACGCACAAGGACCTGGCCAGCCTGGTGAGCAGCGGTGGTTTTCGCGAAGACCTTTTTTACCGTCTGGACGGCATGCGCGTAGCTTTGCCCGCACTGGAGCACCGGCTTGACAAGGCGCAACTGATCGACAGCTTTTTCCAGCGCCCGGGCGTCCCGCCGCTGGCGCCCGAGGCCAGGCGGCAACTGCAGGTCTATCACTGGCCGGGCAACCTGCGGCAACTGGAGAACGTCGCGCGTCTCGTCGGGGTATTAGCCGTCGGCGAACCATGCATCGGCATGCGACACCTGCCTGATGAACTGCAGTGTGGGGCCATAGCGGTCTCTGGCAACCTGGCCGATGCCACTCGAGACGTCATTGAGCGCGTACTACTGGCCCATTCCGGAAACGTCAGCGCTGCCGCCAAAGAGCTCGGCATCTCCCGCACCACATTGTACAAGCGCCTGGCCAGGCTGGGTTCTCAGTGATATGACCGCTGCCGCAGGCGTTTCCTCTTTTTAGCGAAACCCCACCCACCGCGAGTGGCGGCTTTGGGTCGATAGCGGTCGGTGACCACTGGCAGCTATCAGCCAGAAGCGGAAATCCGGCGCGCATAGCGTTCATTCTCGGCGTCGCGCTCTTAGCGGGGCCCACCGATCATGGCGTGCCAGTTGCGGATCAAGTCGTCCCGAGCACGCAGGCCAGCATTGGGTTTGGTCGCCGTCGCGTCCTGCACCAAGCTGGCGAACACCAGTTGGCGACCCTCCCTGCGCGCCCAGCCGACGAACCACCCGTATGCGTTGGCCGGCGTATAAACGCCATTGTTGCCAGGGGAGCCTGTGCCGGTCTTTCCATAAAGACGCCAGCCATCGGCTTCACTCACCTCGAACAGGTTCTCGGCCAGGTCGTATGCCTCAGCCTTGATGGGTAATTGCCGGTTGACCACCTTGCGCAGGAAGGCCAGTTGTTCCACCGGGGAGATACGCAGCGACGAAATGATCCATGCACCGTCAGTACCGTTGGTTTTTCCCGGGTTCGCCCGAGACATCTTCGTTCCCGTAGCCGAAGGCGGACGTGTAGTGCTGGAAGCGCTCTTGCCCTAGGCTCTTGGCGATCAACTGTGAGTACCAAACCACTGAATACTTGATCCACCGTTCAGGATCCGTGGGCTGGCGCCAGGCGTCACCTCCCCAGTCCGGATAGCCAGACTGGTACTGCCAGACCGGCTCGTGCGGGCCCTTCAGAACACCCGCGTCGGCGCCCATCAGGGCGATGGGCAGTTTGAAGGTCGAGGCTGGCGTGTAGCGCGCGGCGCAGTCCTGTTGCGCCCCCTGCTGGAACAGGATCCTGCCATCGTCGGCGTCCGCGACCAGAGTGCACAGGGTTGCCGCCTGGGCAGGGATACAGAACAGCGCGCCGAGGGCAAGTAGAGAGAGTCGAAGGGTCATGATTGATCGAGTGTCATGGGATAGGTGGCGCCTCATTATGGATGAAGTGGTGGCGTTCGTTCATGGGCGAGATCCGGCAGCGGAAGTTTCTCATGACAGATGAGGGGTTTCGACCCGGACGGATAACGTTGGCGGAACCCGCCAGAGGTTAAAGCGCAGGCAGCCGTCCCCGCACCGAAGTGCGGCGTTGGCTTGCCTTGTGGCTTGATCCGCGCCTTGCGGCCGGCAAATCAGGAAGGGAACAGCGTGCTCAGGCAGGCGAGCTTCTTCTTGTAGGAGCGTCGGGCTTGCAGCGCTTCGTCCAGGGTTACCGCGATGAAGCGCGCCTTCTGGTTGGGTTGCATCTGGCCGATCAGATCGAGGTCGGCACTGATCACCGTACCGATCATGGCGTAGCCGCCCCCCGACACAGCATCGCGGTGCAGCACGATGGGCTCGAGCCCGGCCGGTACCTGGATCGAGCCGATCGGGTAGCAGCTGTCGACGATGTTCGACGGATCGGAGCCTGCGCCGAACGGCTGCTCGCGCGGCTGGAAGCTCAGCGGGCTGCCACCCTTGAAGCGATAGCCGATGCGATCAGCCTCCGAACCGACGGTCCAGGCTTCGGCGAAGAAGCTGTCTGCAGCCGCCGGGGTCAGGCGCTCGTAGTACAGCCCCGGCACCACCCGCAGGACGACCTCCCCGCCCAGCGACTGACGCAGCGCCATCGGCAGGCTCGCCCCGACACGCCCTTTGCCGCTGGCGACGCCTACCGGCAGTTCATCTCCAACCGCCAGCCGGCGCCCCTGAAAACCGCCCAGCGCCCCCAGCGCGTAGGTGGAACGACTGCCGAGCACCAGCGGCACATCGATGCCGCCGGCCACTGCCAGATACGCCCGTGCGCCAGCCTTGGGGAAATCGAAACGCAGCACTTGCCCGGCCTTCACTTCGAAAGCCGTGTCCAGATGCATGTCCACGCCGTCGACCTTCGGGGTCATCTGTGCGCCACAGACCGCTACCAGCGCATCCTGCTGGAATTCCAGCTCCGGCCCCAGCAACGTGCACTCCAGCGCCGCCGAATTGGCCGGATTGCCAACCAGCTGGTTGGCGGCGCTCAGGGCGTACTGGTCCAGCGCTCCGGATGGCGGGATGCCCAGGTGGTAGTAGCCTTCGCGGCCGAGGTCCTGCACCGAGGTGGCCAGACCGGGTTTGAGTACCTTGATCATGCCAGCACCTCCTGCAGCGACTTGGGATAGCCGACCGGGTCGGCGAGGAACGCATCGAGCGAGAACTCCACTGCACGGATGCGCAGGTCGAAGCGCCCGGCTTCGACCTCGGCGACGGCGTGGTCATAGGCTTCGCGGTCCATCGGCTTGAACTGCACGATGTCGCCGGGACGGAAGAACACCATGTGCTCCTTCAGGTACGCCAGGTGCTGCTGCGGATCGTAGATCGGTGCCGGGGTGACGCCGAACATCTGGTAGCCGCCGGCGCCACGCACCGAGTAGATGCAACCGAAGCAGCCGCCATGGCCGAGGGTCAATTTCGGCGTGTCGGTACGCGGCCGCAGGTATTTGGGCACCTGCAGCTGGCGTTCGCGCTCGACCATCTGGAACATGAACGGCAGGCCCGCGACGAAGCCCACCATCGACACGAACCACGGCGCGCCACTGTGGGCGGCGATGAATGCCTCGACGTCGGCCAAGCCGTTGATGCGCGCGGCGTACTCCAGGTCCGTGGCGCTCGGGTCCTGGTGGCGGTCACGAAAACGCATCAGGGTTTCGTGGGTCCAGGGATCGTTGTAGAGCACCGGAATCTCGATGATCCGCGTGTGCAGGGTGCGCTCGGCCTCGGCCTCGGCGCCCTTCACCGCCTCAAGCAGATCGGCCGGCGCGATGCGATCCGGATCGAAACGGATCTGGAACGAGGCGTTGGCCAGGCACACGTCGAGCACGCCATCGAGGGCCAGGCGCTCCACCGCACGGGTCACCGCCATGCCCTTGAAGAAGGCTTCAAGGGACATACTGTCGCTGACCTCGGCAAACAGATGTTCGTCAGCGCCAAAGCTGTAGCGAATCGGACTGCTCATGCTTCACCTCCGCTGCGGCGCTCGGCCAGCCAGGTTTCCAGGGTGCCGGTGTGGAAGTCGGCGCTGTGCAACCAGGGTTGCTGCAGCAGTTCATCGTGCAAGGACAAGGTGCTGGCCATGCCGGTGAGCGTGGTCTGCTCGACCGCCCATCGCGCGCGGGCCAGGGCTTCATTGCGATCACGGCCATGGACGATCAGCTTGGCCAGCAGCGAGTCATAGTACGGCGGCACGCGGTAGCCTTCATACAGATGGCTGTCGACCCGCACGCCCTCGCCTTGCGGCCAGTTCAGCGCCTGCACCAGCCCCGGGCTGGGAAAAAAATCCCGCGCCGGGTCTTCGGCGTTCAGGCGCATCTGCAGGGCTGCGCCATTGAGCCTGATATCGCTTTGCTGAAGCCCCAATGGCTCGCCACCCGCAATGCGCAACATGGCCTGGACCAGATCGATGCCGGTGACCAGTTCGCTGACCGGATGTTCTACCTGGATCCGCGTGTTCATCTCGATGAAGAAAAACTCGCCGGTGGCGTCGTCGTACAGATACTCAAGGGTGCCGGCGCCCTGATAGCCCAGCGCCTCGGTCAGGCGCACGGCGCTCGCGCACAGGGCCTCGCGCTGCTGCCCATCGAGGGCCGGCGACGGCGCTTCCTCGAAGATCTTCTGGCGACGGCGTTGCAGCGAACACTCGCGCTCGAACAGGTGCACCGCATGCGTGCCGTCGCCCAGCACCTGCACTTCGATGTGCCGGGCCTTGCCGATAAAGCGCTCCAGATACACCGCGCCATTGCCGAAGGCGGCCTGGGCTTCGCGCTGGGAGCGGGGGAATTCTTCGCTCAACTGTTGCAGGTTTTCCGCCAGGCGAATGCCGCGCCCGCCGCCGCCAGCCGAGGCCTTGATCAACAGCGGGAAGCCGACCGATTCGGCGGCCTTGAGCGCCGACTCCACATCGAACAGTTCATCGGGGGAACCGGGCACCACCGGCACGCCGGCTGCTTGCGCGGTGCGCCGGGCTTCGGCCTTGTCGCCCATGCGCCGGATGGTCTCGGGGGACGGGCCGACGAAGATCGCCCCGGCGGCCAATACCGTTTCGGCGAACTCGGCGTTTTCCGAAAGAAAGCCGTAGCCGGGATGGACCGCGTTGGCTCCGGTGGCCTTCAGGGCACCGAGCAAGGCCTCGACATTGAGGTAGCTCTTGTCGGCGCGGGCCGGGCCGAGGATGTGCACTTCGTCGGCCAGGCGCGCGGCCAGGGAATCGACGTCTGCTTCGCTGCACGCCGCCACGGTTGGAATCCCCAGCCCTTTCGCGGCACGGATGATGCGCACGGCGATCTCGCCACGGTTGGCGATCAGCAATTTACCTATGCCTTGAGTCATATTCATGCCCTCACGCGTCTTCGAGTGTGGCGATAACCTGACCCGGCTCCACCGGATCACCGTCCTCGACCAGGAACGCGTCCAGGCGCCCTGCCACACCGGCGGTCAGTTCGGAAAACTGCTTCATGACTTCGATCAGGCCGATCACCGTGTCGGCACTGACTTCGGCACCGGCCTCGACGTAGTTCGGCGAGTCCGGGGTGGCCTTGCGGTAGAAAGTCCCCGGCAACGGGGTGATGACTGAGTGCTGCGCCATGTCTGTTCCTCTTGGAATACTTGTAGAAAGGCAGGCCAAAAATGGGTGTATCGGTAAACCCCAGCGTCTGCGTGCCAGGTGTCTTCGCTTGCGTTATCGCGGTGCGCGCACCTTGATCCCCGCGCCATCGAGCGCTTTGCGGGTGGCCTCGACCAGCGCCAGGGCGCCGGGTGTATCGCTGTGCAAACAGATGGAATCGAAGGTGATCGGCAGGTCTTCGCCTTCCACCGTGCGCACCACGCCTTCCTGGCAGGCACGCAGCACCCGCGCAGCGACCTGCACCGGGTCGTAGGCGCGCACAGTGCGGGTGAAGACGATGGAGCCGCTGAGGTCGTATTCGCGGTCGGCATAGAACTCGCGGATCACCGGTTGGCCGAGCTCTGTGGCAATACGCCAGATCACCGAGCCGGGCATGCAATACAGCAGCAGTTCGGGCTCCAGGCGCTGCAGGTTTTCCACCAGCAATCGCGCGGTTTCCTCGTCCCGGACCAGGTGCATGTACAGCGCCCCATGCGGCTTGATGTGCTGCAGGGCCACGCCTTGAACCCGGGCAAGCTCACGCAGGGCGCCGAGTTGGTAGAGCATGTCGTCCACCAGCTCCTGGGCCGGGGCATTGATATGGCGGCGACCGAAGCCGACCAGGTCGCGAAAACCCGGATGGGCACCGACGGCCACGCCCAGGCGCTTGGCCTGTTCGACCGTGCGACGCATGGTGCCGGGGTCGCCGGCATGGAAGCCGGTGGCGATGTTGGCCGTACTGATGAAGCCCATCAGCTCGTTGTCGACCCCGTCGCCGATGGTCCACGGACCGAAGCCTTCGCCCATGTCCGAGTTGAAATCTACTGCCTGCATGCACTTGCTCCTGACGCTTGTGACTTCATGCAGACCACGTTAGATTCCGGCCACCCCCTTGGGAAGATCTATTATCAGAGGGTGTATCTTCTGAAAAACAGATACCCCATCACATGGAGCTTGCATGTCACTGACACTGCGCCAGGTTCGCTATTTCGTCGCCACGGCGGAGATCGGGCAGATATCCCAAGCGGCGATTCATCTGAATATTTCCCAGTCGGCGGTGACCACCGCGATCAAGGAACTGGAGAGCCTGCTCGGCACGCTGCTGTTCCAGCGCTCGGCCCAGGGCATGAGCCTGACCGATGCCGGGCGGCACTTTCTCAACCGGGCCTACGTGATCCTGCGCAGCGTCGACGACGCCCTCAACAGTCCGCTGCCGGATGTCCGCGCCAGCGGCCTGTTGCGGGTAGCGGCCAGCTACACGGTGCTCGGCTACTTCCTGCCGCACCACCTGCAACGCCTGGAACACTGGTACCCGGACGTGACCATCGACGTGCACGAACGGGAGCGCCAGGCCATCGAGCAAGGCTTGCTGGAAAGCGAATTCGACATGGCGGTGGTGCTCACCTCGAACCTCACCCACCCGGACATCGTCTCGGAAACCCTGTTCAACTCCGAACGCCGGCTATGGCTGCCCAGCCACCACCCGCTGTGCGAACGCTCGGCCGTGC
>NZ_JAOECN010000047.1:0-36247 GCF_029836855.1 Pseudomonas sp. GD04058
TAGTCAGCCGGAGTCTCCAGCAGTATCGCCCGGAAATCCCCAAGCGGCAGTGGCCGGCTATGCAGGTATCCCTGATAAAGGAAACATCCCTGCCGTTCGAGAAACTCCAGCTGTTCTGAAAGCTCCACGCCTTCCGCTATCACCGTCAGATCCAGGCTGCGCGCCATCGCCACAATGGCCCGAACGATCTCCGCATCGTTGGAGTCCAGCGGTGCATCGCGGACGAACGACTGGTCGATCTTCAGGGTATCCACCGGCAAGCGCTTGAGGTAGGTCAGCGATGAATAGCCGGTGCCGAAGTCATCCATGGCGAATCCTACCCCCAGGGCCTTCAGCTCGCGCATCTTGCTGATCGTGTCTTCCAGGTTCTGGATCACGATCCCTTCGGTAATCTCCAGCTTGAGCATGCGGTAGGGCAGGCGATAGTCATCCAGGCTGCGCCGCACGCGCTGGACGAAGTCGTTCTGGCGGAACTGACGGGGGCTGATGTTCACGCACAGGCTGAAATCCTCGGCATCGATCAATCGGTCCTGGAGCATATGCGAGCAGGCATCGCAGGCCTCATCGAGAATCCAGTTGCCTACCTCGAGGATCAGCCCGCTTTCCTCCAGCACTTGGATGAACTGCGCCGGCGGCTGCTGGCCAAGCAGCGGGTGGTGCCAGCGCAGCAGCACCTCGGCGCCGACGATGCGGTTGTCGCGGGCGTCCACCTGGGGCTGGAAGTGCAGGGCCAGTTCGCCGCGGGTCAAAGCCAGGCGCAGGTCGCTCTCCATGCGCAGGCGCTCGCTTGCAGCCTTTTGCATGGTGGTGTGGAACAGTTGGGTGGTGTTGCGGCCTGAATCCTTGGCCCGGTACAGGGCGATATCGGCGCGCTTGAGCAGGTCGGCCGGGGTAGAGCCGTGGTCGGGAATCAATGCCACGCCGATGCTCGGGGTCACCTGCAGGCGCTGGCCGTCCAGGGACATGGGCTCGGCGAGCAACTGGCGCAGGGTATCGGCCAGTTCCTGGACCTGCGCAGTCACTTCCTCGCGGCTGCCCTGCAGGCCGCTGAGCAGCACCACGAACTCGTCGCCGCCCAGGCGCGCCACGGTGTCTTCCAGGCGCACGCTGGCTTCCAGGCGTGCGGTGATGATTTTCAGCACCGTATCGCCCACCGGATGACCCAGCGAGTCGTTGATGTGCTTGAAGTGGTCAAGATCCAGGAACAGCAGGGCGCCGCGCAGGTTGTGGCGCTTGAGCAGGGCGATCTGCTGGCTCAGGCGATCCATCAGCAGGGCGCGGTTGGGCAGGTTGGTCAGCGGATCGTGGTAGGCCAGGTGGCGAATCTGCGCCTGGGCGTTCTTCAGCTGGCTGACATCCCGGGCGGTCAGCAGCAGGCAGGCGGTCTCGTTGAGGGTAATCGGCTCCACCGAAACCTCCAGCGTCAGCAGCTCGCCGCTCTTGCTGCGCCCGAGCATTTCCCGGTGATGCACACGCTCGCGCTGTTGCAGCTCGGTCACCAGCATGTCGTGCTGCTTGTCGTCGGCCCAGAAACCGATCTGGCCGGCGGTGCGCCCGAGCACCTCGCCGGCACTGTAGCCGGTCAGGCGGCAGAAACCGTCGTTGACCTCCAGGTAGCGCCCGGTCTGCAGTTCGCTAATGCTTATGGCGTCGGGGCTGGAGTGGAAGGCCTTGGCGAACTTTTCCTCGCTGGCCTTGAGCGCCGCCTCGGCGCGCTGCTGCTGGGTGATATCGCGCAGGGTGGTAACGCTGCAGGTCTGGTTGTCGACCTTGATCAGGCGGCTGGAAATCACGCAGGTCAGGGCGTGGCCGTTCTTGTGGTTGACCACCACGGCCACATTGTTCAGCGCCTGGTCGCGGATGACCTGTTCGATACGCTTGGCCCGTTCCGAGGACTCCGACCACAGGCCGATTTCCTCGGCGCTATGGCCCAGTACCTGTTCGGCGCTCCAGCCGAAGGTCTGGGTAAAGGCCGGATTGATCTCGATGAACTGGCCGTTGTCCTGGCGGGTGACGCAGATCGGGTCGGGACTGACCTGGAACAGGCTGGCAAATTTCTCTTCGGAGGCCATCAGGCGCTGCTCGCGTTCCACCTGGTCGGTGATATCGAGCAGGGTTCCGGCCATGCGCAGCGGGTTGCCCTGCTCGTCGCGATACAGCCGGGCGCGGCTTTCCAGATAGCGCGAGTTGCCGTTTTCCAGCTGGATCCGGTAGGTGATCTGGTAATTGCCCGCCGGGCCCTCGCGCAGGCTGCGGTAAGCCTGGCGCATGCTGGAGCGCTCGTCTTCCGGAACCCCTTCGAAGAATGCCTCGAAGGATTCATGGAAGGGCACCGGGTCAAGACCGTGCAACTGCGCGGCGCGAGCCGAGCCGTAGAGCATGCCGCTGGGAATGTGCCAGTCCCAGGTGCCCAGTTGTGCCGAATCCAGGGCCAGGTCGAGGCGCTCCTGGCTGTCCTTGAGCGCCGCTTCGCGCTCACGCTGGGCGGTAATTTCGCGGATCACCCCGACCATCTGCGGCCGGCCGTCCTTGTCGTGGGTCAGGCTGCCGCTGATTTCCAGCCAGTGCAGGGTGCCGTCGGGCCAGCGGATGCGGTGGCGCATCGCCTGCTCCTGCGGCTCGCCGGCCACCACCGCATAAAAGGCCTGCACGGTGCGTTCGCGATCTTCCGGCGGCAGCAGGTCCAGGTAGTCGAGGTCCTTGGGCAGCGGCTGGCGCGGGTCGTAGCCGAACAGCGCCTGGGTACCGCGGGACCAGCTGATGCGTCCGGTCTCGACGTCCCAGAACCAGGCGCCGAGACGGGCGCCGTTAAGCGCCGCCAGCAGTTGCGGGGCGTTCTCCCAGGTCTGTTCCGACTCCTGGGGATCGGCGGCGAGGATACGCGGAAGGCGGGGAAGACGAGGTGTAGTGGGCATCGATTACCAGACCTTTGGCGAATACGCTTCCTTGGTACTGGCCTGCCCGTTGCGGCGGGCGGCCTCAGGGGTTTCTCGCATGGCTGTCGAGCAGTGCCATAAAGGCTCTGGCTGCATTCGATAACGTTCGTTCCGTATGAAGAATGTAGCCTAGCTGGCGAGAGAGCTGTATGCCGGGCAAGCTGATGGAAGCCACCTGCTCGTCGAGCATGGTTCGCGGCAGCACGCTCCAGGCCAGGCCGATAGATACCATCATCTTGATGGTTTCCAGATAATTGGTGCTCATGGCGATGTTCGGCGTCAGGCCCCGGGCCTCGAACAGGCGCTGGACGATATGGTGGGTAAAGGTGTTGCCGCCAGGGAAAACCGCCGGGTGATGGGCGATATCTTCCAGACCGGCGGCAGCCTTGCGGGCCAGCGGATGCTCGGGGGCGACCACGAAATCCAGCGGGTCGTCCCAGACCGGCACCGCGCGCACCAGGCCATGGGGTTCCGGCGCCAGGGTGATGACCGCGATTTCCGCGCGACCATGAAGGATTTCCTCGTAGGCCACTTCCGAGTCGAGGAACTGGATATCCAGGGCTACGGCCGGGTACTGCCGGGTAAAGGCCCGCAGCAGCGGTGGCAGGCGGTGCAGGCCGATGTGATGGCTGGTCGCCAGGGTCAGGCGTCCGCTGACCTCGCCCGTCAGGTTGGTCAGGGCGCGGCGGGTATCGTCCAGCACGTTGATGATCTGGTAGGCCCGGGGCAGCAGGGCGCGGCCGGCCTCGGTCAGGCTGACCTCGCGGCCGAGGCGGTCGAACAGGCGAACGTCCAGTTGCTGTTCGAGGCCGGCTATGCGCTTGCTGATCGCCGGCTGGGTCAAGTGCAGGCGTTCGCCGGCCCCGGAAAAGCTGCCGGTTTCGGCAATCGCGATAAAGGCGTTGAGGTTGGCCAGGTCCATCTTTTCGGATTCCCTTTGGTTATCCAAAGCATAAAAATTATGAATTTGAGTTATCCAATCTAACCCCATACCATCAGCCGTACAAGCCAAGGGGTTATTGGCATAGAAAGACTGATGAGGAACGCCTGATGGCCGGCAAAACGCTTTACGACAAGCTCTGGGATTCGCATTTGGTCAAGCAGCGCGACGATGGCTCGGCGCTGATCTACATCGACCGTCACATCATCCACGAAGTGACCTCGCCGCAAGCCTTCGAAGGCCTGCGCCTGGCGAATCGCAAACCTTGGCGCATCGATGCCAACATCGCCACTCCCGACCACAACGTGCCGACCACGCCCGAGCGCAAGGGCGGTATCGACGCCATCGTCGACCAGGTGTCGCGCCTGCAGGTGCAGACCCTCGACGAGAACTGCGACGAGTACGGCATCACCGAATTCAAGATGAACGACGTGCGCCAGGGCATCGTCCACGTCATCAGCCCGGAGCAGGGCGCAACCCTGCCGGGCATGACCGTGGTCTGCGGTGACTCGCACACCTCGACCCACGGCGCCTTCGGTGCCCTGGCCCACGGCATCGGTACCTCCGAGGTCGAGCACGTGCTCGCCACCCAGTGCCTGGTCGCCAAGAAGATGAAGAACATGCTGGTGCGCGTCGAAGGCGTATTGCCGGTGGGCGTTACCGCCAAGGACATCGTCCTCGCCGTGATCGGCAAGATCGGCACTGCGGGCGGCAACGGCCATGCCATCGAGTTCGCCGGCAGCGCCATCCGCGACCTGTCCATCGAAGGCCGCATGACCATCTGCAACATGTCCATCGAGGCTGGCGCCCGTGTCGGCCTGGTGGCCACCGATGCGAAGACCGTCGAATACGTGAAGGGCCGGCCGTACGCGCCGAAGGGCGAGCAATGGGAACAGGCCGTCGAAGCCTGGAAAGACCTGGTGTCCGACGAGGACGCGGTGTTCGACACCGTGGTCGAGCTGGACGCTGCGCAGATCAAGCCGCAGGTCAGCTGGGGTACCTCCCCGGAAATGGTCCTGGCGGTCGATCAGCGTGTGCCGGATCCGGCTGCCGAGGCCGACCTGGTCAAGCGTGGCTCCATCGAGCGCGCCTTGAAATACATGGGCCTGAGCGCCAATCAGGCGATCACCGATATCCAGCTGGACCGCGTGTTCATCGGTTCCTGCACCAACTCGCGGATCGAAGACCTGCGCGCCGCGGCGGAAATCGCCAAGGGCCGCAAGGTGGCCGCGACCATCAAGCAGGCCATCGTGGTACCGGGCTCCGGCCTGGTGAAGGAGCAGGCCGAGAAGGAAGGCCTGGACAGGATCTTCCTCGAAGCCGGCTTCGAATGGCGTGAACCGGGCTGCTCCATGTGCTTGGCCATGAACCCGGACCGCCTGGAGAGCGGCGAGCACTGCGCGTCCACCTCCAACCGGAACTTCGAAGGTCGCCAGGGTGCCGGTGGTCGTACCCACCTGGTCAGCCCGGCCATGGCCGCCGCCGCCGCCGTTACCGGCCGTTTCATCGATGTACGCGAGTTGATCCAAGGGAGCGCAGCATGAAAGCCTTTACCCAGCACACCGGCCTCGTTGCCCCACTGGACCGTGCCAACGTCGACACCGACCAGATCATTCCCAAGCAGTTTTTGAAATCGATCAAGCGCACCGGTTTCGGTCCGAACCTGTTCGATGAATGGCGCTACCTGGATGTCGGCCAGCCGTACCAGGACAACAGCAAGCGTCCGAAAAACCCGGACTTCGTGCTCAACCACGACCGCTACCAGGGCGCCAGCGTGCTGCTGGCCCGTGAGAACTTCGGCTGCGGTTCGAGCCGCGAGCATGCCCCGTGGGCACTGGAAGAGTACGGTTTCCGCAGCATCATCGCGCCGAGCTATGCCGACATCTTCTTCAATAACAGCTTCAAGAACGGCCTGCTGCCGATCATCCTCAGCGACGCGGAAGTCGATGAACTGTTCAAGCAGGTCGAGGCCGCCCCGGGCTACCAGCTGACCATCGACCTGCAGGCGCAGACCGTGACCCGTCCCGACGGCAAGGTGCTGAACTTCGAGATCGACGCGTTCCGCAAGCACTGCCTGCTCAACGGCCTCGACGACATCGGCCTGACCCTGCAGGACAGCGATGCCATCGCCGCCTTCGAAGCTCGTCACCGCGCCAGCCAGCCATGGTTGTTCCGCGACGCCAAATGATGTGTTGAACCCATCGCTGGCAAGCCAGCTCCCACAGGACCGCTGAACCTGTGGGAGCTGGCTTGCCAGCGATAGGGCCCTGGAGACGAGAAGATGACCAGCAGCAGCCACAAGGACGTTGTCCAGCGCCAGTTCGGCGACCAGGCCAGCGCCTACCTCAGCAGTGCCGTGCACGCCCAGGGCACTGAATTCGCGTTGCTCCAGGCCGAGCTGGCCGGGCACCAACATGCCCGCGTCCTCGACCTGGGTTGCGGCGCCGGGCATGTTAGCTTTCACGTGGCGCCCCTGGTCGCCGAGGTGGTGGCCTATGACCTGTCGCAACAGATGCTCGACGTGGTTGCCGCCAGCGCTGCCGACCGCGGCCTGGACAACATCGTCACCGAGCGCGGTACCGCCGAGCGCCTGCCGTTCGCCGACGCCTCGTTCGACTTCGTCTTCAGCCGCTACTCCGCGCATCACTGGAGCGACCTCGGCCTGGCCCTGCGCGAAGTGCGCCGGGTACTCAAGCCAGGTGGCGTGGCCGCCTTCGTCGATGTCATGTCGCCGGGCAGCCCGTTGCTGGATACCTACCTGCAGACCGTCGAAGTCCTCCGTGACACCAGCCACGTCCGCGACTATTCCGCCGCCGAATGGCTGCGCCAGGTCAGCGAGGCCGGCCTGCGCGTGCGCAGCCATGCCCGCCAGAGCCTGCGCCTGGAATGGACTTCCTGGGTCGAGCGCATGCGCACGCCGGAGGCCATGCGCGCCGCCATCCTGCAATTGCAGCAAGCGATGGGCGAAGAAGTACGGCAGTATTACCGGATCGAAGCCGATGGTTCCTTCAGTACCGATGTCCTGGTGCTCTGGGCCGAACGCTGAAATCCAGCAGATATTTACCGGCGCGCCACCTCGGCGCGCCGCTTGATTCGAGATAGAGGAAAGCATGAGCAAGCAGATTCTGATTCTCCCGGGTGACGGTATCGGTCCTGAAATCACCGCCGAGGCCGTCAAGGTGCTGGAGCTGGCCAACGACAAGTTCCAGCTCGGCTTCGCCCTGGAGCATGACGTGATCGGCGGCGCCGCCATCGACAAGCACGGCGTACCGCTGGCCGACGAGACCCTGGAACGTGCACGCAAGGCCGACGCCGTGCTGCTGGGCGCCGTGGGCGGGCCGAAGTGGGACAAGATCGAGCGCGACATCCGTCCGGAGCGCGGCCTGCTGAAGATCCGTTCGCAACTGGGCCTGTTCGCCAACCTGCGCCCTGCGATCCTCTACCCGCAACTGGCCGACGCCTCGTCGCTCAAGCGTGAAATCGTCTCCGGCCTGGACATCCTGATCGTCCGCGAGCTGACCGGCGGTATCTACTTCGGCGCCCCGCGCGGCACCCGCGAGCTGGAAAACGGCGAGCGCCAGTCCTACGACACCCTGCCGTACAGCGAAAGCGAGATCCGCCGCATCGCCCGTGTCGGCTTCGACATGGCCCGGGTGCGCGGCAAGAAACTGTGCTCGGTGGACAAGGCCAACGTCCTGGCCTCCAGCCAGCTGTGGCGCGAAGTGGTCGAGGAAGTGGCCAAGGACTATCCGGACGTCGAACTCAGCCACATGTACGTCGACAACGCCGCCATGCAGCTGGTCCGCGCACCGAAGCAGTTCGACGTGATGGTCACCGACAACATGTTCGGCGACATCCTGTCGGATGAGGCTTCCATGCTCACCGGTTCCATCGGCATGCTGCCATCGGCCTCGCTGGATGCCCACAACAAGGGCATGTACGAGCCATGCCACGGCTCCGCGCCGGACATCGCCGGCCAGGGCATCGCCAACCCGCTGGCGACCATCCTCTCGGTATCGATGATGCTGCGCTACAGCTTCAACCAGCACGGCGCCGCCGATGCCATCGAGAAAGCGGTGAGCCTGGTCCTCGACCAGGGCCTGCGTACCGGCGACATCTGGTCCGAAGGTTGCACCAAGGTCGGTACGCAGCAAATGGGCGACGCAGTAGTCGCAGCGCTGCGGAATCTGTAATCTCTCTGGCCCGCTGCCGAAACCACAACAGGGCAGCGGCCCACTTTTAGCGAAGGTGTAGTTGCGATGAAACGTGTAGGTCTGATCGGTTGGCGCGGAATGGTCGGTTCCGTGCTCATGCAGCGGATGCTCGAGGAGCAGGATTTCGATCTCATCGAGCCGGTGTTCTTCACCACCTCCAACGTCGGTGGCCAGGGCCCTGCAGTGGGCAAGGACATTGCTCCGCTGAAGGATGCCTACAGCATCGACGAACTCAAGACCCTGGACGTGATCCTGACCTGCCAGGGCGGCGACTACACCAACGAAGTCTTCCCCAAGCTGCGCGAAGCCGGCTGGCAGGGCTACTGGATCGACGCCGCCTCGTCCCTGCGCATGCAGGATGACGCGGTCATCGTCCTCGACCCGGTCAACCGCAAGGTCATCGACCAGCAGCTCGATGCCGGTACCAAGAACTACATCGGCGGCAACTGCACCGTCAGCCTGATGCTGATGGGCCTGGGCGGCCTGTTCGAAGCCGGCCTGGTCGAGTGGATGAGCGCCATGACCTACCAGGCGGCTTCCGGCGCCGGCGCACAGAACATGCGCGAGCTGATCCGCCAGATGGGCGCGACCAACGCCGCCGTGGCCGATGACCTGGCCAACCCGGCCAGCGCCATCCTCGACATCGACCGCAAGGTCGCCGAAACCATGCGCAGCGAGGCCTACCCGACCGAAAACTTCGGTGTACCGCTGGCCGGCAGCCTGATCCCGTGGATCGACAAGGAACTGCCGAACGGCCAGAGCCGCGAAGAGTGGAAGGCCCAGGCCGAGACCAACAAGATCCTCGGCCGCTTCAAGAGCCCGATCCCGGTGGACGGCATCTGCGTGCGTATCGGCGCCATGCGCTGCCACAGCCAGGCGCTGACCATCAAGCTGAACAAGGACGTGCCGCTGGCCGACATCGAAGGCCTGATCAGCCAGCACAACCCTTGGGTGAAACTGGTGCCGAACCAGCGCGAGATCAGCATCAAGGAGCTGACCCCGACCAACGTCACCGGCACCCTGAACATCCCGGTGGGTCGCCTGCGCAAGCTGAACATGGGCTCCCAGTACCTGGGCGCGTTCACCGTTGGCGACCAGTTGCTGTGGGGCGCCGCCGAGCCGCTGCGCCGCATGCTGCGGATCCTGCTGGAGCGTTGATCGCCTTGCGGTAACCGGAAAACCCGTGCTGGTGACAGCGCGGGTTTTTTGTTTTCGTACAAATCAAAGTAAAGTGCCGCTCCCCAGAATTCGCGGGGCCCGCAATCGCTGGCAAGCCAGCTCCCACAGGGACCGAGTACACCGCTAAACCTGTGGTTGACCGAAAAACCCAGGGGTTTGTGTCAGGCACAAATTCCATGATCAGCCCGTAACCCTGTGGGAGCTGGCTTGCCAGCGATGAGGCCCTCAAGGCCAGAGGAAATTCCAGATGACCCAACCCATCGACATCGCCGTGATCGGCGCCACCGGCACCGTCGGCGAAACCCTGGTGCAGATCCTCGAGGAACGCGATTTCCCGGTCGGCACCCTGTACCTGCTGGCCAGCAACGAATCCGCCGGCAGCGCCGTGAGCTTCCGCGGCAAGAACCTGCGCACCCGGGAAGTCGATGAGTTCGACTTCACGAAGGTTCGCCTGGCCTTCTTCGCCGCCGGCCCGGCCGTGACCCTGAGCTTCGCACCCCGCGCCCAGGCCGCTGGCTGCACGGTGATCGACCTGTCCGGCGCCTTGCCTGCCGAGCAGGCCCCCGCCGTGGTTCCCGAAGCCAACCCCCAGGTGCTGGACACCCTGAAAGCCCCGGCAACCCTGCACAGTCCAAGCGCCGCAGCCGTTGCCCTGGCCGTCGTGCTCGCGCCGCTGAAACACCTCGTCGACCTGCAGCGCGTCACCGTGACCGCCTGCCTCGCCGTGTCCGCCCAGGGGCGCGAAGCCGTCAGCGAGCTGGCCCGGCAGACTGCCGAACTGCTCAATGCCCGGCCGCTGGAGCCGCGGTTCTTCGACCGGCAGATAGCCTTCAACCTGCTTGCCCAGGTCGGCCCGAGCGACGAACAGGGGCATGGTGTGCTGGAGCGCCGCCTGGTTCGTGAGTTGCGTGAACTGCTCGACCTGCCTTTACTCAAGATTTCAGTCACCTGCGTTCAAGTCCCGGTGTTTTTTGGCGATAGCTACACTGTGAGCCTGAACGCCAGCGAAGCGGTGGACCTGGCGGCGGTGAACCAGGCGCTGGACACTGCGCCAGGTGTCGAGCTGGTGCAGGACGAAGGGGATTTCCCGACGCCGGTCGGCGATGCAGTGGGCCAGGACGTGGTGTATGTCGGGCGGGTGCGTGGCGGAATCGACGAGCCGCAGCAACTGGACCTCTGGCTGACCACCGACAACGTGCGCAAGGGTGCCGCTTTGAATGCCGTGCAACTGGCTGAATTGTTGATAAAAGACCTTGTGTAAAAGATACTTGGCGACACTTTGCATAGTGACCATTAACGTTCGCACGCAAGTTGCCTAGCGGTTCGGTAATAAGCCTCACGGCGGTTCTTCAGTTCTTCTCGGTTCCCGGGGACGCTTCAAAACAAAGGATGAGGTCATGCTTCGAATTCGCAAACTGGTATTAGCAATAGCCGCAGCGTCGGCGCTGTCTTCCGGTATGGCGCATGCCCTCGGGCTTGGCGAACTGACCCTCAAGTCAGCGCAGAACCAGCCCCTCGATGCCGAGATCGAACTACTCGACGTGCGTGACCTGAGCGCCGCCGACGTCCAGCCGAGCCTGGCTCCGGCGGAAGAATTCGCCAAGGCCGGCGTCGAGCGCCCGGCGTTCCTCAACGACCTGACCTTCACCCCGGTGCTCAACCCGGCAGGCAAGAGCGTGCTGAAAGTCACCTCCAGCCAGCCGCTGCCAGAGCCGATGGTCAAGTTCCTGGTCCAGGTGATGTGGCCGCAAGGCCGTCTGCTGCGCGACTACAGCGTATTGCTCGACCCTTCCCGGTTCTCCCCGCAGGCGGCCCAGGCCGCTGCCGGCGTGACGCCGGCGGTCAGCGCTCCGGCCAATTACACCACGGTGCGCCGCGACACCCTCTGGGAGATCGCCGCGCGTTCGCGCCAGGGTGGCTCAGTGCAGCAGGCCATGCTGGCGATCCAGGCATTGAATCCGGACGCCTTCATCAACGGCAACATCAACCAGTTAAAGACCGGCCAGGTCCTGCGCATGCCGGACCAACAGCAGATCCAGGCCATTCCCCAGGCCCAGGCCTTGAAAGAGGTCAACGAACAGAACATTGCATGGCGCGAAGGCCGCCGCCTTGGCCCCCAGGCCCGCCAGCTCGACGCCACCCGCCGCAACGCCGCCCAGCCCGCGCCGTCGCGCATTGCCCAGCAGGACAACCTGAAACTGGTTGCCGCCGGAAACGACAAGGCGCTGAGCGACAAGCTCGCGACGACCCAGGAAAACCTCGATGCCAGCCGTCGTGAAAGCGATGAGCTGAAAAGTCGCGTCTCCGATCTGCAAAGCCAGCTGGACAAGCTGCAACGGCTGATCGACCTGAAGAACGACCAGCTCGCCCGCCTCGAAGCCCAGGGCAGCGCCCCGGCCGCCCCGGTGGCCGCAGCGCCGGTGATCGACGCGCAACTGCAGGCCAATCCGGCCCCGGCCGCCGAGCCGGTGGTGACTCCGCCTCCGGCAGCGGTCGATACCGCCCCCGAGCAGGACACCGCGCCTGCCGATGCCCAGGCGGCGGGGCAGGGCAGCACGGCGCTCGACGGCATTCTTGGCAACCCGCTGCTGCTGGCGCTGATCGCCGGCTCGGCGCTGCTGGTACTGCTGCTCTTGCTGCTGTTGCTGGCACGCAAGCGCAAGGCCCGGCAGGAAGCGGAAAAACACATGCGCATGGCCCGCGCACTGGCCGAAGAAAACGAACTGGGTCTTGACCGCGAGCTGCCGCAAAGCAGTTTCGACGGCCTCGATGTGGTGCCGCCGACCGTCACCCTGGCGCCGGCCGTGGTCGCGGCCTCCGCCGCTGCCGCCACCGCCGCCGAGCAGGTCAGCGAGCCGCGGGTCGCCGAGCCCGAGCCGCAGCCGAAAGCCGATCCGTTCATGGCCGAGATCGACGATTGCATCGCCCACGGCCGCCTGATGCAGGCTTCCAACCTGCTGGAACCGGCGGTGGAGAAATTCCCGCAGCGCAGCGACCTGCGTCTCAAGCTGATGGAAGTCTATGCCCATCAGGGCGACCGTACCGGCTTCGTCATGCAGGAGCGCCAGCTCCAGGCCAATCCGCAGAACCTGGCGGCGGTCGAATCGCTCAAGAGCCGTTTCCCCAACATGCTCGCCGTGGCTGCGGTCGCTGCCGCAGCGGCTGGCGGTGCTGCCGTGGCCAGTGGCCTGGACGAGAAGTTCGTCGAAGAACTGATGTCGGAAGAGCCGCAGCCCGAGTCGGATGACCTGCCTGCCGATGATGACCTCGACAGCGCCTTCGACCTGAGCCTCGACGATCTGGACGGCCTGGACCTGGAAGCCCCGGCCGACCAGGCTGCGGTACAGGCCAGCGAGCAGGTACAGGAGCCGGTACAGGAGCAACCGTCAGCCGAGCCGCCGTCGCTGGACGACCTGGATTTCGACACCCTGCTGCAGGACAACCCGGAAGCACCCCGCGCCGAGGCTCCACAGCCCGAGGCGGATGCCGACGCGTTCGCCGACCTGGACTTCGACAGCCTGCTGGAAGAGCAGACGGCCGCCCAGGCTGCTGCAAGTGCGCCGCAAGCCGACCCGGAGCCGGAGCCGCCGGTGGTAGACGACCTGGACTTCGACAGCCTGCTGCAGGAGCACACCGCAGCCCAGGCCGTCGAACCGCAGCCGGAAGCCGGGCAGGCAGCAGAGCCCGAGCCGGAGCAACCTGTCGCCAGCGATGACGATGTGGATTTCGACGCCCTGTTCCAGGGCTACGCCGTTACCGAACCGCAAGCGCCGGCGCAGCCTGAAGCCGAATCCGGACTGACTGCCAGCGCCGACGATATCGACTTCGATGCCCTGCTCGACGAGCACACCAAGGCGCAGTCCGATACCAGCGCCGACCTGGCCGACTTCGACCTCAGCGTCCCGGATGAAACCCCGACCGTCGCTACCGAAAATCGCCCGCCGCTGGATATCGAAGCGGAACTGGCGGCCTTCGACAACGACCTGGGCCTTGAGGCCGACCTGCCGCCGCTGGAGCTGCCGGACGACTTCGACCTGTCCCTGCCGGGCGAGGACGATACCGCGTCGAAGAACTTCGCCGCCGAGCTGGATAACGTCAACGCCGAACTGGACAAGCTCTCTGCCAGCCTGGAAACGCCGTCGCTGGAACCGCATTTCACCGCCGAGGACGCCGCCAGCCTGCCGGACGAAGGCGACTTCGATTACCTGGCCGGCACCGACGAGGTCGCCACCAAGCTCGACCTGGCCCGGGCCTACATCGACATGGGTGACCATGACGGCGCCCGCGACATCCTCGACGAGGTCAACAAGGAAGGCGACCAGGCCCAGCGCCGCGAAGCCGCCGAGTTGCGCTCGAAGCTGGCCTGATCCGCCAGGCAGTACCACCAACGGCAGCCCTCGTGGCTGCCGTTGTCGTTATAATCCGCGCCATTGCGTAACCGACAGGCTGTTATTCCCTTGGAAATCATCGATACCGCGGCGTCCGAAGTGGCCGCCGAAGGCTTTTACCGAATCGCCCTGGGCGTTGAATACAAAGGCACCCGCTATCGCGGCTGGCAGCGCCAGGGCGATGGCGTGATCAGCGTGCAGCAGACCCTCGAGGAAGCCCTGTCGAAAGTGGCCGCCGAGCCGATCACCGTGCAATGCGCCGGGCGCACCGATGCCGGCGTGCATGCCAGCGGCCAGGTCGTGCACTTCGATACCCGCGCCATCCGCGACCCCAAGGCCTGGACCATGGGCGCCAATAGTCATCTGCCCCACGACATCAGCGTGTCCTGGGCCGAGCGGATGCCGGCGCATTTCCATGCGCGCTTCAAGGCGTTCGCCCGGCGCTATCGCTATGTGATCTACAACGACCAGATCCGCCCGGCGCACCTTGGCGACCAGGTCACCTGGAACCATCGTCCGCTGGACGTCGAGCGCATGGCCGAGGCGGCGCGCTGCCTGTTGGGTACCCATGACTTCAGTGCCTTCCGCGCCGGCCAGTGCCAGGCCAAGTCGCCGATCAAGACCATCCACCATCTGCGGGTCACCCGCCACGGCAAGATGATCGTCCTGGATATCCGTGCCAGCGCATTCCTCCACCATATGGTGCGCAATATCGCCGGGGTGCTGATGACCATCGGTGCCGGCGAGCGCCCGGTTGAGTGGGCGGCGCAGATCCTTGCCAGCCTCGACCGCCGGCAGGCCGCGGCCACCGCCCATCCGTTCGGCCTCTACCTGGTACAGGTGGAATACCCGGAGGAGTTCGTCCTGCCCGAGCGTTTCATCGGCCCGCATTTCCTCACCGGTTTCGAGTTTCCAACGGCTGACGACCCGACGGTCATTTGCTAACATCCGGGACTTTCGCCCTCTGGAGATTCGCTGCCCATGTCTGCCGTTCGCAGCAAGATCTGCGGTATTACCCGCGTGGAAGACGCGCTGGCCGCAGCCCAGGCGGGGGCCGACGCCATCGGCCTGGTGTTCTACGCCAAGAGCCCGCGGGCGGTAAGCGTGCAGCAGGCGCGGGAGATCATCGCCGCGCTGCCGCCGTTCGTCACCACCGTCGGCCTGTTCGTCAACGCCAGCCGTTGCGAGCTCAACGAGATTCTCGAAGCGGTGCCGCTGGACCTGCTGCAGTTCCATGGCGACGAAACCCCGGAAGCGTGCGACGGCTACCACCGCCCGTGGATCAAGGCCCTGCGCGTGCGTGCCGGGGATGACCTGGAAGCCGAATGCAAGCGCTACGCCCGAGCCAGCGGCATTCTGCTCGACACCTATGTGGCCGGCGTGCCTGGCGGCACCGGCGAAGCCTTCGACTGGGCGCTGGTGCCCGGGCACCTGAGCAAGCCGATCATCCTCGCTGGCGGCCTGAATCCGCACAACGTCGGCGCGGCGATCGCCCAGGTGCGGCCGTATGCGGTGGATGTCAGCGGAGGGGTGGAACAGGCCAAGGGCATCAAGGATGCGGCGCGCATCGACGCCTTCCTCGATGCGGTACGCCGCGCGTGATGCGTGCCGATGTGACGACGGCGGGCAAGGCATCGTCCATAACTTTCGCAGCCCAGTGCTGCCAGGCCAGGCCCTTGGGCCGGCCATACGAATCGACGAGCGGTCGCATGCCGTCCGGGCCAGCGCTTTCGGCGCGCCCACGGCTGCGGCCGGTGTTTCCGAAGCATTTTTGAAGCTCAAGGGCATACGCGCGATCCGGCACTCAATCCCTGCCGGTCGCCGCTACTGGAGAAATAAAGCATGAGCAACTGGTTAGTAGACAAACTGATTCCATCGATCATGCGTTCCGAGGTGAAGAAGAGTTCGGTTCCCGAAGGCCTGTGGCACAAATGCCCGTCCTGCGAAGCCGTGCTTTACCGTCCGGAACTGGAAAAGACCCTGGACGTCTGCCCCAAGTGCAACCATCACATGCGCATCGGCGCGCGTACCCGCCTGAACATCTTCCTCGACCCTGAAGGCCGCAACGAGCTGGGCGCCGAGCTCGAGCCGGTGGACCGCCTGAAATTCCGCGATGGCAAGAAGTACAAGGACCGCCTGGCCGCCGCGCAGAAGCAGATCGGCGAGAAAGACGCGCTGATCTCCATGAGCGGCACCCTGATGGGCATGCCGATCGTGGTCAGCGCCTTCGAATTCTCCTTCATGGGCGGCTCGATGGGCGCCGTGGTCGGCGAGCGTTTCGTCCGCGCTGCCAATTACGCCCTGGAAAACCGCTGCCCGATGGTCTGCTTCTCGGCCTCCGGCGGTGCACGCATGCAGGAAGCGCTGATCTCCCTGATGCAGATGGCCAAGACCTCCGCCGCCCTGGCGCGCCTGCGCGAAGAAGGCATCCCCTTCATCTCGGTACTGACCGACCCGGTCTACGGCGGCGTTTCCGCCAGCCTGGCGATGCTCGGCGACGTCATCGTCGGTGAGCCGAAGGCCCTGATCGGCTTCGCCGGCCCGCGGGTAATCGAGCAGACCGTGCGCGAGAAACTGCCGGAAGGCTTCCAGCGCAGCGAGTTCCTCCTGGAACACGGCGCCATCGACCTGATCATCCACCGCGCCGAACTGCGTCCGCGCCTGGCGAAGATCCTCGCGCAGATGACCGGCCAGCCGTCGCCGAAGTATGTACCTTCGGCGGTTGACGCGGTAGTCGTGCCACCGGCGCCTGCCACCGTATGACCCAACGTACCCTTGGCGAATGGCTCGCCTACCTTGAGCAGTTGCACCCTTCGGCCATCGACATGGGCCTGGAGCGCTCCCGCGAGGTAGCGACCCGGCTCGGGCTGGGCAAGCCGGCGCCTCGGGTGGTGACTGTCACCGGCACCAACGGCAAGGGTTCGACCTGCGCCTTCATCGCCGCGCTGCTCAAGGCGCAGGGGCTGAAGGCGGGCGTCTACAGCTCGCCGCACCTGCTGCGCTACAACGAGCGGGTGCAGCTCGACGGCGTCGAGGCCAGCGATGAGCAACTGTGCCAGGCCTTCGCCGCCGTCGAAGCGGCCCGCGGTGAAATTTCCCTGACCTATTTCGAAATGGGCACCCTGGCGGCCTTCTGGCTGTTCAGTCGCTCGGCGCTGGACGCCGTGGTCCTCGAAGTGGGCCTGGGCGGGCGCCTGGACGCGGTCAATCTGGTGGATGCGGACCTTGCCGTGGTCACCAGCATCGGTGTCGACCATGCCGACTGGCTGGGCAACACCCGTGAGTCCGTGGCCTTCGAGAAGGCCGGGATCTTCCGCCAGGACCGCCCGGCGCTGTGCGGCGACCTGAACCCGCCGCAACCGCTGCAGGACAAGGCCCGTGAGCTGAACTGCCCGTTCTTCCTGCGCGGGCGTGATTTCGACCTCGCCTACAGCGAACAGTGCTGGCAATGGCGTGGTGTCGATGCTCGCGGTAGCGACGTCGAGTTGCACGACCTGCCGCTGCTGGACCTGCCGATGGAGAACGCCGCGCTTGCCCTGCAGGCCTATCTGCTGCTGGATCTGCCGTGGGATGCCGCGGTGGTTGCCAGGGCCTTGCAGGAGGCGCGCATCGTCGGGCGCCTGGACCGTCGCCAGTTCGACTGGAACGGCAAGCGCCTGAATATCCTGCTCGACGTAGGCCACAACCCGCATGCTGCCGAATACCTGGCCGAGCGCCTGGCGGCGCGTCCGGTCGCGGGCAAGCGCCTGGCGGTGTTCGGCCTGCTCAGCGACAAGGACCTGGGTGGCGTGATCCAGCCGTTGCTGCCGCATGTTCGTCATTGGGCCGTGGCTACACTGGATACAGCGCGCAGCCGTCCGGCCGCCGAGTTGCAAGCGGCACTGGAGAACCTTGGTGCAGCGGTGCAGTCCTATTCCAGCGTTGCACAGGCCCTGGAGGGGCAGTGCGCGCAGGCGACGGCGGATGACGAGATCCTGCTGTTCGGATCATTTTTCTGTGTCGGCGAAGCCCTGGAGTGGCTGGGCCGGCAGGCCATGGAGGACTGAGCCAATGGCGGGGCTGGACAAGGTCATGAAACAACGCATGGTCGGGGCACTGGTGCTGGTGGCCCTGGCAGTCATCTTCCTGCCGATGCTGTTCACCAAGCAGGACGAACTGCGCCAGGTCAAGGTCGAGGCACCTGCGGCCCCTGCCGTACCGGCGCTGCCGCAGGTGCAGGTCGAACCGGTACAGGTACCCGAGCCCCAGGTGATTGCGGACGAGAGCGTCGCCGACCAGCCGCAGACGGCGCCGGCTACGCCGATCGCCCCGGTCCAACAGGCGCCGGTCCAGCAGCCGGTTGTCCAGCAGGAAGCAGCGAAGCCGAGCACACCGGTACCAACCCCGCAGCCTGCGGCCAAGCCTGCCCCTGCTCCGGCAGTCGCGGCGGCCCCGGCTGCGGCCAAACCGGCTGCGCAAACCCCGGCGCCAACCCAGGCCAGCGCCAGCAAGGTCGACCCGAATGGCCTGCCGGTCAGCTGGTCGGTGCAACTGGCCAGCCTGTCCAACCGCGCCAGCGCCGACAGCCTGCAGAAAACCCTGCGCACCCAGGGCTACAACGCCTATATCCGCTCTGCCGACGGCATGAACCGGGTGTTCGTCGGCCCGGTCATCGAGCGTGCCGAAGCCGAGCGCCTGCGCGATGTCATCAGCCGACAGCAGAAGCTCAAGGGCTTCGTTGTCCGTTTCCAGCCCGAACGTGGCTGAAATCTGCCGTCCAGCGCCTGCGCCGGACGGCAAATCACTGCTTACCCATAGTCCTGCGCTCTGGTAAAATGCGCCGCCTCAACCGTTCGCAGGCAACACCGTGGCATTTACCTGGGTCGACTGGGCGATTCTCGCGATCATCGCCATTTCTTCGCTGATCAGTCTCAAGCGCGGCTTCGTCAAGGAAGCTCTGTCCCTGCTCACCTGGATCGTCGCTGGTGCGGTGGCGTGGATGTTCGGCGGCTCCGCCGCGCAGTACCTCGAGAGCTATATCCAGACGCCGTCCGCCCGGGTCATCGGTGGTTGCGCCATCGTCTTCGTCGCCACCCTGCTGGTGGGGGCGATGATCAATTTTCTGCTCGGCGAGCTGATTCGGGTCACCGGGCTGTCCGGGACCGATCGCTTCCTCGGCATGGCCTTCGGTGCCGCCCGTGGGGCATTGCTTGTCGTGGTGGCCGTCGGGCTGTTGAGCCTGGGGCCGGTACAACAGGATCCATGGTGGCAGGAGTCGCGGCTCTTGCCACAATTTCTATTGGTGGCTGACTGGTCGAAGAACCTCATCCTGGGGTTGACCAGCCAGTGGCTAGCCAGCGGAATCAGCGCTCCCGCTGATCTGCCGTTCAAGGAACAGCTCCTGGGGCCAAAAGCTCCGTGAGCACCGTTCAGTCCAGTTTCATTAAGTAGGGGTTGCGTCGCATGTGTGGCATCGTCGGTATCGTCGGTAAGTCGAACGTCAATCAGGCGCTGTATGACGCGCTTACGGTCCTCCAGCACCGCGGCCAGGACGCTGCCGGTATCGTGACCAGCCATGATGGCCGGTTATTCCTGCGCAAGGACAACGGCCTGGTCCGTGACGTCTTCCAGCAGCGCCATATGCAGCGCCTGGTCGGCCACATGGGCATCGGCCACGTGCGCTACCCAACCGCGGGCAGCTCGACCTCGGCCGAGGCCCAGCCGTTCTACGTCAACTCGCCGTATGGCATCACCCTGGCGCACAACGGCAACCTGACCAACGTCGAGCAGTTGGCCAAGGAGATCTACGAGTCCGACCTGCGCCACGTCAACACCAACTCCGACTCGGAAGTCCTGCTCAACGTCTTCGCCCATGAACTGGCGGTGCGCGGCAAGCTGCAACCCACCGAGGAAGACGTGTTCGCCGCGGTCACCGACGTGCACAACCGCTGCGTCGGCGGCTACGCGGTGGTGGCCATGATCACCGGCTACGGCATCGTCGGCTTCCGTGACCCCAACGGCATCCGCCCGATCGTCTTCGGCCAGCGTCACACCGACGAAGGCGTCGAGTACATGATCGCCTCGGAAAGCGTCTCGCTGGACGTGCTCGGCTTCACCCTGATCCGCGACCTGGCCCCGGGCGAAGCGGTGTACATCACCGAGGAAGGCAAGCTGCACACCCGTCAGTGCGCGACCAACCCGAAACTCTCGCCGTGCATCTTCGAACACGTCTACCTGGCCCGCCCCGACTCCATCATCGATGGCGTCTCGGTGTACAAGGCGCGCCTGCGCATGGGCGAGAAGCTGGCGGAGAAGATCCAGCGCGAGCGTCCCGACCACGACATCGACGTGGTCATCCCGATCCCGGACACCAGCCGCACCGCGGCCCTGGAGCTGGCCAACCACCTGGGCGTGAAGTTCCGCGAAGGTTTCGTCAAGAACCGCTACATCGGCCGCACCTTCATCATGCCGGGCCAGGCCGCGCGGAAAAAATCCGTACGCCAGAAGCTCAACGCCATCGAGCTGGAGTTCCGCGGCAAGAACGTGATGCTGGTGGACGACTCCATCGTGCGCGGCACCACCTGCAAGCAGATCATCCAGATGGCCCGCGAAGCCGGCGCCAAGAACGTCTACTTCTGCTCCGCGGCCCCGGCCGTGCGCTTCCCCAACGTCTACGGCATCGACATGCCGAGCGCCCACGAGCTGATCGCTCACAACCGCAGCACCCAGGATGTCGCCGACCTGATCGGCGCCGACTGGCTGGTCTACCAGGACCTGCCTGACCTGATCGAAGCGGTTGGCGGCGGCAAGATCAAGATCGAGCACTTCGACTGCGCGGTATTCGACGGCCAGTACGTCACCGGCGACGTCGACGCAGCCTACCTGGAACGCATCGAGCGGGCCCGCAACGACCTCGCGAAAGCCAAGAACCAGGCGGTCAGCGCGATCATCGACCTTCACAACAACTGATATAGGAGCAACGGCATGACACAGGAATGGGATGCCGGGCGCCTGGACAGCGACCTCGACGGGGTCGCTTTCGATACGCTGGCGGTACGCGCCGGCCAGCATCGCACGCCGGAAGGTGAGCACAGCGATCCGCTGTTCTTCACCTCCAGCTACGTGTTCCGTACCGCGGCCGATGCCGCGGCGCGGTTCGCCGGCGAGGTTCCAGGCAACGTCTATTCGCGTTACACCAACCCTACCGTACGGGCTTTCGAGGAGCGCATCGCCGCCCTGGAAGGCGCCGAGCAGGCGGTCGCCACCTCCACTGGCATGGCGGCGATCCTCGCCACGGTGATGTCGTTCTGCAGCGCCGGCGACCATGTGCTGGTTTCGCAGAGCGTGTTCGGCTCGACCATCAGCCTGTTCGAGAAATACTTCAAGCGCTTCGGCATCCAGGTGGACTACGTGCCGCTGGCCGACCTGGGCGCGTGGGAACAGGCGTTCAAGGCCAACACCAAGCTGCTCTTTGTCGAGTCGCCATCGAATCCGCTCGCCGAACTGGTGGATATCGCCGCGCTGGCGGAAATCGCCCACGCCAAGGGCGCCCAGCTGGTTGTGGATAACTGCTTCAGCACCCCGGCGCTGCAGCAGCCGCTGGAACTGGGTGCGGACATCGTCATGCACTCGGCGACCAAGTTCATCGACGGCCAGGGCCGTTGCATGGGCGGCGTGGTCGCCGGTCGCAGCGAGCAGATGAAGGAAGTGGTCGGTTTCATCCGTACCGCTGGCCCTTCGCTGAGCCCGTTCAACGCCTGGATCTTCCTCAAGGGCCTCGAAACCCTGAACCTGCGCATGCGCGCCCACTGCGCCAATGCCCAGGCACTGGCCGAATGGCTGGAGCAGCAGGACGGCATCGAGAAGGTGCACTACGCCGGCCTGCCAAGCCACCCGCAGCACGAACTGGCCAAGCGCCAGATGAAGGGCTTCGGTGCAGTGGTGAGCTTCGAGGTCAAGGGCGGCAAGGAGGGCGCCTGGCGCTTCATCGACGCCACCCGGCTGATCTCGATCACCGCCAACCTCGGTGACGCCAAGACCACCATCACCCACCCGGGCACCACCTCCCACGGCCGTCTGTCGCCGCAGGAGCGTGAAGCGGCCGGGATCCGCGACAGCCTGATCCGTGTCGCGGTGGGCCTGGAAGACGTGGCCGACCTCAAGGCCGACCTCGCCCGTGGCCTGGCGGCGCTGTGATCGACTGGTCGGTTGCCGAGCGAAGCCATAACGGTCGCGTGGCGCTGGTCACCGGCGCTGCCCGCGGCATCGGCCTGGGCATCGCCGCCTGGCTGATCGCCGAGGGCTGGCAGGTAGTCCTCACCGACCTTGACCGCGTGCGCGGGGCCAAGGTCGCCAAGGTGCTGGGCGACAACGCCTGGTTCGTCGGCATGGATGTGTCCGACGAAGTCCAGGTGACCCTCGCCGTGGCTGAAGTCCTCGGCCAGTTCGGCCGCCTCGATGCACTGGTGTGCAACGCGGCGATCGCCGATCCGCACAACACTACCCTCGAAAGCCTCAGCCTCGCCCACTGGAACCGCGTCATGGCGGTCAACCTTAGCGGGCCGATGCTGTTGGCCAAGCATTGCGCGCCTTACCTGCGTGCGCACTGCGGGGCCATCGTCAACCTGACCTCGACCCGTGCCCGCCAGTCCGAGCCGGATACCGAGGCCTATGCGGCGAGCAAGGGTGGCCTGCTGGCGCTGACCCATGCCTTGGCCATGAGCCTGGGCCCGGAGATCCGCGTCAATGCCGTCAGCCCCGGCTGGATCGATGCCCGTGATCCTTCCGCGCGGCGTGCCGAGCCCCTCAGCGACGCCGACCATGCCCAGCATCCGGCGGGCAGGGTGGGGACGGTGGAGGACGTGGCGGCGGCAGTGGCCTGGCTGCTGTCGAAGAATGCCGGGTTCGTGACCGGGCAGGAGTTCATCGTCGACGGTGGCATGACGCGGAAGATGATTTACCAGTGACAGCCGCTTGAGGAATCGCAGGTTTGTGCTACCGCCTGAGGTTGGGGCGGTGGAGGAGGGAATGAGCTTTTTTGTCCTTTTTGAAAAAAACTTCAATGGGGCTATTGACTTAGGTTCGTTACCTGCGTAAATTTCGCGGCCTCAGCGAAGCAAACGTAACAAAGCAGAAACACAGCGAAAGCAGTGATGATGCAAGAAAGTTAGGTTTGATGAGTTTGGGTGATTAGCTCAGCCGGGAGAGCATCTGCCTTACAAGCAGAGGGTCGGCGGTTCGATCCCGTCATCACCCACCACTTCCTGGGAAGTTCCTGACCCGGATCGCTTCGAAAGAAACGGTCTACCAGAGAGGAACAGGACGCAAGTCCACATCGCGCAGCGGTAGTTCAGTCGGTTAGAATACCGGCCTGTCACGCCGGGGGTCGCGGGTTCGAGTCCCGTCCGCTGCGCCACTTTTCTCCAGATCGGTTCATGACCGGTTTGAGGTCCGAAGGTACCGAAGCCTTCAGGCCAGATCCCAGTTTCAAGCAGGCGAAAGCCTGTGCGATACGCAGCGGTAGTTCAGTCGGTTAGAATACCGGCCTGTCACGCCGGGGGTCGCGGGTTCGAGTCCCGTCCGCTGCGCCATATCCGCCTCGAGGCCCTTGAACTCCTCGAAGCAAAACGAAGAAAGCGACCTCCGGGTCGCTTTTTTCGTTTCTGGCGTTTCTGTTTTACCTTTCGGGCCCTATCGCTGGCAAGCCAGCTCCCACAAACCTGTGGGAGCTGGCTTGTCGGACCGCCGAACCGCAGCGATAGGGCCTCCAAGTCATGCCTGTCGGCAGATGCGACTAATTATTTCCACATGCCATCCGTTCTTCTGGGAGACAAGCCCGGCCGCTGTCATGGCCGGGGCGTGCACCTACAGGAAAACGAAAAATGGGCATCGAACGCGACGCATCCGGCCTGACCCTGTTCTGCCTGCCTTATTCCGGCGCCAGCGCCACCTGCTACAGCCCATGGAAGCACAAGCTGCCTGCCTGGCTGAGCATCCGCCCGCTGGAGCTGCCCGGCCGCGGCATGCGCATGGACGAACCGCTGCACACCGATATGGCCGCCCTGGCCAGGCTGCTGGCCGACGAAATTGCCGTCGAGCTGGACCGCCCCTACGCATTGTTCGGCCATAGCCTTGGCGGCCTGCTGGCCTTCGAGCTGGCCCATGTGCTGCGCGAGCGCGGCCTGCCGCAACCCTTGTGCCTGTTCGCTTCGGCCACCGCCGGCCCGTCCCGTCGCGATGTCAGCGAGTACGCCCGCGAAAAGACCGACGCCGAACTGATCGATCGTTTGCGCGAACTCGGCGGCACCAGCGAAGGCGTATTGGCCAACCAGGAACTGCTGGAGCTGATCCTGCCGATCCTGCGTGCCGACTTCCTGCTCTGCGGCAGCTTCAACCATGGCCAGCGCGAGCCGCTGGACCTGCCGATCCATGTATTCGGCGGCAAGCGCGACACGGTCAAGGTCGAGGAACTGCTGGACTGGCAGGAGGACACCTGCACCGGCTTTTCCCTCGATATGTTCGAAGGCCATCACTTCTACCTGATCGACGAACAGGCCCAATTGCTCCGGCAGATCCGCCGCTACGCCGAAGAGCACCTGTCCCGCTGGCGCAATCGTGCCGGGCGCCAGCCCGCCCAGGCCGCCGGCTGAGCCAACGCGACAGCACGCGTCGGCTCGGCCGGCGCGTTTTCTTTTCGTCACCCGCCCCCTTTTTTTGCCAAGCCCGAATTCAAGCAGGAACACTCCATGGACGCGTTCGAACTCCCCGTCACCCTGGCCCAGTCCCTCCAACGTCGTGCCGCACAGACGCCGGATCGTCTGGCCCTGCGCTTTCTGTCCGACGAACAGGACCAGGGCAGCGTGCTGACCTACCGTGACCTCGACCAGCGTGCCCGCACCATCGCCGCCGCCCTGCAAGGCCAGGCGCAAGCGGGCGACCGCGCCATCCTGCTGTTCCCCAGCGGCCCGGACTACGTCGCTGCTTTCTACGGCTGCCTGTATGCCGGGATCATCGCCGTTCCGGCCTATCCACCGGAGTCCAACCGCCGCCACCATCAGGAGCGCCTGCTGTCGATCATCGCCGACGCCGAGCCGGCCCTGGTGCTGACCGCCGCCGCGCTGCGCGACAGCCTGCTGGAAGTCGAAGCGCTGGCTGCCGAAGGCGCCCCGGCGCTGCTCTGCGTCGATACCCTGGAACACACCGACACCTGGGTCGCACCGGAGCTGACCGGCGACCATATCGCCTTCCTGCAATACACTTCCGGCTCCACCGCGCTGCCCAAGGGCGTGCAGGTCAGCCACGGCAACCTGGTCGCCAACGAACAGCTCATCCGTCACGGTTTTGGCATCGATCTCAACCCGGACGACGTGATCGTCAGTTGGCTGCCGCTGTACCACGACATGGGCCTGATCGGCGGCCTGCTGCAGCCGATCTTCAGCGGCGTGCCCTGCGTGCTGATGTCCCCGGCCTATTTCCTGACCCGCCCGCTGCGCTGGCTCGAAGCGATCAGCGAGTACAAAGGCACCATCAGCGGCGGCCCGGACTTCGCCTACCAGTTGTGCGCCGCCCGGGTCAGCGAGTCGGCCCTGGCCCGGCTCGACCTCAGCGGCTGGCGCGTCGCCTATTCCGGCTCCGAGCCGATCCGCCTTGATAGCCTGGAGGCCTTCGCCGAGAAGTTCGCCGCCTGCGGTTTCGACGCCAGCAGCTTCTTCGCTTCCTATGGCCTGGCCGAAGCCACCCTGTTCGTCGCCGGTGGCAAGCGCGGCCAGGGCATCCCGCACCTGCGCCTCGACGAGCAGGAGCTGGCGCGCAACATCGCCAGGGCGGGGCAGGGCAACCCGGTGATGAGCTGCGGTACCAGCCAGCCGGAACACGCCGTGCTGATCGCCGATCCGCAAAGCCTGGACAGGCTTGGCGAGAACCAGGTCGGTGAAGTCTGGGCCAGCGGCCCGAGCATCGCCCATGGCTATTGGCGCAACCCGCAAGCCACGGCGAAAACCTTCGTCCAGCACGACGGCCAGACCTGGCTGCGTACCGGCGATCTTGGCTTCATGCGCGACGGCGAGCTGTACATAACGGGGCGTCTCAAGGACATGCTGATCGTCCGCGGCCAGAATATTTATCCACAGGACATCGAGCAGACCATCGAGCGCGAGGTCGAGGTGGTGCGCAAGGGCCGGGTCGCTGCCTTCGCCGTCAACCAGGACGGTATCGAAGGCATCGGCATCGCTGCGGAAATCGGCCGCAGCGTGCAGAAGAACGTGCCCGCCGAAGACCTGATCCGTACCCTGCGCGAAACCGTCGCCGACGCTTATCAACAGGCCCCGGCCGTCGTCGTGCTGCTCAACCCGGGCGCACTGCCGAAGACGTCCAGCGGCAAGCTGCAACGCTCCGCCTGCCGCACCCGCCTGGCCGACGGCAGCCTCGACAGCTACGCGGTGTTCCCGCAAATCGGTGCCAAGGCCAGCGACACCGCCCTGGCCCGGTCCAACCTCGGTGAACTGGTCGCGCGCACCTGGCGCGAACACCTGCAAGTGGACGACATCGCTGCCGACGACCACTTCTTCCTGCTCGGCGGCAACTCCATCCTCGCCACCCAGGTGGTCGCCAGCCTGCGTGACGCCCTGGACATCGAGCTGAACCTGCGCCTGCTGTTCGAAGCGCCGACCCTGCAAGGCTTCGTCGCCGCCATCGAAGGCGCCCGGTCGGGTGCGCAAGCCCAGGGCGGCATCGCCCGTCTGGCCGGTGACGAAGGCCTGCCTCAGTCTCTCGCCCAGAACCGCCTATGGTTCACCTGGCAACTGGATCCGCAGAGCAGCGCCTACAACATCCCGGCCGGCCTCACGCTGCGTGGCGAGCTGGACGAAACCGCTCTGCGCAGTGCCTTCCAGCGCCTTGTCGAACGCCACGAATCCCTGCGCACGCGCTTTTACGAAGTGGACGGCGTGGCCCTGCAACGCATCGACCCTGCCGGCCAGTTCTACCTCCAGCGCATCGACCTCGGCGATCTCGACGAAGACGAGCGCCGCAGTCGTGCCCAGGCCATCCGCGAAGAACAGGCACGCCTGCCGTTCGACCTGGAAAACGGCCCGCTGCTGCGGGTGCAATTGCTCCGCCTGGACGAACAGGAACACCAGTTGCTGGTGACCCTGCACCACATCATCGCCGACGGCTGGTCGCTGAACGTGCTCATCGACGAGTTCTCGCGGCTCTACGCCGCCGCCGTTCAGGAGCAGCCGCTGACCCTGGAGCCCCTGCCGGTGCGCTACGCCGACTACGGCCAGTGGCAGCGCGAGTGGCTGGCCCGTGGTGAGGCCGAGCGCCAACTGGCCTACTGGCAAGAGCAGTTGGGCGACGAACACCCGAGCCTGAGCCTCGCCACCGATCACCCACGCTCCACCCGCCAGCAGCACAGTGCCTCGCGCTACAGCCTGCGCCTGAGCGCCGAGCAGAGCAAAGCCCTCAAGGCAGCGGCCCAGGGCAGCCAGTCCACGCCGTTCATGCTGTTGCTGAGCGCTTTCCAGGCCCTGTTGCACCGCTACAGCGGCCAGATCGATATCCGTATTGGCGTGCCCGGCGCCAACCGTCCGCGCCGAGAGACCCAGGGCCTGATCGGCTTCTTCATCAATACCCTGGTGCTGCGCGCCGAACTGGATTCGCGCCTGCCCTTCGCCGAGCTGCTGAAGCGTACCCGCCAGGCGGCACTGGAGGCCCAGGCCAACCAGGACCTGCCGTTCGATCAACTGGTCGAAGCCTTCCCCCAGGCCCGCGAGCAGGGCCTGTTCCAGGTCATGTTCAACCACCAGCAACGCGACCTCGGCGCCCTGCGTCGCCTGCCCGGCCTGCTCGCCGACGAACTGCCGTGGCACAGCCGCGAGGCCAAGTTCGATCTGCAACTGCACAGCGAGGAAGACCGCAGCGGGCGCATCAACCTGTCCTTCGATTACGCCGACGAGCTGTTCGAGCGCGCCACCATCCAGCGCCTGGCCGAGCATTATGTGCGCCTGCTGGCCCAAGTCTGCGCATCGGCCGATATTGCCCTCGGTGACCTGCACCTGCTCGACGAAGCCGAACAGGCCCGCCAGGCCAGCTGGAGCGTCGCCCCGTGCACACCGGCCAGCCGCTGGTTGCCGGAGCTGCTCAATGAACAGGCCCAGCGCAGCCCCGAGCGCACCGCGCTGGTGTGGGAGGGCGGCAGCCTTGATTTCGCCGGCCTGCATGCCCAGGCCAACCGCCTGGCCAACTACCTGCGCGACAAGGGCGTCGGTCCGGACGTGAAGGTGGCGATCGCCGTCGAGCGCTCGCCGCAACTGCTGATCGGCCTGCTCGCCATCCTCAAGGCCGGCGGTGCCTATGTGCCGCTGGACCCTGACTACCCGAGCGATCGCCTGGCCTACATGCTGAGCGACAGCGGCGTGTCGCTGCTGCTGACCCAAAGCCATCTGCTCGGTGATATGCCCAATGCCGAAGGCGTCAGCGCCATCGCCCTCGACACCCTCAAGCTGGACAACTGGCCGAGCCATGCGCCGGGCCTGCACCTGCACGGCGACAACCTCGCCTATGTGATCTACACCTCCGGCTCCACCGGCCTGCCGAAAGGCGTCGGCAACACCCACGCGGCCCTGGCCGAGCGCCTGCAATGGATGCAGGCCACCTACCAGCTAGACGACAGCGACGTGCTGATGCAGAAGGCGCCGATCAGCTTCGACGTCTCGGTGTGGGAATGCTTCTGGCCGCTGATCACCGGTTGCCAGCTGGTGATTGCCGCACCGGGCGAGCACCGCGATCCGCATCGCATCGCCCAGTTGGTCCAGCAACACGGCGTGACCACGCTGCACTTCGTCCCGCCGCTGCTCCAGCTGTTTATCGACGAACCGCTGACGGCCAATTGCACCAGCCTGCGCCGGGTGTTCTCCGGTGGCGAGGCGCTGCCTGCCGAATTGCGCAACCGCGTACTGGCGCAACTGCCCAACGCTCAATTGCACAACCGCTACGGCCCCACCGAAACCGCGATCAACGTTACCCACTGGCATTGCCAGGTTAGCGATGGTGCCCGGTCGCCAATTGGCCGGCCGCTGGGCAACGTGGTCTGCCGGGTCCTCGACAGCGAACTGAATGCCCAGCCGGATGGCGTGGCCGGTGAGCTGTGCATCGGTGGCCTGGGGCTGGCCCGCGGCTACCTGGGCCGCGCTGCGCTGACAGCCGAACGCTTCGTCCCGGATGCCGCCGGCGAGCCGGGCGCGCGCCTGTACCGCACCGGCGACCGCGTGCGCTGGGCCGCCGATGGCGCGCTGGAGTACTTCGGCCGTCTCGATCATCAGGTCAAGCTGCGCGGCTTTCGCGTCGAGCCGCAGGAAATCGAGGCCCGCCTGCTGGCGCTGGACGGCGTTGGCCAGGCGGCCGTGGTGGTGCGCCAGACTGTTGCCGGTCCGCAACTGGTCGGCTATTTCACCGCCGAGAAAACCGGGGAGGGCGAGGCTGCACAGAGCGCCCGCCTGAAGGCCGAACTGGCCCTGGAACTGCCGGAGTACATGGTTCCGGCACAACTGGTGCGCATGGACGCGATGCCCCTGGGCCCGAGCGGCAAGCTGGACCGCCGCGCATTGCCCGAGCCGCACTGGCAGTCCCGCGAACATATCGAGCCGCAGACCGAACTGGAGCACAGCATCGCCGCCATCTGGCGCGAAGTGCTGGGCGTGCCGCAGGTCGGCCTGGCCGATGACTTCTTCGAACTGGGCGGGCACTCGCTGCTGGCAACCCAGATCATTTCCCGGGTGCGCCAGGCCTGCGACGTCGAACTGCCGCTGCGGGTGCTGTTCGACCACCGCGAGCTGGGCGCCTTCGCCGAGCAGATCGCTGCGCTGCAGGCCACTGGCGCACGCAACAGCCAGCAGGCCATCGCCAGGGTCGATCGCAGCCAGCCGGTGCCGCTGTCCTACTCGCAGCAGCGCATGTGGTTCCTCTGGCAGATGGAGCCGGACAGCCCCGCCTATAACGTCGGCGGCATGGCACGGCTCAGTGGCGCCTTCGATATCGGCTGCTTCGAAGCGGCCCTGCAGGCGCTGATTCTGCGTCACGAAACCCTGCGCACCACCTTCCCCAGCGTCAATGGCGTGGCCTGCCAGAAGGTTTCCGAAGAGACCGGCGTGGCCATGCAGTGGCTGGACATATCCACACTGGCGGCCGCCGAACGTCAGGTGCGCCTGCAAGCCTTCGCCGACAGCGAGGCGCACAGGCCCTTCGACCTGGAAACCGGCCCGCTGCTGCGCGCCTGCCTGGTCAAGGCGGGCGAGCAGGAGCACTACTTCGTGCTGACCCTGCACCATATCGTCACCGAAGGCTGGGCGATGGACATCTTCGCCCGCGAACTGGGCCTGCTCTACGAGGCCTTCCTCGTTGGCAAGCCATCGCCGCTGGAGCCGCTGGCGGTGCAGTACCTCGACTACAGCGTGTGGCAGCGCCAGTGGCTGGAGTCCGGCGAGCGCCAGCGCCAGCTGGACTACTGGACTGCACAACTGGGCAAGGAACACCCGCTGCTGGAACTGCCCGGCGACCGTCCGCGTCCTGCCGTACAAAGCCACCAGGGCGAACTGCTGCGCTTCGACCTCAGCGATGACCTGGCCGGCCGCGTGCGCGCCTTCAACGCCAGGAACGGCCTGACCCTGTTCATGACCATGACCGCCACCCTGGCGGTGCTGCTCTACCGCTACAGCGGCCAGACCGACCTGCGCATCGGCGCCCCGGTGGCCAACCGCATCCGTCCGGAAAGCGAAGGCCTGATCGGCGCCTTCCTCAACACCCAGGTGCTGCGCGTGCAGCTCGACGGGCAGATGCGCGTCGGTGAGCTGATCGAGCAGGTGCGCCAGACCGTGATCGACGGCCAGTCCCACCAGGACCTGCCGTTCGACCATCTGGTGGAAGCCCTGCAGCCGCCGCGCAGCGCGGCCTGGAACCCGCTGTTCCAGGTGATGTGCAACGTGCAGCGCTGGGAATTCCAGCAAAGCCGCGAGCTGGCCGGGATGACCGTCGAGTACCTGGTCAACGACGCCCGCGCCACCAAGTTCGACCTCAACCTCGAAGTCACCGAGCTTGACCATCGCCTGGGCTGCTGCCTGACCTACAGCACCGACCTGTTCGACGAGCCGCGTATCGCCCGTATGGCCGCCCACTGGCGCAACCTGCTGGAAGCGCTGCTGGCCGATCCGCAACAGCGCCTGGCCGAGCTGCCGTTGCTGGCTGACGACGAGCGCCAGCAGCTGTTCGACAGCCTCGGCGTGGAACCTGGCGAGCAGCGTCTCGACCAGTGCATCCACAGCCTGTTCAGCGCGCGGGCCAAGGCCGCGCCGCACGCCGGCGCATTGACCTTCCGCGGCCAGACCCTCAGCTACGCCGAGCTGGATGCCCGGGCCAACCGCCTGGCCTGGATGCTCCGCGAGCAAGGGGTCGGCCCGCAGGTGCGGGTCGGCCTGGCGCTGGAGCGTTCGCTGGAAATGGTCATCGGCTTGCTGGCGATCCTTAAGGCCGGCGGCGCCTATGTGCCGCTGGACCCGGAGTACCCGCTGGAACGCCTGCACTACATGATCCGCGACAGCGGCGTGCGCCTGCTGCTCAGCCACACCAGGTTGCTCGAAGCCCTCGGTGAGCTGCCGGAAGGCGTGGCGCGCTGGAGCCTGGAGGACGACCTGGCGAAACTGGCCGCTTACCCGGACAGCGAACCGCCGTTCATCAGCCTGCCGCAGCACCAGGCCTACCTGATCTACACCTCCGGCTCCACCGGCCTGCCGAAGGGCGTGGTGGTCAGCCATGGTGAAATCGCCATGCACTGCCAGGCGGTGATCAAACGCTTCGACATGCGCCCGAGCGACTGCGAGCTGCATTTCTACTCGATCAACTTCGACGCCGCCACCGAGCGTCTGCTGGTACCGCTGCTGAGCGGTGCACGGGTGGTGCTGCGGGCCCAGGGCCAATGGGATGCCGAAGAAATCTGTGCGCTGATTCGCGAGCAGGGCGTGAACATCCTCGGCTTCACCCCGAGCTACGGCAGCCAGTTGGCGCAGTGGCTGGCGACCCGGCAGCAGCGCCTGCCGGTGCGCATGTGCATCACCGGCGGCGAGGCCCTGACCGGCGAACACCTGCAACGCATTCGCGCGGCCTTTGCCCCGGAGCTGTTCTTCAATGCCTACGGCCCCACCGAAACCGTGGTCATGCCCCTGGCCTGCCTGGCGCCGGCCGAACTGGAAGAGGGCCAGGCCAGCGTGCCGATCGGCAGCGTGGTGGGAGCGCGGGTCGCCTATATCCTCGATACCGACCTGGCCCTGGTGCCGCAGGGCGCCACGGGTGAGCTGTATGTCGGCGGGGCAGGGCTGGCGGTGGGTTATCACGAGCGTGCCGGCCTCACCGCCGAGCGCTTCGTCGCCGACCCGTTCGCCAGCGACGGCGGCCGCCTGTACCGCACCGGCGACCTGGTGCGCCAGCGTGCCGACGGGCTGGTGGAATACATCGGCCGGGTCGACCACCAGGTGAAGATCCGTGGCTTCCGTATCGAACTGGGCGAGATCGAAAGCCGCCTGCTGGAACATGCCGCCATCCGCGAAGCGGTGGTGCTGGCGCTGGATACGCCGGCGGGCAAGCAACTGGCCGGTTACCTGGTCAGCGATGTCGCCAATCAGGATGAAGCACAGCAGGCCCACCTGCGTGACGAACTGAAGGCCGCGCTCAAGGCGCAACTGCCGGACTACATGGTCCCGACCCACCTGGTCCTGCTCGACGCCATGCCGCTGACCGCCAACGGCAAGCTCGATCGCCGCGCCCTGCCGATGCCGGATCCGGAGCTGAACCGCCAGCACTACATGGCGCCTACCAGCGAGCTGGAACAGCGCCTGGCGCGGATCTGGGGCGAGGTGCTGAACGTCGCCAGGGTCGGCCTCAACGACAACTTCTTCGAGCTGGGTGGCGACTCGATCCTGTCGATCCAGGTGGTCAGCCGTGGCCGTGCCGCCGACATCCATTTCACCCCGCGCGACCTGTTCCAGCACCAGACCGTGCAGGCCCTGGCCGCCGTTGCCACCACCCGCGAAGTGGTCAGCGCCGAGCAGGGGCAACTGACCGGTGCTTCGGCACTCACGCCGATCCAGCACTGGTTCTTCGAAACCCCGATCGCCAACCGGCAGCACTGGAACCAGGCGGTCCTGCTGGAGCCGACCCAGGTGCTCGATGCCGTGCAACTGGAACAGGCATTGAAGGTCCTGCAACAGCAGCATGACGCCCTGCGCCTCGGCTTCCGCGAGCAGGAGGGCGCCTGGCAGGCGGCCTTCCGCGATGGCGACGACAGCCTGCTGCGGGTCGCCCAGGTCAGCGACATGGCCCAATGCACCGTGCTCTACGACGAAGCCCAGCGCAGCCTCGACCTGCAACAGGGCCCGCTGCTGCGCGCCTTACTGGTCAGTGGCCCACAAGGTGAACAGCGCCTGCTGCTGGCGATCCATCACCTGGTGGTGGATGGCGTGTCCTGGCGCGTGCTGCTGGAAGACCTGCAAAACGCTTATCGCCAACAGCCGCTGCCGGCCAAGACCAGCGCCATGCGCGACTGGGCCGAGCGCCTGGCCGCCCATGCCGCCAGCGATTCGCTGCGCGAGGAACGCGACTGGTGGCTGGCCCACCTGGGCAGCGAGGCCATGCCGCTGCCGGGCACCGACAAGGCCGGTGGCCAGGAAAACCGCCATGCCGCCAGCGTCAGCGTACGCCTGGATGCCCAGCGCACCCGCCAGTTGCTGCAACAGGCACCGAGCGCCTACCGCACCCAGGTCAACGACCTGCTGCTGACCGCCCTGGCCCGTGTGCTTTGCCAGTGGACCGAGCAGCCGTCGGCGCTGGTCCAGCTGGAAGGCCATGGCCGCGAAAGCCTGTTCGACGGGATTGACCTGACCCGCAGCGTCGGCTGGTTCACCAGCGCCTATCCGCTGCGCCTGACTCCGGCGGCCGACCTGTCCGGTTCGATCAAGGCGATCAAGGAACAACTGCGCGAAGTACCGCACAAGGGCCTCGGCTACGGCGTGCTGCGCTACCTCGGCGACGCCGACAGCCGTGCCGCGATGCAGGCACTGCCGGTGGCGCCGGTGACCTTCAACTACCTCGGCCAGTTCGACCAGAGCTTTGCCAGCGACGCGCTGTTCCGCCCGCAGGAAGAGTCTGCCGGAACGGCCCATGACCCGCAGGCGCCGCTGCCCAACGAGCTGAGCATCGATGCCCAGGTCTATGGCGGCGAACTGGTCCTGCGCTGGACCTTCAGCGCCGAGCGTCACCAGCAGGCGACCATCGAAGCCATCGCCAAGGCTTACCTGGCCCAGTTGCAGGCGCTGGTCGAGCATTGCCTGGATGAAGGCAGCGGCGGCCTGACCCCGTCCGACTTCCCCCTGGCGCGCCTGACCCAGGCCGAGCTGGACGCGCTGCCGGTGCCGGCGGCACGGATCGAGGATGTCTACCCGCTGACCCCGATGCAGGAGGGCATGCTCCTGCATACCCTGCTGGAACCGGGCACCGGCTTGTACTACATGCAGGACCGCTACCGCATCGACAGCGCCCTCGACCCCGAGCGCTTCACCCGCGCCTGGCAGGCCGTGGTGGCCCGCCATGAAGCGCTGCGCGCCTCCTTCTGTTGGGATATCGGCGAAGGCATGCTCCAGGTTATCCACAAGCCGGGCGATACCCCGGTGGACTACCTCGACTGGCGTGGCATTCCTGCCGAACAGCAGGAAGCGCAACTGCAAGCCCTGCACAAGCGCGAGCGCGAGGCCGGCTTCGATCTGCTGCACCAGGCGCCGTTCCACCTGCGCCTGATCCGCGTCGGCGAGGCCAGCTACTGGTTCATGATGAGCAACCACCACATCCTCATCGATGCCTGGTGCCGTTCGTTGCTGATGAACGACTTCTTCGACCTTTACATGGCCCTTGGCGAAGGCCGCGATGCGCAACTGCCGCCGGCCCCGCGCTACCGCGACTATATCGGCTGGCTGCAACAGCGCGGCCTGGAGCAGGCCCGTGACTGGTGGCGGGCCAGCCTGCGCGGTTTCGAGCGGCCGACGCCGATTCCCAGCGACCGGCCGTACCTGCGCGAGCATGCCGGCGAAAGCGGCGGCATGATCGTCGGCGATGTCTACACCCGCCTCGACGAAAGCGACGGCGCCCGCCTGCGCGAGCTGGCGCAGCAGCACCAGCTGACCGTCAACACCTTCGCCCAGGCCGCCTGGGCCCTGACCCTGCGCCGCCTGAGCGGCGAACGCGACGTGCTGTTCGGCGTCACCGTGGCCGGGCGCCCGGTGGATATGCCGCAGATGCAGCGCACCGTCGGCCTGTTCATCAACACCATCGCCCTGCGTGTCGGTTTGCCCGGCGATGGCGAGCGGCAGAGCGTGCGCCAGTGGCTGAACGGCCTGCTCGACAGCAACATGCAATTGCGCGAGTACGAATACCTGCCGCTGGTGAATATCCAGGAGCTCAGCGAGCTGCCCAAGGGCCTGCCGCTGTTCGACAGCCTGTTCGTGTTCGAGAACGCGCCGGTGGAAGTCTCGGTGCTGGACCGTGCACAAAGCCTGAATGCCACCTCGGATTCCGGCCGCACCCACACCAACTATCCGCTGACTGCCGTGTGCTACCCGGGCGATGACCTTGGCCTGCACCTGTCCTACGACCAGCGCTACTTCGACCAGAGCACCGTCGAAGGCATGCTGGCGGAGTTCAAGCGCCTGCTGCTGGCGCTGGTGGAAGGCTTCCACGGCGATATGGCGGCGCTGCCGCTGCTGGGCGAGGGGGAGCGCGAGTTCCTGACCCGCGGCGTCAACCAGAGCGCCCGCGAGTATCCGCTGGAGCGCAGTTATGTGGTGCAGTTCGAGGAGCGGGTTGCGGCCCATCCCGAGCGGATTGCCGTAAGCCATCTGGCCGACCGCATCAGTTACCAAGTACTCAACGAGGCCGCCAACCGCCTGGGCCATGCCCTGATCACGGCGGGCGCCGGCTTCGACCAGCCGATCGCCCTTTTGACCGAGCGCGGCCCGGATCTGCTGGGCATGATTATTGGCAGCTTCAAGGCCGGCGCAGGTTACCTGCCGTTGGACCCGGCGCTGCCGAACCAGCGCCTGAGCGGCGTGATCGGGCAGAGCAGGGCGCCGGTGCTGGTGTGCAGCGCCGCCTGCGAAGCCCAGGCCCGTGAGCTGCTGTTCGGCAATGAAGCGGTGCAACTGCTGGTCTGGGAACAGGTCCAGCAAAGTACCGAAACCACCAATCCCGGTCGCTATAGCAGCCCGGACAACCTGGCCTACGTGATCTTCACTTCCGGCTCCACCGGCCTGCCGAAAGGCGTGATGGTCGAACAGCGCGGCATGCTCAACAACCAGCTGAGCAAGGTCCCGTACCTCGACCTGAGCGACAAGGACGTGATCGCCCAGACCGCCTCGCAGAGCTTCGACATTTCGGTCTGGCAGTTCCTCGCCGCACCGCTGTTCGGCGCCCGGGTGGATATCGTGCCGAACGATATCGCCCGTGATCCACAAGCGCTGCTGGCGCACGTTCAGCAGCAAGGCATCAGCGTGCTGGAAAGCGTGCCGTCGCTGATCCAGG